>NZ_AZUQ01000001.1:1285606-1607008 GCF_000527155.1 Haloglycomyces albus DSM 45210 | reverse complement strand
GCGTTCAGGTCGCCGGATTTCGCAGCGAACATCCCGGCGAGGTAGCGTTCCTGCCCGGTGCTCCAGATCAGATCGACCAGAGTCTCAATATCCTCCTCAGCGGCTCCGGCGGCATCAAGCTTGGCGACAAGTGGTGCGTTGAACGCGTGCCAGGCGCGGTCGGCTTCGAGGTCGAGTTCGGTGTGCGCTTGGCGTTGGGCATCGGTGGCGTTGCTGCGGGTGCCCAGGGCTACCGCGCGTCCGAGTGCCCACATGATGTTTTGCCAGGTATCGACCCGGGCGACAAGCGTCTGCACGTCGATGGTCATGGGTAAGGTCCTCCTTGTGTCGGCTTATGTGGTGCGTAGTCCAGCGATAACGTCGGCGGCATCGAAGAATGTGCGGGTTCCGGTCATTGGCGCAATGTGGACGCCGTAGCGGTTGCGTTGCGGGTTGGCGCTCAGTAGGAATCGGTTGGTGGGGTCGGTGATGTTGAGGCCGATGACGTTGCCCATCTGGGAGGGGTCCAGGTTCGTCCCGGTGCTGTAAGCCCGTTGGAGGGTATAGACGACCGCCACGCCCACGCTTTGACCGAGGCCAGCGATAGCGGACAGTTTCCGGAACGAATCGCGATCATCGGTGAGGACTGGGGCATCGTCGATGCACACCAGACGACGCGTAGGAGGGTTCGTGCCTCCCATAGCGTCTCGGTTCTGATCGATCGCCTCCCGCGCCTCGTCGAGGATCTGATGGATCTGGGTGAAAGGATCGCTCGCGCCGCGAATAGCGCTGACCTGGATTCCTGCATCGCTGGCACCGGTAATGATGCGGCGCAGCAGGGTGGTCTTCCCGCTGGCGACGCCACCGGTGATTGCTCCGCCCCAGAGGCGGTCGCGATCGTCGATAAGAGTCCAGTCAATCGGGTTTTCGGGGTTGATACTGAGGTTCATCGTTGTCGTCATCGAGCTCCTTTTAGAAATGAGAAGAGGGACGCCCCCCGAGTTGGGGCGTCCCTCGATTCGGTTGTGTGATCTGGTTGTGGGTTACTGGTCGTCGGAGCCGTAACCCGACGGTGGTGGTGTCATGGCTTGGGCTTGGGTGAGCGTGGTGCGTGCCCGTTTGATTTGCTTGACAGCCCGTCGCATAAGCGATCGTTGTCCCCAGGTGGGACGGTTGCCGCTCCACCCGGTATAGCGAGTCCGCAAGATCCGTTCGGCCTCAATGAGATGAAACAGCGCGCGTTCGTGTATTTCATCGAAATTCGCTGTCGGTTCCCCGAAGCTACTGCCGTGGCTGATGTGGTCGTTCAATCGTTTCCTTTCGCTTGTGCAGTGCGCCCCTCGTAGTCACTGGGGCGCACGGTTTTAGGTTGGGTAGTAGATGCCTTGGACCTCGGGATCTTTCGATATCAGGTCCAGGTCAATGAGGTATTGCAGTTGGTTGCGTACATGGCGGTCGCTGAGGTCGGTCCGTCGAACGATGTCGACCGGTCGACACCGCCCCATATTCCGCACCGTCGCGAGGACCGTGCGTGCTGCTTCCGATAGCTGGTGATCATCATTGGAATCGACGCCACGGGTCTCGTCCTGGCCGACGTCGGCGAAATCGGCCCAGGTGGGAAACTCGATGGCCGCCCCGTACTGATCGGCAGTTTGGCTGCCGGCGGCTTTGATGTCTCCGGCCAGAACCCGATTGATCTCGTCGTGGTCACCAGACTCGGCGGCTTCGACAATGGCGCGGTTACGGTCCATGTCGGCTTCCGCGTCACCACGCCGATGGAGATAGGCCTCCCCCGCAAAACGCGCGGAACCGGCATCCAACTGTGCCTTCTTTTCACACGGGATCGAGTCGAACAGCGCCACACTAGGATCGACCTCGTCGTCAGACGCCTCCTCGGGACGGTCTCCCATGTGATAGACCCGGAACGGTGCCGACCGTCCCACACGGCGACCATTCTTGTCGGTCGGAGCGTTGCGGTAGGCATAGCCAGGCACTCCCGGCAGATTGTTCGGGTTGATATCGACCCCACCAATCAACTGAGACTGGTTCTTCGTCGAGGTCTTATGCATCACCAAATTTCCTGCGACGATGTTGGCGCGAAGCGCTTCGTTATTGCCAAACGATTCGAGGCTGGCCTGTTGAGCCATGAGGATGAGGGCGACTCCGAATTTTCTCCCGAGCGTGGCGATGGTTTTCAATACCTCCGCTACTGCCTTGTCTTTGACCAGCTCGTGGACCTCGTCGAGGATGATCATCAACGCGGGAAACTTCCGACTGGGAGTGAAACCGACCTGTCCACGCACTTTCAACAGCGCTTTACGGTATTGGATGATCCGTTCGGCTGCCTGCAACATGCCCAGGACCCGTTCGGCCCCGGCATACCAGTCAGCATGACGCGTCAAAGCAGGGCTGGAGGCCCCATCGGTGGCGTCGCCGGCCCACACGACCGTGCGTCCATCGTCGATCAGGTTGTAGGCAATCACGTCGGCGTCACGACTTTTTCCGGTACCGGTCTGACCGCATATGAAGCCGCTCCAGATGCTATTTTTCGAAAAAATTCGCCATGTTGCTTCACCTTGCCCATCGGTGTGCGGCCCCAGGCGGATCTGGCCGGACTCGGTATCAAATGTCGACCCCGGCCAGGCTGCCGATTCCCCGATCGCGTCAGTGTGGTTGTAGGTCAACTGAAACAGCGAGGGGCGACCTGACGGGTGTTCTTCCACGATCAGTTGATGAGCCGGGATATCCAAGCCTGTGGCGATTTTGTCGAGGTTGTCGGTGACGGTTTTAAACGTTTGTTTCGCCCGCACCAACATACCGTCATACACTGTCGAATACTCACCGATATCAGTGATATCCACGCTGCTACCAGGCAATGGAGCGTTGGCAGCGGCGATGTGCGTGTCCCAATCGTCCACCACCTGTTGATGGATACTGACCGGTGTGTCCTCTTCGACTGGTGTCGCCTCCTCGGCGACCGGATCTTCCACCGCCGGAGGCGTATCGGGCTCGGGCGGGGCAAAATCAGCCGGGTTGGGGATGCGCACGTTGCGCCAATGCCGGATACCGCCGACCAGTACCAATAGGCCACCGGCGCACCAGAGGCGGGCGCTGGGGCCGGCCAGCAGATACCAGGCCGACCAACCCACCCCCAACACGTAGACGAAATAGGCGTAATGTGCGGCGCGGGTGGTTAGCCAGCCGTGTTGGCTCGTGGTGTGTCTCCAGTAGGCCAACCACACACCACCCGCAATCGCGACCAGGGCCGCCATGAGAAGCGGATGCAAAAACAACGACGCCACCCAAGCAACATTGGCCGCGGCGGCGATGATGCCGCCGAGTTTCCACGGCAACAGTTGGGGTTGCAGCCGCTGCCACCATGAATCGGTCGGATCGAATGAGAGATGTGGAGGTGGTTTATCCACCTGGACCGCCTCACCCGGTTCGGTCTCAGCACTATCGGCCAGGCTGGTGTCGGCGGTGTTATTGGTGGTGTGGTCGGCAGGCGCCGCCGTGGTCGTCATGGCAACCTCCAAAGAACAAGAAGTACGAAACAAGCACGACGGCAGCCGACGAAGAAACAACGGGCAGCCGTCACAAGTAAAAGGCGTATAGAAGCCAGATAGGTCAGCCACCATTGGACACACATCAGCAGGCGTATCCAACGGTGGCCACAGTGGTGTTGGTTTATTCGCCGGTCAGGAAGTCCTTGCTACCAGCTTCCTGATTGGCTTGCAGCGCTTCGCGGGCGGTCAACTGTTCCGACAGGGCCGCGTCAGCCGCCTGGAACGACTCACGCAGGTCGGCGAGTATTTCCATTGCCACCGCGAGACCGTCGATCGGGCGACCGGTGACCTCCGAGGCAGTCAGATCGGCCTTGGCTCTCTCGACGTTGGGGATGGCCTCGTCGGCTTGTTTCGCCATCGCCTGACAAAACTGCATCGCCCGGGGGAGGGAGTTCGATTCTGCTGATATGTCACTCATCGTGTCTCTCTTTCATTGTGTGACTTCTTGTGTTGAAAGACCGCCGGGAACGCACATCGATTGAGCCGAGCGGCGTTCCCGGCGGGTGTCTATTGACCGGCGACAAATGCCTTGCTACCGGTTTCATCGTTGGCGAGGAATATCTCGCGTAGAGCGATCTGACGGCGCAGAGCCTCATTGACATCACCGAACATCAACCACACGCCTTGGGCGTGGTCACTGGCGGCGGTGAGTTCGTCGATCGGCCTGCCTTCAACACCGTTGAGTGCCAGATCTGCTTTCGCTCGATCGATCGAGGTCATGACACCGTCGGCCTGTTGTTTCATCGATTCGGCAAATAGAATCGCTGCCATCAGATTCGTCGCCGCCGGTGTCGCTGTAATCGCCCCGGTCGCCAAGCCATCCTTCAGTTCCTTAAACGACCCCGTTTTTGCCTTTGACCGCAACGATGCGCCGTCGGTGGTCTCGCCTACTCGATCGTCAACGGCTAGTTCGTCGATCGTTTGCAACGTGAGCCGTCGACTCCCCTCCTCCAGGGCCGGATCGTCGAGATTGAGTGGCGTTGCAGCAGCGTCGCGGGCTTGCTCGTCGATCGAATCATCATGCACTTCCCCGTTTGCGTTGCTGTAGGGATCATCGACCCCCTGCGTTGACGGCGGTGGGTCATGGACCGGCTCGTCGATCGCCTCTTCGCCAGCCTCGCTTCCCTCGTCAAGGGCGACATCACCACCAGGTCGTTGCACCACCGTCTCCGCCTCGTCTGACCCGGACGCACCGTCCACCGCCTCGCCCTCAGTCGTCTGGCTCGGTTCCGTGGTCGCCTCGCCCGGTTCCGGCTGAGACGAGTCCTGGGCGGGAGCCGGATCGTCATCGGTGTTGTTGTTGCGCGTCGATTCCTTATCTCGATTGGTGGTATCGGAAATGGGGAGACCGAAACGCTCCTCCTGTTTCGCGATAGCGGCCGCCCATGCGCGCCGCCACCGTAGGGAGGCTTCTTGGTAGGCCCAACCACGGGCGGTGCCGGGAAGTACTCCGTTGTTGGCCCGGCGTGCGGTTTCGTTGGCCCGGTGGGCCTCCGCTCTTCGGGTCCACCAGTCACGCCACACATCCGAACACCAACCAGCAAACGGGCTTGGTGCCTTATCGGCTTTCTTTTCAGCTCGGTTGGCTTTCTTTTCGGCGCGGTGTTCTTTCCGCGCCCGCCACTTTGCCAGCGATGGCGTGTCGACGCCCTTTACCGCACACGTGGTGTCGGTGATAGCCCGCCGGACTCCGAAGGTAAACACTCCGGCGATAGCAATGGAAACGATCAGCACTGACATGGGCTACACCCCCACCGTCGCGGCCATCGTCTGCAGGCCACCGCCCAGCAGCATCACAAACGGCCACAGGAACACCGAGGAAATATACAATGTCGGGCGAATCCACTTGGCGTTATCGAGCCCGACAGGCTCGACATTGTTGGGCAACATGATGATCACCCAAAACAACAGCACACCAAGTGCCAGTCCCCACCCGAGCGACATCCCAATCGCCCAACCGGTACCGGCATCAACAGCGCGCACCATGAACGCCGCTAGACGCCCGATCCACTCACCCAACAGGCCACCAGCACCCGCGCCCAAGAAGACAAGCAAAACTGCTTGGGCTTTGGGGTGGACTTTCAACAGCGCTAGGATTCCCCAAATGATCCCGGCGGCTCCTGCCATTACAGCCATAGAAATACTCCCATCATGAGTTCGAAATTGATAAATGACGAGGGGAAACAGATTTTTGGGTAAAAAGAAAGTCGACGTGAGGCGATCACGTCGACACAGAACCCCTGGCATGCAGGGGGAAGGGAGGGTTGAGGGGTGGTTCTACGCCAGGTGCCACCAGCCGACCGTCAACAACACCGCCACCACCACGGTGATAAAGCGGGTGGGGCGTTCGATAAGCCATTCGACCACGCGCAGCGCGCTGATGACACTCACGGCCAGCCACGCCCACCCCGCCGACAGACCCCGAATGCGTTCAGGTTCTGCGTCCGGATCGACCGCCTGCCCCCAATGGCCCTGCCGGGCCCATTCGAGCATTTCGGCGGGAGCGGCGGGCCGGCGTTGCCACGACAATGGCGCCGAGAATTCAGATCGCAGGCGCTCTCTGAACGCGGTAGTCGCCGCCGGTGTGTCGGTTTCCAAAGTCGGCACTGACGAGTCGGCATCGAGTGCCGAGTGCCGACTTTCGCCCTCCCCGTGATCACTGTGACCTGCTGTTTTAATCTCGGCATTGGTGTCGTGAGAGTGCCGAGTGCCGAGTGCCGACTTTTCGTCCGGCTCCTCCGGGCCAGCTTCAGCCGGTGGGTCGAGCAGAGTCAATCGCGGTTGCGCCTGCTCGACATCCCTGGCGTCTTCGTCACCGGCAGAGGAGTTATCGGCCTCGCTCTCGGCAGCATCGGAGTCGCCGGCACCTTCGGCGGCACCGGTGAACGGGCTCCAGTCGGTAGGTTTGCCTACAGGCGCAGCCATGCCTACTCCTTTCCAGTGTCAGGTTTGGTGCTGGTGTTCTTGGTCTTGTCGAGGCGGTTCTTCCACTGCCATGCCGTTGATGACGAAACACCGGCACGGTCAGCGAGATCGCGCACCGTCGGGTTCGACGCGCCCTCAGCGGTCAACGCCGCATAGGCTTCGGACAGTTTTTGCGACGTCGACGCCTTCGACCGAACAGGCGAACGCTTCGATCCGTTCTGCTTGTTCGATCGTGTTGACCGTGTCGATGAAGCCGAACGCGATGGGGACGGCGTGTTCGATCGCGTCGAAGAATCATGTTCGCTCGTGTTCGACCGAACAGGTGCCGGTGTTCGCTGCCCACTGTCGGCGGCGGCTTGGAGAACATGTTCGACCGTGATCTTGTGTTGGCGATACGACACCCGCAACCGTCTCGGGGCACGGCGAACAGAACCCCAATGATCGACGATCACCGCGCGGGACTGCTGCCGCTGTTCCTCACGTTCAAGCGCGGTGCGGTAGCGGCGGATGTCCCACAGCTTCATAGACCGCCACAGTTTGATCGTCGCCCACGGCGCGCATACCCACCGCATCAACGGGATCGGCTCGACGGTCGTATCGCGGTCCTCCCGGGTTTGACGCCGCATCACGTGAGCAACGACCTCGGAAAACACCACCCACATGGCCGGCAAAGCCGCGTGAGCAACTTTCTCTTCGGTCGTTCCGCCAGCGGCGACGTTCAACCAGATGGTGCCTGCCGTCAAACCCCAGGGGATGTAGCGCAGCCAGGAGATACGCATATCCCGACGAGCGAGAACGATATCCAGCAGGGTAAACACAATGATTCCCAGGTCAACCACCAGCGGCACGAGCCAGGGCTGTTCAAACGACCCCGCCATAGAATCGGTCACCGTTTGGAAGCTCGCGGCGAACCCGCCGAGGGCGAGCCCACCGGCCAGTAGTCCAATCAGGATCAAACCCCAGTCGCGACCAACTGTTCGGTCCGGCGGTGTTCGATGAGTGTTCGCTTCTGCGCGCGTGTTCGTTCGGCCCGTGTTCGGCTGCGAGACCGAACGCTGTTTGGTCGTGTTCGCCTGTTCGGTGTGGGCCTGTTCGACCCCGTCACTGTGTTCGCCTGTTTCTTCGCCACCGGAGGTCTTCGACGAAGTGTCCTTGTTCGGTTGGGCAAATTTCAGCCGTAGCTTGCGTTCGCACGAGCATTCGTCGACCGACCGGTCGCACCCCTCGCACCAGACGGTGCCCAGCAAGTTTCGGGCTAGTTCGTCATCAGTGTTGCTGTTGTCATCCGGCTCATCAGAGGCCGGAGTCGGTGTCGCTGCCATAATGTGTTGTTCCTTTGTCGTGGGATGGTTGTCTACAAACGATTCATGAGCGCTCCGCCAGGGGCTCGAACCCTGCCAAGACAATGTTTTTTGTTGTGTCTTGTCCCCAAACGGTGCGGAGCGGTAATAACAATGTGTCCTTATCGACCGGAGCCCGGGCGGGCCGTGAGCATGACGTAGTGGATGTAGCCGCCCCCGAGCCACAAGGCTGCCTCCCGCTGAGAGGTAGTGAGACGGGCCCGGTGTTCTTCCGGTCCGACGTGGAGGCGCTTATCCTCGAATAGCTTTACTAGGGCTTGGTCGACGTCACGGCGACCAAGGTTTGGCACAGCGGCGCGGACATCCTCCAGGCGCACCCATTCGGCAGAGGCTGGATTCTCGGCCAGGTTCGCGGCGGTAATGACATCGAAAACCTGGTCGATGGTATTTTTACTGGCCACAGGCATTCCTTTCTAATTTGTCTGGGTAGGGCGCTAAAGAAACGAAGATGGGTGTTCCGCCAGGGGCTCGAACCCTGCCAAGACAACGAGTTGCCGTGCCTAGTCCCCAGCGGTGCGGAGCGGTATGGAATGGTCGGCTAGACCGCTGGCTCTTTCTTCGAAATTTCGCTGATGTTGGACACGCGCACGGTCACAGGCCTGTTCTGACTAGCCGATAGTTGTGCCTCTAGTTCGGTGATATAGCGATCTAGAGCGGCGTCGGTCAGTGGCGTGGAGGATTCGACGTAGTCGGCTCCTGTTGCCGATCCTGGTGCGCACGTGATGGTGTAGGCGATGGAATATCGGTACATGCAATCTCCTCTCTGTTGGGATTTGGATTCAGTCGAGCGACGTGCTTGGAATGTTGAGGTCGACATAGACCCGCTGTTGCCCTGGTGACCGGCGTGCCGGGTAGGGCTGGGAGACTTCGATGATGTCGACTCCAGCGGACTCCAGGAGGTCAAGTAGAGCCGCGATAGCAGGGCCGTCGGCGATCAGGCGCATTCGGATTGGTTGCATCCTGCCCTCCTTACGAAACGAAGAGAGTCGTGACAGTGAGGGCGAAGGTGACGAGCGACAACGCGGATGTCAGCGCCACGGCGATGGTGCGGCGGTCAGGCGACATTGTTTCCGCCCTTCAGTCCGTAGGAGATTCCGATACACCGAATCAGCAAGTTTTGATCATGTTCGGTGAGGTCATCGGACGCACGGGACAGGATCTGCTCATATGGTTTGAATCCGGCTAGAGCGAGACCGCCGATCGCCGCGATATATGGCTGCTGCTTCGCGGGGCGATCGGTCCGCCAACCACGGCGGCGATGCTGTCGGAGCAGCGATTCCAACATCTCCTCGTCGACTTCGCCCATAGGTACTGGATCGGGCGTGTAGTCGTGGAACATGCTGACGAAATCAGCGTCAGCGATGATGTCGCCACTACAGTCGGCCTCAGCCAGCCACACCACGGCGGCATACAGCTCGGAATCTCCCTGGGCGACACTGGCAACCAACTGTTGGGCAGTAGCGCGATGTTGAGCCTGTCCCATCAGATCACCTCCCGATCGCGATCGGTTGAGCGGCCACGGTCGCGTACCCGCTGAGACGGACGGGTTGCACCGCCGGCGTCCGACAGCCTCCCGGTCTGAACCGCCAGACGGTCACTCGAATCCTTTGCGGCGTAGAGAGCATCATCAGCGCTGCGTATCGCCATAGTCAGTCGATCGGCTGAGAATGGAGCGGCACCCGCTGACACACGCACTGTCACCACTCCCTCGGTGGTCTCGACGATCGGATCGGCATGCCCGGCCCGGATCGCCTCTACCGCTGCGGTCGTGGCTAGAACGGCGAATTCATCGCCACCAAGACGCCCCACCAACGGATGTTCCGGCAACTGCCGCAGCCGCGCAGCCAGATCGACTAGAACGGCATCGCCAGCCGCGTGCCCCTGGGTGTCATTCACCATCTTGAAACCGTCGAGATCGACCAGGACGATCCAAAGCCGCTCGGACGCCGCCGAAGACCCTGCAATAGCACGGTGCGCTTCGACCTGCCGGTGCCATCCACGGCGGTTGAAAACGCCGGTCAGTTCGTCACGTTCGGCTTCGGCCCGCGAGGCGGACCATAGGTAGCGATACTTCTCAGCTCGGTCACGTTCCGCAGCCAACGACCGCCTCCAACCACAACCGAGGCAGGCAACCGCACCGGTCGCCGCTGCCATACCCGCCGTAGCGGACACAACAAGATCAATCACAATTACCGTTTCCTTTCCCCCACCGCATTACGCGACAACAACGGCCACAGCGGCGATAACGAAAATGAGACAAGCCAAGGTGGCGGCCAAGCGGGCCGCCTGTTGCTGGCGCATCCGCGCCAGGTATCTCCATTGCAGTAGCGCCATGCGATGGTGCTGAGCCTTGACTTCCTGGCGTTGGTATACCGCCAATGGATGGTCCGAACCTGCCGGTATTCCACGCCGCTGCTGGCTTTGCTGTAGGCGACCAAACCGCCGCCGAGCGGATTTGTAGGCACGTTTAGCGTTGCGATATTCCGTTCCGGTCATACTCACCGCCTCCATGCCTCACCGGAACGGATCTCGTACAGCGCATCCCACATGACCTCGAGAGTCGCCTCATCAGTCACGAAATCCAGAGCGCGGACAACATGGAACGGTTCTCTCAGGGCAATCCCGGCGCTCATGCTCAGAAAGAGCAGTTCGCTAGTGGCATAGGGGCCTTCTCTCCCCTTCACCGCCATCTCATCCCAGTCGACAGTGTCGCCAGCAGGCCACACGTCCGCAGTGAACTCATCATCGCGGACGAACCGGGCCACCGGGCGGATCGGCTTTTGCCACATGCGCAACGCAGTACGCATAAACTCATTGCCGATCTCAGCGAAATTTCTCTCCAGCGTCCGCTGGAAGTCTTCCCACATCATCGGTAACCGCTAACCTCCCTGTATGTATCGGTTGACACTCCACTACCCACGACCAGCCGAGACAGCAGATGATCGGGAGAAGAAGAGCACCGAGACGAGAAGTCAGACAGAGAAATAAAACAGTGCACAAGGGAGCCCCTTGAACGGCAAGCGAACCCTTGAGAAAGGGCTCCCTTATGCGCTGCGCACAGCCAGCTCCCCATGCCGGGCGCCGGGCCCCTTCAAAAAGGGGCGCGAGCTTCTGGCTCTGCAAGTCGTCAGTCAGGTCGTGGTCGATCGGGCGAGTGTTGGACAAGCAACATTCCTGACCGAATTCGGGTACAGTCAGTCATCGCGCTCACGAGTTCCGGTGTCACCCTCAACAAAAGAGGGAACACCAATCCACAGATCCAAAAGGGAACACCTCAACCCCCGTCGCAGAGTCGCCAAGCAAGAAGCTCACCGGCTCATGCACAGTAGGTCAGGCCCGTAACCTGGTCATACACACTATTTGCGCTCCCACTCGCTTCCGTTGGGAAGCTCCCTCCCGCGCCGTAGCAACGAGATTCCCCGCCTGGAGGCAGATCCACGTTGTAGTGCTCCACATGGAGCGAACAACACTGCGCCCGTGCCCGGAACGTCGTCTCCAACGCCGTGACCCGATCCCTCGGGCTTATGAACTCCCAGCAAAGTACAGACTGGTCTCGCTGCCACCCATCCCGATTAGTTTGGCAGCCCACTCGGGGTCTCCGATGAGTTCAACGGTGGCCTGCCTCAGGTGCACGCCACCTCGCCTGGGAGCCATCCATCACCGAAGCGACAGACAGCACGCCCAGATGCCGAAGCATCAGTGCTCTAGGCCGGGATCGAACCGGCACCACATGGGATTCCCACTAGCTAGAGCCATAAAAGAGAAAGAGAACCGTTCAAGCGGCGTCGGCACTGATTGAGCGCTGAGCGCGGAGAACAGAACCATGACGCGCATGGGGCGCTGACGAAGCGCGGGAGGCGGCCCGGCGGCGGGCACGCAGGCGGCGCGACACGAGATCGCACAGCTGGCGCGCACTACAGGGACGATGCGTAACCGTCAACAGAAGGTCAAATGGAATCGGATTACCGAGGCGGCAGGTGACCACCACGTGCCCGGTCAAATACGCGAACGCGCGACGGTCAGTCCAATTCGATCGACAGCTCAGCCGCCACATCGCGCGCCGCCATTCCCGGAACGTCACAACCACCGGGCTACCGGTAATAGCGCGATCAACCGCTACTGGATCGACATAATCCGTGTCACGCGGCGGCGTCGCAGGCAAATCCAGTTCACGGGCCACCTGAGCATCGTGCTCAATAACGCGGTTCCAACAGTCGGAGCAGGCAACATCGTTCCACGACGGGATATGGGCGTGCGTTTCACGACACATATAAGCCGCCGCTTCAGAAAAAGGGTGTGATCCTATCCGGTGCATCATCCGTTCACCTCGATAAATAGGGACTTAAACTTCTGGCGTACGCCAACTTGGTACGTACCAGATTGGCGTACGCCAGTTATACCATATGAGTTTTCCGTCTCGCAAGGGTCTGGCCTAAGCCAGATACGTTAGACTGGAAAATGAGGTGAGAATATGAGCAACGAAGAGACGAAATCGCAGGAAAACGACCTTCCCGAATCTTGGAGGATGGCAAACGAACTTCGCGAAGATATCGGTAACGGGCGGTTCCGACCGGGCGAGAAGCTACCGTCTCAACGGGAACTAGCGACACGGTACGGGGTCGTTCGGTCTACTGCGGCTAAAGCCGTAAAGATCCTGGAAGCGGAAGGACTTATAGACACGCTAAGTAAGTCTGGAAGCCGGGTTCGAACGAAACAGCGCCTGTTCAGGCTGGGTAGTGAACGCTATTCGAACAAGCTACGGGAGCAGACGGGCCTGTCACCTTTCCGGGCTGAGGTCGAGAAGCAGGGTAAAACACCCAGTACGAAATGCACATCGATTACAAAGGAGGCACCGCCTTCAGAAATAGCGGAACGTTTGCGAATTAGTACTGAGGAACCGGTTGTACGCCGTGAAAACTGGTATTTCGCAGATGACGTGCCAGTACAAGTGGGGGTTACATTCATCCCAGTGCAGGTTGCCGAAGACAGCCCGTTGGAAGATTCAACCAACCTGGGAAAAGGTTCACTCTACGGACGTTTTGAGGATAAAGGTTATGTCATCACCTGGATCAGAGAAGAAATTAGCAGCAGGATGCCAACCGCAGACGAAACCAAGCGCCTAGAGGTGCCAGCTGGAGTTCCAATCATAGAGGTAGTTCATACGGGCCTCGACCAGGAAAAAGAACCATTCGAAGTTACTGTCTTTCGCATGCGATCGGACTTGAATGGCCTTGACTATGAAATCAAGGTCAACTAATGGCGCAAAAACACGCTGGAGTACTTCGAGTTCTCGTCCTCGCATCAATCTGGGGCTCAGCCTTCATGTGGGTCGAAATTTCGCTTGAAGGCTTCACTCCTATGCAAATTACATTCATTCGCCTTGGATTGGGAGCGCTTGCGCTAATTACTGTTCTCGCAGCTATGAGAATGCGTTTGCCCTCAGGATGGCGGACCTGGGGGCACCTCGCCATTGCCGCTCTCTTTGGGAACGTCATTCCCTACTCGCTGTTCGCTCTTGGGCAAGAAACTGTTCCGTCATCTATCGCGGGGGTGGTAAATGCCAGTACACCGCTATGGACGGCTTTGCTGACTATCCTGGCATACCGGAAAGGTTCTGATGCCAAGAGCAACGGGTTGAGTCTCCTTATTGGTTTTGCAGGAGTTCTGCTAATTTATTCGCCTTGGAATCAAGGCACCTTCCTTTTTTCATGGGGAGCGCTCTACTGCTTGGGAGCGACGGTGTCGTATGCGATTAGCTACTTGTACATCGGGCGGTTCCTGGCGAAAGAAAAATCGAAGGTTATACCTATGGCGACCGGCCAAATGACATGCGCTGCAATCATTGCCATACCTGTTGCTGCATTCTCAAATTGGAGCTTGGACATCCCCTTGTCCGCCGTTGGAGCAGTATCCATTCTTGGCATCCTGAGCACCGGCTTGGCCTACATTCTGAACTATCGAATCATCACGGATGATGGGCCAACTGCAGCTTCCATTGTCAGCTACTTGCTACCAGCAGTTGCCGTTATCCTTGGAGTCGCGCTACTACGGGAACCTATACTCCTACAGGTTGCTCTTGGGCTCGCACTGATTTTCATTGCAATGTGGCTACGTCGCCCTACTTCAATGCAACAGAAAAAAGAGCTTCAACCAGTTCGGGAGTGAAGACCCCTACTATCACGGAGAGTTACAAGCTATGGGAACGAGAGAAGCACGGTCAATAAGTTTCAGCACCGAACCCGGCTCATCTGCGAAACCCAACGAGGACCTCGCGAACTGTTCCCCCACTTGGGCCCTAACTCTCGACGGCATCACTCGTTACCCAAACGACGGATGCATACACGACGTGCCTTGGTATGTATGGACGCTGGCTGCAAACTTCATGGCGTCCTATTCCACCAGCACATCACTTACCACAATCCTGAAGTCAGCAATAGCGATGACGGCGGACAGTCACGCGGAAACATGCGACATCGCCAACCCAGTGACACCTGGAGCCACCGTCGCAGCGGCCCGATGGGAATCCGATCAAGTAGAATACCTGGTTCTTGGGGATGCAGCTGTGGCGTGGAAAACGATTGATGGTCAAACGGAATGTGTCGCAGATACCCGGCTAGACGAACTTAAACAAACGCCAGAACCGGAAGATGTCGATGGCATCCAACGCCTCACCCCCGAATATATTTCCACTGTGCGCAATAAGGAAGGCGGGTTCTGGGTCGCAGATTCAAGACCAGAAGCCGCCCTGCAAGCACGGACCGGCTCCATCGACATCTCTACGCTCAACAGTTTGGTCCTATGCTCCGACGGAGTTTCGAGACTCAACGAGAAATTCAGCCAACCCTGGATGCGGATCATTGAAGCTGCCGAACAGTACGGCCCCCGAAGCGTTATAGATTGGGTCCGCCAACACGAGCTCGAACAAGGAAGCCATGGAAGCTCGAAACTCCATGATGATGCAACCATCACACTGGTTCGATTCTGAATAGGGACTGTAATGTCTGCCGTGATTTTGGATTTCGACGGACCCGTCGCGGACGTCTTTGCCGGATACCCAGCTTCAAAGATCGCTGAACGGCTAGTGGATCTCGTCCGCCAATTTGATACCAACCTAGGAAAGACCCTTGACGGCACCACGGACCCGATGGAAGTGCTACGCCAGTGCCAGGGAGTCCTGAGTGAGGACTCCCTGGATTGGGTTGAAACCGAACTAGTCCACGCTGAAATTCAAGCAGCAGAGTCCGCAACGGTCACACCCGGTGCCATCAACCTCTTTGAACAGTGTTCCGCGAGGGGCCTGCCGGTCATCGTGGCGAGCAACAATGCAGAGGCTTGCATACAGCTGTTTCTTAAACGCTTCCGGCTCACGGACAATATCCACCTAGTCAGCGCGCGCCCGTTCGGGCGTCCTGATCTGATGAAACCCCACAAACACGTCCTCTCATTCGCTTCCAACGTTGCCCAGATCAAGTTGGAAAGCAGCCTCTTTATCGGCGACTCAGCCTCCGACGTAGAAGCCGGACAAACGGCAGGAGTTCCTATCATCGCTCTCGCCAATAAAGAAGGGAAACGCGCAAAGTTCAAACACGCCAACGCTACGGCGGTGGTCGACCATATGGATGAAGTATTGAGCATCATCGCATCCCGGGAGCTAATATCCTAGGAACTCGTCCCACATGGTTTTTATATTGCTCAATGACGCACCCGACAGCATCTCATCACGATCAGGCTGTACAAGGTCGGAAGCAAGCACCTGCGACGCCTCTGCGATCCGTACAAAGCCACTCACCGAGTCGGCATCGTTGAGATTCACAAGATAGGGAATCTCAACACCAGCCATATCGGTCGACGAATGAGTAATAGGCGCAGCAAGAACACTGGCAGTATAAGACGTCGCATTCCAATCATCGGAAGACAAGACAACGAACCGCATGCCAAGGCGAGCATGACGATAGATATGACCGCGTTTAACCACTAGGGGAATCTCCTCAACGGCCAGTTCGTTCGCCAGCAGCCGTTTGACTCCAAATCAACTCACTCGTTGCGTGCGCAGTTCTCATCCACGCACGAGTATCCTCATCCGGACCAGTGAACGCCTCAAGCTGACGTCGACGAAGCGAACGTTGCAACTCACGATCCACCCACTCATCAGGGTTCATGTGCTCGCCAGCCGCCGCCTGACGCACCTGTTCAGCGCGTTCCTCGCTGAGATTAACCTGTTTCGGCATCGTTGAGTCCTGTCCTCTTTTTCCAAGCTTGTTCTAGTCATCGTAGGCGAGCACTCTTCAATGCAGCAACCCGCAGTGTTTCAGATTTCTGATTTCTCTTCCATTGATGGGCCGACAACGCCAAACATTTGGCGGGTGTAAAGGCGGGTGTGGCGGGTCAGAAGCGGGTGTAAGCTTTTCTTGACACCCGCCGGTACAACCAGGTGAAACATCCATTGGCGGGTGTGGCGGGTGTCGTTTCCCTATTATCTCAGTAAAGGAGTACCCCAAGTGTTTCAGCTATACTGATGAACCCAAAGCTTGGATTGATTGTCTTCGAGAAGGCTGAAACACGGGGGTACCCCCGTGTCCGGGATCTTTTTGAACAAGTTGCGACAAGAACCAGGACGCCCATCCCGTCCACAGCTCGTCCAAAGCCAGTACGGGATACAGGTCTTGCTGTCAAAACGACCCAAAACACTCCGAAAGTCAATATCCAGCTCAACACGTCGGCAAACTCTTGACTAGGAGAGCAGACATGTGATCGAAAATCCCACCGCCACCGCCGATGAAAATCAGGACAGCGGCCTTATCGTGAACGGTAGGGCCGCTGTTTTACGTCCGTTTCATCTCCGTCTCGTTCGGCCGCATCGTCGCTCAGGGGCAATTGCGCCACTCCGGTCTTCACGAAACTTACCTCGATCTCCATAGGCCTCGGGACAATCCCCCAGTGCTGTCACCAGGACATACCCCTGCCGATCTTCGATACGGAGTATATCCTCATAACTCTATATAATGAAATCCGTTGGTTCAAGCATGCACATCGCAGCAAGCGACCAACCGAAGACATCTATACGCAATCATTTCTGATCCGGATAGAACGGAGACCCGTATCTCAATCGATATTCCTGATCGCGACATAGCTGCAACTTTCGATGCTAACGATATAGATACTTTGTTCGTCTTTATGGATGAATCGGGCAACTTCGACTTTTCGCACAAAGGCTCTGATCATTTCGTTCTATCTGCCATGTACACTACCCAGCCGTGTCGTTCAGCTAGCGTTATGCAGAGCCTTAAATACGAACAGATGGCCCGGCGTAGCACGGATATCGAGTTTCATGCGACCAACAACAGCAAAGGAACTCGCAAACGTGTCATCGATTCCATCGGACAACTAGAAGATGTCATCAAAGTTCATAGTCTATGGATCGACAAGCATTACGCCCACCCCTGCAAACACGACCCCGTCGAGCTCTTTTCCCTATTCGGAGCGGCAATGGGAAAGTGGGTACTCAAAATGTTCGGTGGTAAACACCGGCAGGTCATCCTAATTTTTGATTCAGCTCTCACTGCCAAACAATGTAAAGCATTTCAAGCCAGAATAAAACCCCAGCTCAAAATGCTTAAAGCGGAATACCAGATGTTGATCCACCCCGTAAAAGCCGACCTTAACGGACAAATTGCTGACTACTTTTCCTGGGCAAAGTTCCGTTCGCTCGAGCGCGGGGACACGGAAGCGGAAACTGCGCTACAAGAACGAATCGACTGGACTGACTTCGATCTATTTCGCTATGGAATGAAACGATACTGGTAAAATGACCATCCCGCCTACCTTGCGGAGAGCCCAGGGGCTCTTATCAGCGGGATGGGACCTTTAAACTCAAGGATACCGAATTCGTAGCACAATGTCGAGTTACATTACAACATCCACTCCACCGACCTGAGTACAGACGTGAGGCTCCCTGCCCGCACAGCCGTTCCACCACGTCACACCATTATTTTCTTGCCCCCTGAGGAGATAGGCCGACTGATTTGCTGAGCATTCTGACCAATCGCCCCTAGGTCAGTGGTCCTCCCTCTATCGGGCCGCTCACCCGTCGCCCAAACGCCTCTGCGTTCCGGATGAGACACCAACGCCGCCTTGGCATACCATGAACCAATCTTTTCAATCGCGAACGGCGTCGCGAGTCCTAGAACGTCGATTACCGCCATGCTTGACGGTCAATTATCTGACACACGTTCGAAAACGGCCCGCGATGCCGGGCTCACCTCTACTCTGAAATCACCGGGGAGCCAACCCGGGCGATATCAGACTCACCGAGAAATACTTGCTATGCATTGGGGTGATCAGAAAGGTCATATCGCTTGTCGGGCACTCATTTCTACGAACACCACAGTCTCACCTCGGAGAGGATATTCAATTCAATGTCACTCGGGTACACGCTGACGACAAATACTCTCAACGGTACGACCAGTGCAGGTTTTACCGGAGCAGAAGAACGGACCATCTCTGATTCCGATCAATCCCAACTGGGTTTGACGACCGAAGCACTCAAAGACGCCATCAAAAAGATCCGCAATTATCGTCCGTCGTCGGCGTATCTTCATTCACCTGCTCCCACCCAATACGTGGGCGATATGTACCGAGACTACGGCTGGGGCCAAGCCGCACTTCGTCTCAGGCCAATCGAAGTGAAATTCGATGACCCAAAAGACGCCGTGGACAAACAGCTGGCCATTGTCGAGCATCTCGTCAATACGAGCTCTGCGAGCGGCACCTACCACGTCAACGCCACCACCGAATACACCGATACGATCTCGAATTCGTGGTCGAACACCAACACCGTCAAATGGGATCTTTCGATCAAGGCCGAACTCAAGATCCTCGGTAGTGGTGGCGGCGTTGCTACGACCATCGGGTATCAGCATGATTGGATGCACAACAAAACCGAGTCGTTCTCGTACAAACTCGGCGTCAATGCCGGAGTCGACGTCAAGCTCGAGCCCGGTCAGGCCGTCGACGTGCTGATTTACGGAAAGGTGGCGCAGTACTGCGCCACGGTCACCTACGCTGTGGAGCCGGCGGGCGGGCTGTGCGCCTACTGCTGGGGAAAGGACGACTGGCACGACAAACACCACGACTGGAATAGGGACTTCGGAGAGGTCGCCGGCTACATCACTCGGTTTCCGCAGACGGTGACCGAAACAGTCCGTTTCGGTTTCGCCAGCGATGGCACCATCAAGCTGGTAGACGGAACGTCTGGAACCAAGTTGGCGGAAAGGAGCCTTAACGACGGTACTGCCTTTGATGAACCGTTCGTAGTAGACCTGACGACGAACTGACGCTGAACGATTCCATGACGCGGGCCTCGTGCCTGCCGCACGTTGGAGGTGAGACTTTAACGCGCGGTAGGCACGAGGCCCCTTCTGCCTCTGAGCCCACCTAAGCTTTTCTCAAGCGCCCTTCCGCTCGTTGTGGCATTGTCGGTCACACAGTCGCTCCCCCATCATTCCGCCGAGGTCGACGGTTAGAGTTGGACCATGGAGAAATGGGAGTACGCAACCGCACCGGTCCTGATTCACAACACCAAGATGATTCTGGATACCTGGGGCGACGACGGCTGGGAACTGGTTACCGTTCTGCCCGGTCAAAGCGCTGAGCAATTGGTAGCTTACTTTAAACGCAAGAAAGAGTAAGACTTCCCGTGGGCTTCGGCGTTAACCGTCGAAGCCCACGGACAACCTGGCCCCACGGGCCGTATCCGTTCCAACAACCAGCAAAGTGAGGACATGACCGTGTCTGATATTCACGCCACTTTGGACAGCCTGGGGATCACCCTCCCCAAAGTCGTTCCCCCCGTCGCCTCCTATCAACCGGCTGTACGCAGCGGAAACCACGTCTACGTCTCCGGCCAACTTCCCATGGTGGAAGGTGAACTGCCCAAAAAAGGTAAGGTCGGCGCCGACCTGGACACCGACGCCGCCTACGACCTGGCACGCACCTGTGCGCTGAACGGCCTGGCCGCCGTCGCCTCGATCGCCGACCTCAACGACGTCACCAAGATCGTCAAAGTCACCGGTTTCGTAGCCTCTGCCCCCGGATACAACGACCAGCCGAAGGTCATCAACGGAGCGAGCGAGGTCATGGGAGAGATCTTCCAGGAGGCCGGAAAACACGCCCGCGCCGCCGTCGGCGTCTCCGAACTGCCGCTCGACGCGCCCGTCGAAGTCGAGCTGATCGTCGAACTCAAGGCCGAGGCTAAAAACCACCTCGTCTAATAACCACCCAGCCCCGATCGGCAACCTCTCAGGCCCGATCGGGGATTACCGCGACGTCGACAACTCCAACACCCGACGAATCTCGCAGGCGGCCATCCTCGCGTTCTCCGCCGCATTGTCGTCCGGCTGCTGCTGCGAACGCTTTTCCGCCGCCACTCGGTCGAGATAACACGCCACTTCATTGTCCTGGGTAGTCTCGTTCCAGCCCAACACGGTAGCCATGAGCCCGGCGGTGTCTTCGGCCGCTTTCACACCACGGTCGGTCGTCTCAATCGACACTCGCAGGCGACGAGCGAGCACGTCTTCCAGATGCAGGGCGCCTTCACATCGTGCGGCGTACACGACCTCGGCGCGTAGATATTGTTCGTCCCCGGCCAGTGGTCGCGCGAGTTGTGGCTGTTGCCGCATGAGCTCCAGAATCTGGACGGCCAGATTGCCGTATCGGTGCAGCAGACGCGATACGACGTCCTCAGACTGCCGGTAACGCTTGGCAACGGCCGCGGTGTGTGCGAGATAGTATTCCCAACCGTCTGCGCCCAGGAGAGGCAGGTACTCGGTGCGGGACGGCTGCACGTACGGGAGGTCACGAGTGACCCGATCGATCGTGTCGCGGGCCATGACTCGATAGGTGGTCAGTTTGCCGCCGGCGACCACGACGAAACCACGCTCCGGCTCCACCACAGCGTGAGTGCGCGACAGTCTACTGGTGTCGTCACTTTCGCCTTTCAGGAGCGGCCGCAGCCCCGCGTAGACGCCTTCGACGGCGCTGATGTCGATACGTTTGCCAAGCGTCTCACTCGCCTGCTCGAGCAGGTAAGCGACGTCCGAGGCGGAAGCGGCCGGGTGTGCCAGGTTCAGATTCCACGACGTGTCGGTAGTACCGATGAGCCAGTGGCGATCCCAGGGAATGATGAACAGCACGCTCCAAGGCGTGCGGTCGATGATGGCGGTGTCGCCTTGAATGGCTTCGCGCGGCAGAACCAGGTGAACCCCCTTGGAGGCCTCCACATTGATGCCGGATCGCCCATGTGCCAGGCCGGTGACCTCGTCGCTCCACACTCCTGCGGCGCTGACGACCCGTGTGGTTTTGAGCGTCATGCGCTCGCCGCTTTCGACGTCGTAGGCTTTGACTCCGCTGATGCCGTCGGGGCCTCGCTCGAGGCCGAGTGCCTCGACGCTGGACAGGACACAGGCTCCGAGGCCTGCGGCGGTACGTGCCAGGGTGGATACCAGCCGTGCGTCGTCGGTTTGGGCGTCGTAATATCCGATCGAGCCGACGTATTTGTCGTTCAAGTCGGGAAACAGGCGTTGGGTGGCGGCCTTCCCAAAGTGCTGATGGTGAGGAACACCGCGTCCCCAGCGGTTGGCCGACGCGAGAAAGTCGTAGGCGAACAGTCCGGCACCGTAGTAGAGGCGCTGGGCTTGGCTTTTGACCGGCAGCAGGAATGGTAGAGCGTGTACGAGGTGTGGCGCGATGCGGGAGGTCAATAGTCCGCGTTCGGTCAGGGCTTCGTGGACGAGCGCCACGTCGAGTTGTTCCAGGTACCGTAGCCCGCCGTGGATGAGTTTCGACGACCGCGACGAGGTCCCCGAACCGAAGTCACGCGCTTCTATAAGTGCGACGTTCAATCCGCGCGAGGCGGCGTCCACCGCACATCCGGCTCCGGTGACTCCACCGCCGACGATGACTAGGTCGAATTCCTCCGACGTGGCGCGCACCAGTTCGAAGTCGCGACGCTGAGGCGACAATTGCGCTGCATGAGACCGGGTCCACGACGGAAGAATACGCATGATTACAGCCTAGTTGTCCGTTAGGACCTACGCTCTTGTTCCGTCCATTAGACTTTCGCTACAGTAATTGGGTGGCGCTATACTCCCGAAAAAAGCTCAAGCGCGTCACCCGCCTCGCCCAAAAACTAGAGGACCGGCTGACGTGGCCCGTCGTCATTGCCGCTCTTGCCTCCATACCAGCGGTGTTTCTGACGATCTGGAACGATGGTGAATTTAGAACTGCCGGAATGCTCGTCGGCTGGGCCGCCGGTGCGGTCCTGTGGGCCGAGACGATCATTCTACTTTTGGCGGCCGAACGCAAGATCCAATGGATCATCATGAACAAATGGCCGATCGTCGTCAGTGCACTAACCCTTGTGACCCTGATATTCGCCCTGGGCGGTGCACAGATCCTGCGACTGGTGTCACTGATCGGCTCCTTGCGTTTTCTACGTGCAAAACGCATCTTCAACGCCTCACGCGTATTGCAACGCCGTCTCGGCCTACGCGGTTGGTTGAAGACCGCCGTGTTCACGGTGTTCGGCTTGATCATGGCCGTTTTCGTTGCCGTCGTGCTCGCCGACCCGACCGGGCAACACTGGGAACTACTGAACTGGTTGGATAAGAACTGGCGAGTACTGCCGATCCTGGTTGCCGGCGCCATCCTGGCCGTCGCGACGTGGCTGGTGATGAAGAACCGCCGAGAAGAGGAGATGCGGGAACGGGAAGAAGAGAAATCAGAACCGACCGTTTCAGAGAACCAGACAGAAGAAGGGGACCGACCGGAACAGTCGGCCCCCTCTCACCGGTAGGTGCAATCAGGTCTTATCCGAGTCGAGCCCCCAAGGTGCTTCCCCAGTCGTAATTGTTGCTGTAATCCCAGTTGATCGACCAGGTCATGGCCCCACCGATCTCACCGTACGGATTGTCGGGAGACCAGGTTCCGCACTGTGAACCGGTCTCCATGCAGTCGATCGCCTCGACGATCTTGTTCGGGTCCATGTATCCACCGGCGGGTGCGGCATCGGGGATGGCCGGCAGTCCGAACGCCACCTGGGAGGGGTCAAGACCGAGCTCTTCGATCTGGATGCACGCCAAGGCCGTAAGGAAGTCCACGGTTCCTTGCTCATAGATCTGACCGTCGCAGCCGATCATCGTTCCGGAGTTGTAGTACTGCATGTGCACCAGGGTGAGGATGTCCTTGGTGCTGTCGGCCAGCTGGTAGTACTCGTAGCTCGGTCCACTCATGTCCAGCGTCTGTGGAGCCATCGTGTAGACGAAATCGTCTCCAACCGAGTCGTGAATCTGACGCAAGGCCATTTCCATGTATTCGGCGTGAATACCGTGTTCCAGGTCGATGTCCAAGCCGGAGAATCCGTACTCGTCCATCAGCTCGATAGTGGATTCGGCCAGGTTGGCGGCCTTCTCCGGACTGTCGACCTCCACGGTGTGGTTCTGTCCACCGATGGAGATCACTACATCCTTACCTGCGTTGTTCAGGTCTTGGATATCCTGCTTGAAATCGGCTTCGCTGTATCCCTGGTCGATGAAGTCCTGCTCCAGCTCAAAGTCGATGCCGCCCGGACGGGTCGAATCCTCTAGGGCGAAGGCGACGTGGATCAGGTTGTACTCGTCGGGCACCTCGGAGAGGCGCAGACCGGTGTCATAGGCATCCCAATTGTGCCAATAGCCCACCACGTATTGCTTTTCATTGGGATCCGGATCGGGTTCGGGGTCCGGATCCGGCGAGGGGTCGGGGTCCGGTGACGGGTCCGGATCCGGCTCGTCGGCACCGTCGCAGGCGCCCAGGTGTTCCCAAACGCCCCATTCCCCGGTGGTTCCCGGTTCTTCACCCGTGGTCCACCACTTGGCCCGATATTCCTGATCCGAGTGGTACACCAGATCATCAGCCGTATAAACGGCATTCGTATCCCAGGCAACGCCATTGCAATCGGCCTCCGAAGCCGATGCCTGCATCATTGGGACCGCGAACGCGGCGGTCAACGCGATTCCGGCAGCACCCGCGAGTGCCACCGTACGAGACTTACCGCGCAGCAAGATCGATTGACCTCTGCTCATGTCTCCCCCATGTTCGTAAGACTTGATGGTTATCCGCATCATACATAACAAACTTTCTTACTTAATAATGGGCATGATGGTATTCAAATACCTAAGTAATAATCCGTTTACACGACACAATCCGGTAATCCACATTGTCACGGAGAAGAGGTTCGATTACCCCACTGCATGAGCCGATGCCTGTAGCCCCGTATCGATCGACTTCGCTCGCCACTTCGTGACGGACGCACCTGTACAACCGACGATGTCAACTCCGATACCGATCCATGAGCACCGCCAGACCGTCCAGTGTCCGTTCCAGCCCGAATCGAAACGCCGCATCCGGATCGTAAGCGCTTCCCGACACCATCCCGGCGGCCTCGCCGATCCGCGTAGCCAGGGGATACTCTTCGGGGGTCACCGATTCCGCCAGCAACGGCCCATTGGCCTCCCACCATTCCGCATTAGTAACTCCGGAGGATTTCCGTACCTCAGCGGCCTCAGTCGCCGCCCGTGCCGCACCATGCACGAAGGTGAGCAGGTACGTCAGCGCGGCGTCTTTCTCTACGTCCGACAGCGGGACCCCGTCGAAGGCGTGTAGCTCATGCTCGTATTTCCGCAGCACTCCGGGCCCCAAGGGCGGACGTGACGGCGCTGCCGTCGCGATCCAGGCGTGCTGCGACCAAAGATCGTAATTGTCCTCCGCGACCGCCTCCGCCTTGCTTCTCCATCCCGACGTCTCCGATGGGCGCTGTGGATAGCTGAGGTACAGGTAGTCGATCATGAGGTGGAGCAGTTCTTTCGTTCCGGGAACATAGGTATAGAGGTTCATTGTGGACATACCCATGGCCGATGCCACCCGTCGAATCGTCAACGCCGCGAGCCCCTCGACATCGGCGATGTCGATCGCGGTGGCGACGATGTCGTCAAGACTGTACTTCTTACGCCGACCTCGCGACTCGGGGCCGGGTTTCCTCCACAGCAGCTGAAGCTCGATCGCGGAACGCTCGCACATGACTCCATCCTATTGAATGGCGTACATCATATAAGAATATGGAACAGCAGCCCGGCAATTTTAGTTATACCTTGTATAATTTACTACGTACAACTAAAGGAGGTACCGTGCAGGTTACCGATTCAGCCGTCTCCCTCAACGTCACTGACCCGGAAGGCTCCGCCGACTTCATGCGAGCGCACTTCGGATTCGACACAGCCATGTCAGCCGACGGGTTCGTTTCACTCCACCGGCCCGATGTCGGCTTTCATCTTATTTATCTACGTACCGGTTTGCCCACGTTCAAACCGGCGGCGATCGCGGGACGGCACGCCGATGGTCTCCTACTCGCTCTCGTGGTGTCCGACATCGATGCGGAATACGAGCGCCTCAAGCGGGAAGGCGTCGCGATCACCACCCCGATCGAGACCGAAGAGTGGGGCGAACGTTATTTCCAGGTCTCCGACCCGAACGGAGTGGTGGTCCAGTTGGTTCAGTGGGTTTAAACGAAACGGGATTCTGATTCGAACGTCGTTCAATCCCGTAGGCCATAACCGACTCACAGACGGCTCCGCCGGGGACTGGAACTTCGGTTCCCGGCAGCCGTCGAACACTATCGGCGTCACTCCATCACGCTCGCGGTGACACCATCGACACATCCGGCAATAGCGATGTATTTTAGTAATGTGTTGTCGGATATGTTGGGACACAACATGGTCACTAAAATCGATAACCCTACCCCGGTCATAGTCACCAATGCGATCGTGACAACCCTGTCGGTCGTCGTTCTATGTACGATCCCGGTAATGGCGTGGGCACCGGCACTGGCAGCGTTCTTGGGCTCAGTCCTTCAGCTTATCTACACCGATAGAACGGGCTGGGCAAGCTGCTTTCTGACCATATCGGGCACCATACTACTCGTGACCCTCTCGGTGTGGCTGTTCCTCATGCCCGCGTGAACCAAGCACATAAACGCGTCGAAAACACCCCCTTCAGACCAGAACCGTTTCCAACCCGCAAATCCGCAGATTTTGACGGCATGAAGCCCTACTCTTGACCTCACAATCCCTGGCGCCCAATCAATTATCCCGAAAACGACGTTGCCATATTTGATATCCCTGTGTATAGTCAACATGTCACAATTACTTTTGCATGCGTTAAGGAATCCTATGCATGCGTCCCCCATGACAAAGGAAGTGATACTTCATGAAATCCCCAAAAAGACGGAAGTTCATTGGCGCGGCAACCATCACCGGTGTCATCTTGGGCTTCCTCGCCTTTTCCACCCCCGTTAGTGCCCACTCCGAAAGCTCATACCTCGAACGAAGTGGGTGTAGCTGGGGGTACTGGAGTAAGGAAGAACCGAATACCAGCACCAAAAGCATTGCTAAAACCTGGAAATCCAGCGGAAGCTGCAATGGACATGCGTGGCTCAAAGCCAACTACGGTGAGAACTACACCCCATGGATACACGATTCTCAGAGTGTCTCTCGGGAACTTTCCGTGGTGACCCTACGCGCGAGCTCGCACAAGACCTGTGGCTCCTGCGCACCAGGCGTTTCGAAAACCGTCACACATTATTAGCATTCATCAGCGGGAGTGGGGCAACGAATCCCACTCCCGCTCTTAGCGAGGCCCAATGAGCATTCCCCTAAAACTTTGTTCCACCTTGATACCCGTAGCCGTCATACTGACCGCTTGCAGTTCAACCGATGACACCGTCGATCAGGATACCGTCGAGCTCTACCGCACGACGTGGAACGAAAACTCCCGTCTTAAAAGCGAGATCGCCAATGTCGAGGAGCGCATCGCGCTTCAATGCATGGAATCGCGCGGATACCCACAATACGAACCGAGCGACACCCCGCTCACCGACGCGCGTGACGTCGAACTGATCAACTTCCACAACCTCTCCCCCAAAGAGCTTCGGGAGGAAGCCTACTATCCATTGTGGGGATGGCTCAATCAGGACGAATTGAATCCCAAAGTCCTCACTCCGGAAGAAGAGGCGGCCGGCGAATACCATACCGGCACCGGGCAGAAGAAGTCGGAGGAATTCTGGTTCGACTATTGGGGTCCCGCGCTCGCCGAAGCACTCTATTCGGACGATGAAACGCAGAACGCCGGATCCGAAACCGACGACAATCCGGGTAAAGAGTCCTTCGACATCGAAGAGGGCATGACGATCGAATGGGAGACCGACGGTTGTCTCGGCGAGGCGAAATCCCGGCTGTACGGTGACGACATCTTCGATTTCAAACGGCTGGAAGCCATAGCCACAGCTCGCCCCACCGATGATTCAAAGTCGGATCCCGAAGTCCAAGACGCTGACGCGGAGTGGACGGAATGCATGAGAGACAAGGGACATACCTTGGATTCGAGTATGACGATAGATACCGCCATCATGCAGGAGGAGGTGCGCCTCGGCAATCTCGTCAGCGACGGAACCATTGGTGATTCGGAATATTCCGCGAAATTCGACGATTTCATCGTAGACCTCGCGCGTGACGACGCCGATTGTTTGGAGTCCACCGCCAACCCACGCCAAAAGAGCGCTGACGTGTTCTATCGAAATCTGGCCGAATACCTGCCCGAATACGAGACCGAAGTTTTCGCCTACCAGCAGGAAGCCGAAAAGCACCTCACCAAGGCACAGAAGATATTGGAAGGCTGATAAGAACCCCGGCCAGCAGTTGGGGGCGGAAAAGGCTCAATGGGAACCCGTTAGGGTCTCAGTACGGCCTGAGGGTCGCCGATTGGTTAGCTAATCGGCGACCCTCATTGTGTCTGACCGGACGTTCCAGGCAGGATTAAAACAAGCGACACTGCTTTCGGGTGCGTCTTGAAATTACGGTTTCCATGCGAACATGACGGCGAGATGGAGCGTGGCCCGATAGCGCAGCGCCGGCTTATCGCGAATCTGATCGCCACCGCACGGAAGCGCTTGAGTCGGCCAAAGAATCGTTTGAAGGCCGTCCATTTGGAACATCAGATGACGGCTTCAATCACCCTGCGGGGGTTCCCAGTTGAATCCGCTCCGGTTCGCCAGGTCCATGAACTCCTCGGCTACAAGGGGAAGGATCGTCTGATCGAAGCGGTTCAACATCGGAGGAAGGTGCACCCACGAACTGTGATAACAGGCCCGCATCATTTCCGTTCGAGCCCCTGGATCTTGAGCCGACCTGGCGATCAGCGCTGCCAGTCTACTCCGGTCCTCATCACTGGAAATGGACATCAGCAATTCCCTGGCGCGGTCGTGCTCGCCAAGGTGGGTGAAGACTTTCACGAATGTCTCTGCAGGCCCGGAACTAGAGTCTTCGGATATCGCAGCATTAAGATTGAATGCCTTCTCCGCCCAGGCAGAGGCACGTGAACTCTCCGCAATACGAGCGAGGCCCAGAGCCACCTTCGACATCGCCCCGACCCTTTCTTCGAGATCCGATATTTCTTCGATCATTCGTTCCGCGTCGCCGAACCGCCCAAAACCCACCAGGGCTTCCACCACGCGGTATTCACCCGATGAGAAGTCTGACCGCCGAGCCATATCCAGTGCGCCTGGGATGTCGTCACACAGCAAGAATAGGTCAATGGCGTCGTTGAGATCCAACAGATTGATTCGCTTGTCCGGCTGAACCTCAAGGAAGTCATTCAATCCGGGCTGAATCAACTCGGACAAGTCTTGGCACTGCAGCACTTGCAGACTTTCAGCCAACAAACACCAGATCCGATACGAAAAATTGCCGTTTGCGATACGGGTATTGAGATCGTACGTGGCTTTGAGCAGTGCTTTGGATTTGTCCGAACGACCGTGGAGCGCCCAATACAGGGCCAGTTCCCCGTACAGCCAGGCCCGCAGGTCCAGATTGACATGCCCCCGAGCGAACTGTTCCAAAATATCCGCCTGGTCCGGCGTTCTCACTTCGGATACGACCATATTCATCATGAAGCGATATTCATACGTGGCTGGATCCTGGGAGATCAAATTCAAAGCCCGAAGCAGAAGACGGCGTGATAGTTCATTCTGTGAACTGACATCCAATTTTCGCGCCATGAACACGTAGCTTTCTGGGTCATGAAAGATGGAATCCCATTCCCTGGCAATGGATTCAGATTCAATGATCAGCGAGCGAACCATCTCCGAATTATTTCCTTGTTCCAGGAGAACCTGTGCGACTTCGGCCAGCCCTTGGGAACGCAAACCGGTATATCGGATCGTATCCAAGACGGCGCGAGCTTCACCGACCCGGTTTCTCGCTGCAAGTACTCTGGCCAGGTAAACGGACGGCTCATCCAATCGGTCGTCGAGCTGCCGTTCTTCCCAGATCAGCAACATCTCCTCAATCAGGTTCTCCATCACATCACTGGGACAGTCATGTGTTTCTCCGGCAATAAGGTTGATCAAGTTGAAAATAACTTGGACATCATCGACGGTGTTCCTAGCCCATTCGATGGCCTTGCCCCAGTCCCCCGATTTTGAATACGCCCAGGAAAGAAAAGAAGAGGCTGTATCGTCCGTACCCGAAAATCCAGTTCGTTCCGCCATCGACTCGACTTCGGTAATCATGGAGGTCAAAACACGAGTACCGAGCAACTTCTCCAAGGTTTCAGAAACGCTGGGGAGAAACAGGACGCGGTTGGCATCCAGTCGAATCCCCTCGACGGCCCCGACGAGAAGCGATACTAGCTCCGCTGGCTTCTCTTTATGGCCGAGGAGCTCGTGGATGTCGATGAGGTCTCGCAAAGAGAAGGTTCTGAGGAGTTCATCCTCCTCGTGCCGAATAGCTTCCTCCACTGATTCTGCGATCGCCAGACAGGCTTCTGTGTCACCCACTTTTGCCAACTCCCGTGCCAGGTCAACCTTCAATCCATTGTCACGCCTGTTACTCACCTGCGGCAACTCGGTATTCGCTTCACTCAGAACCATGCGCGATTCTTTGAGGCGGCCCTGTTCCGTCAATACGTGCGCAATATGAATCAGCGCCGACGCGCGTTCGTCCAAGTTGGGCATAGATCGCGCCAGTTGAAGGGCACGTTCAGGCTCACCCATCCGAAACCAGATAGAGGGAAGAATTGCCGGAATGGCATAGTTCTGGGATCGGAGAATATCGTTGTACATGCAGAGTCGGGCCATGGACAGCAGGTCAGCGCCGCCGGACTCCAACAAGAAGTCCTTGCAGGCCTGAATCTCGTCGAATGCGCTGCGATCAGCACCCGTCAACGCCCTCAGCCGCACATAACGCGCCTGGGAGGTAGCGAAGGCGAACATCCGGTCGAAGTCCCGATCCCTCTGAAGCTTCCAAAAGTATCCGAGCAGCAGATACACCGGCGTTTCCTCAGGCCACTCCGCACGTCGGAAGCCATCGGCCCACTGATCGATCCGCTGTCCGTACTCCTCGGTGCGAGAACCCAACGCTTTCAAAGCGTCCTGCAACAGCTCCTCATGGGCCATCACATAAACCTGTTCGATCCTGCCGGCGGCCAATGGCGTCACCATCCGGTTGAACGTGCGCCCGACAGAAGTTCCCAGGTGGTTCTCGATCTCCCATTCCGAGGCGCCGGTCAGTACCGCCAAGTCCTCAAGGCTCAAGCCTCCGCCGGACCCCACGACGAATCCCAGGATGTCCTGTTCGAGTCGGGTGCCATAGAGGATTCGCTTCAAGTCCCGCAGCCGATCGTATTGCTGCGCCTTCGCATGGCTTGAAGATTTGAGAGGCCGCGTATTCTCCGGATCGCGAATCGGGTGGTGCGACGGGACATCCTGCGGGATGGGAGGATCGGGGCGGCTGGACACCAGAATGTGCAGGTTCTCAATGGAATCCACCGGCAGAAGCGAAGCAATGCTATGACTGTCAGCGCGGACGGTCACCCCCGTGTCCTCGTCCAATCCGTCGACCACCAGGACGAGCCGCTCTCCGCGCTCCTGGAAATGGGCCGCCGCCCGCCTCAATTCGGAGAGCATGATCCAGTCGCGAGCCGGTCCGTTGGCCTCACCGTGCGGTGGCGCGCCGATGAGGTCCCGCAACTGCGTCATTATCGCGTCGATAAAGGCGCGCCGATCGCTCGAACCCGCGAACCTGGCTGTGATGAAGAACGAGACTACCCGGACCCCCTCGGGCGGGTGCAGGACAAACCATGCCAATAGAGCGGACTTGCCGGCCCACGCCGGTGCGACCAGGCGCAGGAAGCGGGATTCGGACGATTCGCAGAAGCAGACCAGGTCGGCGAGCTCGTCATCACGGCCCAACAGCTCGGCGGGGGCCACCCTTCTTACCTGCTCGACATAGGCAGAAGGGATCCCACCAGAGGAATTCGGTCTCTGCCCGCCGGCTCCCCCCTGGTCGGGAACAGCCAGGTGGACGTCCCCGAATAGGATTCCGGTGTTAGCGAAGGCACCGGGCGCTACCCGCGCGTCCCCGCTGTCCTTGACCTCGGCTCCAGGCTCCCTCGCGGACTTCCCGAATAGGTTCATCCCTTCGGACTCCTGCGACCGCTCTCGCCGGCACGAGGCTCTCCTGGTTCAGCGCCCACGCGAATCCCGGTATTGGCTACACCTCGCCGTTCCGCTTGCGCCTCTCCCGACTGCTCGACCTTCATGCCCCCGGGCACGTGATCACCGTCCACGGTGATGCCGGAATTGGCAGTCCCATCCGGCGCTGCCACCGAGTCCCCGGTTTCTACGGCCTCGATCCGGGGACGGCGGCGATCGCCGGTCGTTCCGTAAACGGTCGCGCCCAAAGTAGCAATCGCGACGACCGCCGCAATTCCCGTTGCGAGGTAGGAGGCGTCCTGCCAGGACATCACGGCGAAGATGACGGTCGTACCGAAAATTCCACTGGCGGCGGCGAACAGGATGAGGCGTCGGTGCTTCATCTTTCCAGTATGCCACGACACCGGGAGGTCACATGACCAAGAACTATTGGCCCGCAAGAGGTCCGTTCGACCCCCGCATTACGGAGCACCTGTGCGACTACTGGGAATCTCGAACGACACACCCCGTGACCTGGCGAAATTTGTTTCCCACGCCAGCAGGTGTCAACCGCCCATTCACCGGTCATTCGTCCTTGTTCCTACTGTCTCTCAGCGATCACGTTGACAGACAAGACCTTGCCCTGCCCCGGGGCGTCCCACAGAGCGGCGCCCCGCCGCGCACGATCCCAAGCCTGTATTCCGTGCCGAGGTAGTGGGCCTCCGCGTCACCGCCGCCGCCCGACGATGGGACATCGTCCCAGTGCTTCGCATAACCGGCCTCTTTGGCTTCGCCTACAAGGGCGCTGCCAGGGCCTCGCACCTGAACGGGTGGAAACCCGGTACAAGGGTCGGACCCTACCAGCGTGGAAGCGAGCGTACAAGCAACAACATTCGTCATGGAGAGCTCTGGGAGAGCGGGCTGACCGAGTTCAGACGATGCGCCGTTCTTCGGCGACTGCGAAGGAACCCGAACTACGCTACCAACCTGGTCCACTCCGTTGCTGAACTCGACCGAATCAAACGGTGTTCAGGATAAAAGGGGCTCCTTGATTAGTGATCGTGTCAATCTCCGAGGCCACCTTCGTATGGAACCTTGCTTCATCGGTACCCTCCTTGGAGGTGGGCGGAGTGGAGTCGGGCCGCGCGCTCGGCACGAGCTTTGCGCAGCTAGTTGTGCAGCGTGTAGACGGGCATGTCAAACTCGCACACGACTGAGGCAGGGTCTCTTACCCTGGTTAAGGACCATTTCTAGGGTCATTTGCACGAATTCGGGCTTGTACTTCCGGTGCATGGGTCTTGTCATGGTGTTCAGTCGTTCCTTCCTACCAGCCATTCCAGGCTGCTAGTCCGGAAACCTCCAGGCACTTCAGCCGCAGTCACACACAGCGGAGATTCCTCACTATCCACATCGTCTTCCGGGGCGACAGAACTTCGACCGATCGCGTGGAGATCGGCACCAAACGCGGCGCTCAGTGTTTGGGCTTCAACTATCTCCCCGCCGCCAAGCTGAGCGGTCATAAGGGCGAGACTTACAGCTGCTTCCCGAGACCGCAGCAACGAGATCATAGTGTCGGCGCCCGCATTGGAACGGAACCGGTCCAGGAGCAGGACCGCGTTTTCTTCCGGCAAACCTTGCCTCCCTTACGTTGCTGTGAATCAGATGAGTTGTGGATTCACCCATCGATCACGACACACTGTTCTGACACAGTAGATTGAGGGAGCCTCGGATACTTAGGGACAGCCACTGGCACGCTAGCTCATTTATGGTGAGCCGAATTATCATCTTTCATAAACTCGTAGCGCTACCAGGGCGGGAAACGTAGTTGTTGTCCCCATAATCGGCCATTACGGCTGAGGCAGTACCTACACCCCGGCAAGTTGGATTGAGCCCGGTGGAACCGACCAGGCCGTATTGCTCCGTGTTGGATCGCGCCGTAGAATCCGACTAACCAGAGAGCTGCGGAAGCGGTCGGTTGCCGACCCACGTCTGATTTGATCAGTCCTTCTATTGCGCCCCAGGCAGGATTCGAACCTGCGACACCCGCTTTAGGAGAGCGGTGCTCTATCCCCTGAGCTACTGAGGCCGTGTCCGCTTCCCACGGACACCGTCGAGTATACGTCCCGCCCACTCGACGCATGATGGAGGTGCCCGACAATCGGTACTTCGCCGTTGTACCGAGGGCACCGCCATCGCGTCCCGGGCGGTCGATCGAATGGTTCAAGGCCCACCTACCTCACCGCCCGACACCACTGACTACTTTTGCTTGCCCCAAGGCGATACCGGGCCGTCGGGAGAGGGAACGGGGAAGTGCGGCGTTCCGTCGTCGTTCCATTCCAGCAGCTGGACCCGGGTGTGACGATTGGGGTCGTTCAGCGGGTCTCCGTCGATGTGCTCATACGATCTGGCGTGGTAAACCAGTACGTCCCGGTCGTACTCGTCCTGGGTGAAGGCGTTGTGCCCCGGGCCGAAGACACTGTTGCCCTCGTGAGACACCATGACCGGTTCGGGGTTCTTGTACCAGCTGGCAGGGTCCATGAGGTCGGCGTCTTCATCGGCGGTCAGCAACCCCATGCTGTATTCGGGCCCGGTACCGGCACCGGAGTACGTGAGGAAGAGGCGTCCATTGCGTTTGAGGACATAGGCACCTTCGTTGACCGCGTAGCGCACTCGTTCCCACGGCAGGGTGGGCCGCGCGATCTCGACCGGTTCGGCGCCGATGCTCCACGGGGTGTCCATGGGCGCGAGGACGAGCGAGGTGTTGTTGTCGAGGCCGGGAATATGTTGCGCCCAGCAGTGGTAGAGCACGCCGTTGTGTTCGAATACGGTGGCGTCGAGGGAGAAGGCGTCCCAAGGAGTGTTGAGTTCCCCCATTTCCTCCCATTCGCCTTCGATGGGGTTGGGGCTGGTGTTGCGCAGGGTATAGGGACGAATCCGCCACTGATCCCACGACGCACCGGCCGCGAAATAGATGTACCAGGCACCCTCGATGTAATGGAGTTCCGGTGCCCAGATGTGGTTGGCCATGATCCCGGAGGAGTGCGCGTTCCAGATGACATGTTCCTCGACGCCGCCCAATCCCGCGATGGTGCGGGCGCGGCGCAGAATGATGCGATCGTATTCGGGAACCGTGGCGGTGAAGTAGTAATACCCATCGGTGTGCTTGGTGATCTGTGGATCGGCGCGCTGTTCGATGAGGGGGTTGACCGGGGGCTGGTGTGAACGGTTACGTTCCGCCCCGCGTGCTGAACGCGCGCCGGCAATATGCGGGAACAACGTCGCTCCGGCTACAGCGGCTCCCGCGCCGGTAAATACTGTTCGTCTACTGACTCCCATGCGCACATATCCTTTCGGGTTTGAACATCGTCACCGCCGTTCACTGGAACGACCGACGTTATGTTTACTAATGTCGCTATGTTCGAATTTTCCGACAATTATTCCACATGTTCAAACATAATACAACACATAGATGGATATTGCTTGGTCGAGTTCGTCCTGCAGCGACGCTACGAACAGGATCCCGTACGTATCGGAATCGCTGAGCAATGGACACGATTCCGCATCGGATCGCAACCGGAATCCGGTTTGGACACAGCCACAACCGCTCCGACCGGCGCCCTGGCAGAGTTCGAAAGTTTGTATGATGAGGACGCCCGATTTTTTCCATGAGGAGATTCCAATGGTTGCCAACCCCGAAGAAAACCAACCCAACCCTTCCGAGCCCCAGGGCAGTGTGTCCCCGGAGGAAACGGACACCACCCACTCTGAACCCGCGGCGTCTGAAGAATCCACACAGGACTCTACTGAATCCGCTACGACCGAGGCCACCACCGACGAGACCACTCCCGAGCCGGCCACGTCGCAGCCCGAGGTCGCGCCAGCCACGTCACAGGCTTCCGCCGAGTCGTCGGCTTCGCAGGAAGCCCCAACCCCACCACCGCCCGGTGCTCCGACGCAGCAGATGCCCGGTTATGCGCCACAGCAACCGATGGCACCGCAGGCAATGCCACAAAAGAAGGGCAAAGGCGCGATCGTTTTCCTCAGCATTCTCGTTGGAGTTCTGGTGCTGAGCACCACGACGGTCGGCATCCTGCTGCTGCAGAAATCCAGCGACGCCGACGACCTCGAAGCCGCCGTCGCCGATCTTGAGGACACTCGCGACGGTTTGGAAGCCGATAAAGAGAATCTTGAGTCGGACAACGACGACCTACGCGCGCGTGCCGACGACTTCGACGCCTGCACCGAATCCGTTGAAGTCTACATCGATCACCAATGGGAAGGTGACATCATCGATCCGACGTCGGACGACCTGTCCGAGGAAGACCTCAACGAATACATCGACTTCCTCGACGAGGACGACCGGCTCTGGAACGAGTTGGAACGCGCCTGCCTCTAGCCGACGCTCGTGAGGTGCGGGGCGATCGTCCCGCACCACTGATCCGCGTTATTTCGCGTACTCCGGATTTTCGTCGAGCCACTGCCCCACCGTGTCCTCGGCGACGGCCTCGTACAGTTCCGTGGCCGTTTCGTCGTCGGAGACGACCACCGACGAATTTCCACGCCACCCGGTTCCCAGGTTCGGACTGGTCACGAATTGAATGTCCGACGGCCGCAGATCCATCAGTTTGATCCCGGTGGAGATGACGTCGAATTCGGTGTCCACCTTGATGGCGTCCGACATGGAGTTGATGAAATCGGTCAGCTTCTTCTGCGACAGCAGGATATCCGCCGACACGGCCGATTCCATAATGCCGGTGATCAGCTGTTGTTGGTTGCGCATGCGTTGGAAGTCGCCGTCGGCGAATTGCTTACGCTGCCGGACGAAGTCAAGGGCTTCTTCTCCGTTCATCATCTGAGTACCCGCTTCGAACGTCCGGTACGGCTTGTGAATGGACGTGAAGGTCTTGGGGACGTCCATCTCCACGCCTCCCACCGCGTCCACGACCTTGATGAGACCGTCGAAGTTGATCTCCACGATGTGGTCGATGCGAACGTTCGAGTACGCTTCCAGAGTCTGCAGCGTCAAATGCGCTCCACCCCAGGAATAGGCCGCGTTGAACTTCGCTTCCGTTCCCGACGTCGAGGCGTTGGGATCTTCGGGGACATAGACCCACAGGTCACGAGGAATCGAAATCCCATAGGCCTCTTGCTTATCGCTGTCCACGTGCATGAGAATCGCCGTGTCCGAGCGCCCCTCTTGATCGTCACTGCGCGCGTCGTTCCCCAGGATCAGGACGTCGAGTGCGGAGGACACCTTCTTGGTGGGACGGTTGGGAACGTCGCCGAGTTCGAAGGCCCGCTGTAGCTTGTCGTTGACGTCGTCGGATTGCCGAAAATACGCCAGACCGAACCCGCCCGCCGTCAAGGAGACGGCGAGCCCGATGGCGGACCCGATGAGTCCACGACGGCTCGGGCCACCACCCGCCTTGTTGGGTTTCTTAGCCACGCGAGCACCTTCGGGACGCCGTCCGCCGGCTGGCACGGAGGCACTCCCCGAATATCGATTTCCCATATCTAAACCTTACGAAATTTCGGCGGCCGGATCGTAGCCGGTTGTCTGGTTCAATTGCCGATAATAATCGATTGTAGCCTTGAGTCCGTTTTCATACGACACCTGCGGCTCGTAGCCCAACAGCTCCCGAGCCTTGGTAAGATCCGGCCGCCGACGTTCGGGGTCGTCGGAGCGTGCATCGTGATATTCGATGACGGATTCCGATCCGGTGAGCCGGATGATCGTTTCCGCGATCTCGGTGATGCTCAACTCGTACGGCGATCCGAGGTTGACCGGCCCGGCCTCCTCGGATTCGGCCATCGCGATCACTCCACTCACCAGGTCGTCGATGTAACAGATCGACCTGGTCTGTTGTCCGGTGCCGAAAATCGGCAAGGGCTGTCCGGTGAGTGCGCGGTTGATGAAGTGCGGGATGACACGCCCGTCGTCGGGGCGGTTACGCGGCCCGTAGGTGTTGAAGATGCGAACGATGCCCGCGTCCAGGCTGCGGTGGCGTTGATAGGCCACGGTGGCCGCTTCGCTGAAGCGTTTGGCTTCGTCGTAGCACGAGCGCACGCCGATGGGGTTGACATTGCCCCAGTAGTCTTCGGTCTGAGGGTGGACCAGTGGGTCGCCGTAGACTTCGCTGGTGGAGGCGATGATGAAGCGGGCATTGTCGGCGAGGGCACGGTCGAGGGCCCGGAAGGTACCGAGGCTGTCGACCTGGAGAATACCGATGGGCATGGTGGCGAAGTCGAGGGGAGAGGCGGGGCAGGCGAAGTGCAGAACAAGATCGAAGGGTTGATCGCCGACGGGCAGTTCGGCGCTGACGTCGGCTTCCACGACCGTTAGTTCGGGGTGATCGGGCAGATTGGCCGTGTTTCCGGTGGCGAAGTTGTCCACCGCGGTGACGTGGCAGCCGCGTTGCAGGAACTCATCAACGAGGTGGGAGCCTATGAATCCCGCTCCACCAGTGATGAGAACTCGACTACCGTTAGTGTATTTGGCCATTGTTTCCCCAGTTGTCCGACAGTGTTCAGTTTATTGCCCCGACTGCCTCGGCCGGTTGTGAACGATCCTCGGCAGCACGGTTTCGAAGTTCTGAATGATACCGCAATCCTTCGCAGCCGTCTTAGCTGCAACTGTACCTGAATCTCAGTAAGCACCCTTCGATCGAATGACGGCCCCCACAGTGCGAGCGAGAATCTGCACATCGGTGGTCAGCGACCAGTTGTCGACGTAATAGAGATCGAGCCGGACCGCATCGTCCCAGGAGAGATCGGACCGTCCCGACACCTGCCAGAGTCCGGTGATTCCCGGGCGCACAAGGAGTCGGCGACGAACATCACCCAGGAAGTCGCCGTTGTCGGCGGGCAGTGGGCGCGGCCCGACGAGACTCATTTCTCCGCGCAGCACATTGATCAACTGGGGAAGCTCGTCGATCGACGTACGGCGGAGGAACGTGCCGACCTTGGTGATACGCGGGTCGTCTTTGATCTTGAACAGCAGGCCGTCGGTTTCGTTCTCCATCATCAGTGCCGCCTGGCGTTCCTCGGCATCGATGTACATGGTGCGGAATTTCCAGCAACGGAAGGTTTCTCCGTCCCGACCGACGCGTGACTGCCGGAAGAACACGGGTCCGGGGCTGTCGACCTTGATGGCGATGGCGGTCGCGATGAACAACGGAGAGAGGAGGATGAGGCCGATCAGAGAGGCGGTGATGTCGAGGATGTTCTTCACCAGCCAGCTCATCCCGGAGATGGTGGGTTCTTCGACGTGGAGCAGCGGCAGCCCTTCCACCGGGCGAATATGCACCCGTGGACCGGCGATGTCGGTCAGTTGGGGCGCGACCATGAGGTCGCGTCCGGTGCCTTCCAGTTGCCAGGCGAGACGTCGCAGGTCACTTGGCTTGGCGGAGGCGCGTCCGCAGACGGCGAGCGTGTCGGCACGCACCTTTTCGGCGGTGGAGACGATGTCGGAGGAGGCGTAGACGGGAACGGGGGTGTCCAGTCCGCGCACGGCCGAGGCCCCTTCGGTGACGTAGATGGCGATGGGTTTGAGTCCGGCCGAGGGAGAACGCTGAATGACCCGGTAGACCTCAAGGGTTTCGGGGTACGAGCCGACGAGAAGGACGCGTTGCACCGCACGGCCGTGCGCTCGAGCCTTGTGCAACGCGGTACGGGCGCCCAGGCGTAGAAGGGCGACGAAGATCGCTCCGCACAGCAGTCCCACGGCGACGGTGGCACGGGAGACGTCGGTTTTGAACGACAGCGCGAGGAACGACACGATGCCCAGCATGATGAACGAACTGCGCACGACACGCTTGAATTCGTCCGTTCCGTGTCCGAGGTAACGCCGGTCATAGGAGCTGTTGGCCCAGAGTACGAGGATCCAGCAGAGTGGGATTCCGAACCACACGATGAGGTAGTACATGGGGTCGACCGCGTCTCCGGGTTCTTCGAACCCGGCGTACGGCGTGGCGGTGAAGGTGACGGCGACGGCGGAGGCGGAGAGCACGGCGGCGAGATCGAACATGACCAGGGCGAGGCGGTACGAGTGGTGCCAATTGACCGCTTGGGCGTGGCGTTTCCAGGCAGAACGGATGACGCCGTTTGTGGTGAGGTCAGTGGACGTTCCGCCGGATTCGTCCGTCTGCTTGGAAGTTGTCAACTGTGATCCCGTCTGTATCGTCTCTGTCATGCGGTCGACCGCGAGGTACCGCCGTGTGGTGACCGTATGCCGGATTTCCGCCTGGGTGCGACCGGAGCGCGTCGCGCCGCGAGGTAGGTCGATCGGACCTGGAGCCGTGCTGAGTATGGGCCGTCGATCACCATCTCGTATCCGCTCCTCCGATAAACTACACCTTCGACTGAGGTGAACCATCTTCGGTCACATTAGTTTGAGTGGTCCACAACCGTCCCACCCGGCTTGTGTGCGTCGTTGTTCGGGATGGGTCAAGCTGTGGGCCGCATGGTAGGCATGGAGAGGCGGAATTTGTGAAGGTTGTCATCGCGCATAATCGTTATTCCTCGGCACAGCCGTCCGGGGAGAATGTGATCGTCGATTACGAAATCGACGCGCTCTCGCGGGCCGGCGTGGAGGTCGTCCCCTTTCTGCGCTCCTCTGATGAAATCGCGGACTTCTCCCCCGTTCAAAAGGCGTCCCTGGTGACGTCGCCGATACATTCGCGTTCGACCCAAAGGGAACTGGCCGAATTGTTCGAACGCGAGCGGCCCGACATCCTTCACCTCCACAACGTCTACCCGTTGCTGTCGCCTGCGGTGATCGAAACCGCGCATCGACACGGGGTCAAGGTCGTGCAGACCATACATAATTATAGACATGACTGCATCAATGGACTGTATTTCCGAGACGGCCACGATTGCCATGACTGTCATGGCAAACGGTGGAACGCCCCGGGAGTGCGCCACGCCTGCTACCGAGGTTCACGAGCCCAAAGCGCGATCATGGCGACGGCCTTGGGACGGCATCGCGACACCTGGCGCTCGGTGGATCGCTTCATTGCCCTGACCACGGGCATGTCGGATTACCTGAAGTCGATCGGGATGCGCGACGACCAGATTCGCGTCAAACCGAATGCGATTGCCGATCCCGGTTCACCGCATCGGCTGGGAGAGGGGTTTTTCTTCGCCGCTCGACTGGTGGAGGAGAAGGGCGTGCGCCTTCTCCTGGACGCCTGGGACAAGGTGGACCGCACTCAGCCGGGCATGTCGCTGACCATCGCCGGTGACGGCCCTATGCGGAACGAGGTCGAGGCCGCGGCGGAAGCGGGGATGATCAATTACGTGGGGAGCTTGAATCGCGATGAGGTGGCGGACCGTTTGCGAACCTCGGCGGCGGTGGTGATCCCCTCGATCTGGGAGGACGTCTTGCCGACGAGCGGACTGGAGGCTTTGGCGGCGGGGCGTGCGGTATTGGCGACTCGCATGGGGGGTGCGCCTTATATCGCCGGAGTCGACGCCGAGAACCCGGCCGGTACGGTGACCGATACCCGGCCGGAGGCTCTGGCCGAGGGCTTTCAACAAGTGCATGACCGGGTTTCCGATTATGCACAAGCGGCACGGCGGCGCTATGAAGAGGTGTTCGCTCCGCCGGTCGTTTTGCGTCGATTGATCGAAATTTACGAGGAGTTGGCGGAGTGACCGAACCGCCGCCCCGGCCATAACTAATCTACCTCGCAAAACACCGTCCTGTAGTCAGAGCCTCACCGCATGAGGGTAGGATCGTCATGTCACAATTGATTGGTATGTGAGCACTGGACGAACGCAGCCGAGGAATTAGGTGCACATGGATACGAATTCCGAACCTGAACTGGGCCTGAGCCTCTCCACCTCGGGATCCTACGCGGTGGTGGCCGTGAACGGAGAGATCGACATGTACACCGCACCCCAACTGCGGGATGCGGTCAACGACACCGTGACCAAGGGCTACACCAATATCGCCGTCGACCTCTCGGGGGTGGACTTCTGCGATTCCACCGGCCTCGGGGTTCTGGTGGGGGCACGACGTAACCTCACTCGTCGCGGGGGCCATCTGGTTGTGGTTGCGGCGAACAGTCGGATTGAGAAGCTTCTCCAACTGACCGGCTTGAACGTGGTACTCGATGTTCGTGAGACGGTGCCGGAATCGGAATGACTTCAGTGGAGATTGGTTTTTCGTTTACCCCTGCCGCCGCCTACGTCCGCGCCGCCCGTCTGGTCGCCGCCGACGTCGCTTCCCAATCGGGCGTCGACCCGGTATCGCTTGAGGAGATCCAACAGGCCACCGGGGAGGCGTGTACGCGAGCGATTTTGCGCCACCGACATGATTACCTCACCGATCTCGTGCACGTTCAGTTTTCGATTGATGATCAGTTCGTTGTGAAAGTCACCGATAATGCGCAGAACGTGCGCACGGCGACCTTGGAGCCCGGAGATTACGCACCAACGGCCACGGAGAACTCATCGTCCGAGGATCTCACTCTCGTCGTCCTGGCCAACCTGGTAAAAGACCTGGAAGTAACCGCCGGCGCGGATCTCGCCGGATCAACGGTGCGCATGCGCTGGCCGCTACCGGCCACGGTGAGTGACGACGACTCCTAGAACGGGACACCTACCGAACGATGACATCACTCTTGGTGTCATAGCAGCGCATAAGAGTAATTAATAGTCCGAAATAGACACATTTGAAGTGATTACTCTCCACATTATACCCATTGATACGAGTAATTTTCATTCACCGACGATGACAATGACCTGACCCATATCCCGAATCGGGCAAACAGTAGACTCCGCCCATGCCTGACGTCGACCCGTCCCATGCCCCACGGGAGCATCGTGCCCCGCTTGGAGTCATCGCGTCCGGCTGACAAACGAGTCTTTGATGCCTAAGCAGAGGAGGAAGGCGAATGGTCACGTTGCTCGCCAACGGCGACGAGAACGCCATCAGCCTGTCACAGTCCAATGTGACATTCATAGTCCTCGCGGCGGTCCTAGCCCTGATAGCACTGGGCTTCGCCGGCGCGTTGGTCAAAAACATACTTCGGGCCGAGACCGGTACCGATTCCATGCGTGACATTGCCACCGCCGTGCAAGAGGGGGCATCGGCATATTTGCGGCGGCAATTCCGAACCTTGGGAATCTTCACCGTCGTCGCAGTGGTCCTGCTGTTCATTCTGCCCGTCGGCGACGCGGGCATGGCCGAACGCGTCGGCCGCAGCGGATTCTTCATCGTCGGAGCACTGTTCAGTGCCTTCATCGGCTGGGCGGGCATGAGCCTGGCGACCAGAGCCAACGTGCGCGTGGCCGCCGCCGCCCGCCAAGGACAGAAGATCGGAGCCATGCAGCTGGCATTCCGCACCGGCGGCGTGGTCGGCTTCCTTACGGTCGGACTGGGACTACTCGGCGCCTGCCTGGTCGTCCTCATTTACGGAGCCAGCTCCCCGATCGTCCTGGAAGGCTTCGGATTTGGCGCGGCCCTACTCGCGATGTTCATGCGTGTCGGCGGAGGAATCTTCACCAAGGCCGCCGACGTCGGTGCCGACCTGGTGGGGAAGGTCGAACAGGGCATTCCCGAAGACGACCCGCGTAACGCCGCCACCATCGCCGACAACGTCGGCGACAACGTCGGAGACTGCGCCGGAATGGCCTCCGACCTCTTCGAATCCTACGCCGTGGTCCTCGTGGCCAGCCTCATCCTGGGACGCACCGCCTTCGGCGAACACGGTCTGGTACTTCCCCTGATCGTCGCCGCCGTCGGCATCATCTGTGCCATCGTCGGAGTCATCATCACCCGCATGCGCGAAAACGACGCCTCGGGACTGACCGCCATCAACCGGGCCTTCTACATTTCCGCACTACTCGGCATCGCCCTGACCGCACTCGCGATCTTCACCTACATCCCCTCCACCTGGGAGGACCTGGGACAAGGAGAACTCGCTCCGGTCGGACCGCAAATACTGGCCCTGGGCGCCGTCATCATCGGTATCGTGCTGGCCGTCGTCATCATGATGCTCACCGGCTACTTCACCGATCCACGTTTCAAGCCCACCAAGGACGTCTCGGCGTCCACCCGCACGGGAGCGGCCACCAACATTCTCAGCGGATTCAGCCTGGGTCTGGAATCGGCCGTCTACACGGGCCTGACCATCGCGGCCGCCGTATTCGGTGCGTTCCTACTGGGAGGCGGAGGCACGGTCAGCCTCTTCGCCGTGGCGCTCGCCGGTTGCGGACTGCTGACCACCGTCGGCGTCATCGTCGCCATGGACACCTTCGGGCCCATCAGCGACAACGCCCAGGGCATCGCCGAGATGAGCGGCGACGTCGACGAAGAGGGCAACCAGACGCTCACCGATCTGGACTCGGTCGGCAATACCACCAAGGCCGTCACCAAGGGAATCGCCATCGCCACTGCGGTACTGGCCGCGACGGCCCTCTTCGGTGCCTACACCGACGAGGTGGCCGGAGCCGGCCTGGCGGGTACGGAATTGATGAGCGCACTGAACGTCGCCTCGCCGGCCAATATCGTCGGCTTCATCGTGGGTGCTTCGGTGGTCTTCCTCTTCTCCGGTCTCGCCATCAACGCCGTAGCCCGGTCGGCCGCCGCGGTCGTCACCGAAGTGCGCGATCAGTTCGCCCGCTTCCCCGGCATCATGACCGGAGACACCCGTCCGCAGTACGGTCGCGTCGTCGACATCTGCACGCGCGACAGCCAGCGTGAACTGGCGACCCCGGGACTCCTGGCGATTCTGGCCCCCATCGCGGTCGGCTTCGGCCTCGGAGCCGGACCGTTGGCGGCGTATCTCGCCGGTGCCATCAGCTGTGGTGTCCTCATGGCGATCATGCTGGCCAACTCCGGTGGCGCTTGGGACAACGCCAAGAAGGACGTCGAGGACGGTCACCACGGCGGCAAGGGCTCCGAGGCCCACTCGGCCGCCGTCATCGGAGACACGGTCGGCGACCCGTTCAAGGACACCGCCGGACCGGCCATCAACCCGCTGTTGAAGGTCATGAACCTCGTCAGCCTGCTGATCGCTCCGGCCGTCGTCGCCTTCACCTTCCACGAGGGGACCGGCACCGAGGATCACAGTGCCGGGCGCTACCTCATCGCCGGTGCGGCCGCACTCATCCTGATCGCCGCGATCGCTTGGTCCAAGCGTCGGACGGTGGTGTTGGAAGACGAGGCGCCCAAAAGCGACGTAGACGACGATTCCGCTCCGGGACAACGAGACACCAAAGCGGGAGAAGACGATACGAAGGTAAGTGCGAGCTCGTAGTTGACCGCTGGGGGCCTCCGGAGCGGCTATGCTTAGGTTCCCGGAGGCCCTTCGACCTATACCACTCATTTATATGAATTGCCTCACCGATGGTGGGGCAATTTGTCATATTTATGGGGATTTTCGGGGTACCTTGGTTCGACGTATGGGTGCAGTCTGCCGCGTTTGTCAACGACATCAATGTCAGGATGCGCTACCGTAACCCACGTACCGGATTAAACGACTTATGTAGAGGTGGACCGTGGCTGAACCCAAACGTCTGGTGATTGTGGAATCCCCGGCGAAGGCGAAGACGATTGGGTCGTATCTTGGTCCCGGATATATTGTCAATTCCTCGCTCGGCCATGTTCGCGATCTTCCGCGCTCGGCCAAGGAAATCCCCGCCAAGTATAAGGACAAGCCGTGGTCGCGCTTGGGCGTCAACGTCGAAGAGAACTTCACCGCCCTCTACATCGTCAATCCCGACCGTAAAGACCACGTCAAACAGTTGAAGGCCGAAATGGCCGAGGCCGACGAACTCTACCTCGCCACTGATGAGGACCGCGAGGGAGAAGCCATCGCCTGGCACCTTCTGGAGACCCTGAAGCCGAAGATTCCCGTCCGGCGCATGGTTTTTCATGAAATCACTCCCAATGCCATCGCCGAGGCGGTGGCCAATCCCCGTGAGCTCAACCAGAATCTCGTCGACGCGCAGGAAGCCCGCCGTATTCTCGATCGGCTGTACGGATACGAGGTCTCCCCGGTGCTGTGGAAGAAGGTCATGCCCCGCCTGTCGGCCGGGCGCGTCCAGTCGGTCGCCACGCGCATCCTGGTGGAACGCGAACGCTCCCGCATGGCTTTCCATGCCGCCGATTACTGGGACATCACCGCGCGGCTGGGTACGTCCGAGGGCGAGACGTTCAAGGCCACTCTCTCCGCCCTGGACGGCACGAAGATCGCCTCGGGCAAAGACTTCGACGCCGCGACCGGTCAGGCCAAAAGCAATGTCGTCGCACTCGACGAGGCCGGTGCCAACGGCTTGGCCGAACGTTTGGCCGACGCGCCGTTCCAGGTGGTGCGCATTGAGAAGAAACCGTACCGTCGCCGCCCCTACGCACCGTTCATTACCTCGACTCTGCAGCAGGACGCCTCACGAAAGCTCCGCCTGTCGTCGGCCCAGACCATGCGAGTGGCCCAGCGGCTGTACGAGAACGGGCACATCACGTATATGCGTACCGACTCGACGAACCTGTCCGAGACGGCCGTACAGGCGGCGCGCCGCCAAGCCGGGCAGATGTTCGGAGAGAAGTTCGTGCCTGCCGAGCCGCGTCGTTATGCGCGTAAGGTGAAGAACGCCCAAGAGGCCCACGAGGCGATTCGCCCGGCGGGTGACCGCTTCGCTCGCCCCGATGAGCTCAAGGCGCAGCTGACACCGGAGGAGTACCGGCTCTACGATTTGATCTGGCGAAGGACCGTCGCCAGCCAGATGACCGATGCGACCGGCAATTCCACCTCGGTTCGTACGCGGGCGACCTCCAGCACCGGAGAGGAAGCCGACTTCACCGCCACCGGTAAAACGGTGACCAACCCCGGATTTCTGAAGGCCTACGCCGATGACGACGACAAGGCCACCGACAACCGATTGCCGGAGTTGACCGAACGCGAGGAGTTGACCGAACGCGGCCTGCTGCCCGTCGGACACACCACGCAGCCTCCCGCCCGATACACCGAGGCGACCTTGGTGAAGTTCCTGGAGGAAAAGGGTATTGGCCGCCCTTCCACCTATGCTTCGATCATGCAGACCATTCAGGACCGTGGCTACGCCTTCAAACGCGGCCAGGCCCTGGTTCCGTCCCTTTTGGCGTTCGCGGTCGTGCGGTTGATGGAGAGGCATTTCCCGCAACTGGTCAACTACGACTTCACCGCCGGTATGGAAAACGAACTGGACGAGGTCGCCGCCGGGCATGCTCAGGCGGTGAAGTTTCTACGTTCGTTCTACTTTGGAGGAGAAGGGACCGACGAGTCGGTCTCGGCCTCCGGCGGGCTGAAAAACCTCGTCGACCAGGAGCTAGGGGAAATCGACGCCCGGGGCGTCAATTCGATCCCGATATACACCGACGACGAAGAACGCCGTATCGTGGCGCGCGTCGGCCGATATGGACCGTATTTGGAACGCGCCAGTGACAGTCAGCGCGAAGCGGGAGAACCCGGGGACCGCGTCTCGATCCCCGCCTCCCTGGCGCCCGACGAGTTGACACGAGAGAAGGTCGAAGAGCTGTACGATCTCGCGTCCGCCGAGGGCGAATTGGGGACCCACCCCGACACCGGTGAGCCCGTGATCGCTAAAACCGGCCGGTACGGCCCCTACGTGACCTGCGGAGAGAAAACCGCGTCGCTGCTGTCGTATCAGAACCTCAAAGACCTGACCTTGGAAAACGCCGTCCAACTGCTGACTCTGCCGCGATTGGTGGGTGTCGACGACGACGGCGAGGAGATACGCACCGGAGCCGGGCCTCACGGTCCGTACGTGGTCAAAAAGCGCGACTACCGTTCGCTGGAGAACGAGGATCAACTGTTCACGCTGACCATGGAACAGGCCAAGAAGTTGCTGGCCGAACCCAAGTCGCGCGGAAGGCGAGCACGGGCCTCCGAACCGTTGAAGGACCTCGGCGCCGATCCGGTGACCGGCAAGGACGTGACGGTCAAGGACGGTCGCTTCGGTCCCTTCGTGACCGACGGCGAAACCAACGCCTCCCTGCGTCGGACCGACACGATCGAGGCGATGACCATCGACCGCGCGGCTGAGCTGCTGTCCGAGCGCCGGGAGAAGATCGCCGCCGGTGGGGGCAAGAAGAAGGCCGCCAAGAAGTCAACGAAGAAATCGGCAAAGAAGACCACCAAGAAAACCGCGAAAAAGGCGGCCAAGAAGACGACGGCTAAGAAGGCAGCGAAGAAAACCGCCAAAAAGACGGCGAAGAAGGCGGTCAAGAAAACCGCCAAGGCGGCGAAGAAGAGCACCAAGAAGGCGAGCTAGACGGCCCTGACGATCCCCGGCCGTTTCGGTGGCACGACTACAACCACCGGAGCGAGGCAATATGTCTTACCTCACTAACAGTCACTGACCGGTAATAAACAGTAGTATCGTGACCACAGGTGAGCGACTGGAGGATCACGTTATGCATTCACATCGCAATGGGTTGAAAACCGCCCTCCTGCTGGGGGTTCTCTCCGCCCTGGTCATAGCCATCGGATACCTGCTCGGCGGCTCTACCGGCGTCGTCATCGCCGCACTCGTCGCCATCGGCATCAACGTCTACACCTACTTCAACAGCGACAAGATCGCGCTGCGCTCCATGCGCGCCAAAGCCGTCAGCGAGGCCCAGGCACCGCAGCTGTACGCCATCGTCCGCGAACTCTCACAACGCGCCGGACAACCGATGCCACGCCTCTACATCGCCCCCACCCGCCAGCCCAACGCCTTCGCCACCGGACGCAACCCCGATCACGCCGCCGTCGCCTGCACCACCGGCATCCTGGAGCTACTCACTCCGGACGAACTGCGCGGCGTCCTCGGCCACGAACTCTCCCACGTCTACAACCGCGATATCCTCATTTCCAGCGTCGCCGGAGCGCTGGCGGGAATCATCACCATGGTCGCCAATATCGCCTGGTTCATCCCCTTTTTCGGGGGAAACGACCGCAACGGCCCCAATCCGCTCGTGCTGATTCTGACCATGCTGCTCGGTCCACTGGCCGCCGGACTGATTCGCATGGCCGTCAGCCGTTCGCGCGAATACCAGGCCGACCAGTCGGGGGCCGACCTCACCGGCGACCCGTTGGCTCTGGCCAGTGCGTTGCAGAAAATCTCGGGCGGGATCGACCGGACTCCGGCTCGTGCCGACAGCCCCGTGGCGAACGAAGCGCACTTGATGATCGAGAACCCGCTGCGTGGCGGCATGTCCGGCCTGTTCTCCACGCACCCGCCCACCGCCGAGCGGATCAAACGTCTTAAGGGTATGGCTCGTGGGATCCACTAGGTCGGCTCCAACCGGAACCGGTGGCTTTACGCGCCGATGTCCTTAATGCCCTTGCGCACGTCGAGCAGATAGATGAGCGAGGCGCACAGAGCGATGATTCCCATGAACGGAATTTGAGTCAGGATCGAGGTGAACACCACCGCCAATGCCAGAATACCCACCCAGGTCCCTTTGCTGAGGGTGCCGATCGCTTCAAAGGCCGCGGCCTTCGCCACCGCACAATGCACAAGCGCGATCAGAGCCAGTAGCGCACTTCCCACATTGAATATCACCCAAAACCAGTTCGTTACCTGCAGCGCGAAAGCGGCGGAGTCGGCCATCTGTTCCATGGGCTCAAGTGTAAACGTTTACCGACGATCCGCGACAGTCACTAAGTAACTTGGACCAGATCGGCCTCTCGTCAACGGCCCGATCTCAAACCGATACGCGCAGAGGACGATAGGCAGGTCGGCGGCCGCCTATTCCGAGCGGTCGCATACGGATGGGAAACCGTCGGTACGGTGTCGCCGACGGCGATCGAATGACAATCGCCGTATTGCCCCAGAGACCAGGGCCGACGGTACTGACTATTTACCGAGTTTACGACGCTGCACGCGGGTATTTCGCAGTTGCTTACGGTGCTTCTTCTTGGACATGCGCTTACGGCGCTTTTTAACGACTGAACCCATCGGTCTTCCTCACAGCTCGTTCGTCGAAGCTTTGAAACGCTGCGCACAGCTTAACCCGCAATGGTGGTTTCCGGAAGGGACTCTCAGCAACGAGGCGAAACCAGCCGACACGCTCAAGGCCGGGGGATATCGCCTCGACAGCGGGCCATAAGACGCCTCCAGCCCACGCGCCCCGATATTGGCAACGCATGGACCGGAGAGCCCGTTGCTAGGTGTCGTTACCGTTCACCGCAGATTCACGAACATTGGCCTCACGAGCCTCCTCATTGCTCTCCACGGTCTTCTTCACCTCATTGATGCTGTTGACAATATATGCCTTCAAAGCATCATGCGGCACTCGATACGATCGCCCTACCCGCATCGCCTGCAGTTCTCCGCTTTTCACCAAGCGATAAACAGTCATTTTAGATACTTGCATAAATCCGGCAATTTCCTGCACGGTGAAAAACTTGACGTCTTCCAGGGCTTCAAGTTCCTGCAGTATCTGATAATGCAGGTAGGAAGTGGGATCTGTCATGAGAGTACGCCGTCCTCCCGGGGGTTGCATCGGTCCTTTTAAGTGGCCGTAAAGCCAACTCTGTCCTTATATTTCACTCCTCCATGACGGACGGCTTCATTGCCGCCGCCACGCAGCCTGTCCGCGAACACCGCAGTGGCATCGCCGCATACGACTCCGGTGGGGTGTGAGTCGAATACGTACAGACCCCCTCATCTGGTAAATGAGATGTAACTCATGTTACGTGAGTCAAGCGGTGTTACCCAAGGGGCACTGGCGACTGTTATCAATTAGTGTTCTAATTGTGATGTAGGCAATTAAACGGGCCGAGCCCCCTAAAGGACCCGGCCCGGAGGCAAGTGTCATAGATTCGGCCGCAGCGTCAACCGCAACTCTGACCGTCAAGGCGATAATCCGAGCCGACGTGCTCGCGCCCCTTCACTCGGTATGAGAACGTCGCGCTCTCCCCGGGCCTCAGTGTCTGGAGACGTTCGCCCGGTTCCGCGCCGGCATCGTTGCCGTGCATCGACAGCGAAGCTCCCCAACTGGAGGCGACCTGTTTGCTTCCCTTCTGTTTCCAGGTCAACTCCCAGTCGCTCACCGCGCTGTCGCCAAGGTTGGTCACTGTGACGCGTGAAGTATCGTTCGATGTCTCCACCGACACCTCACAGGCGTCGACCGTGCCCGAATTTCCGCCTTCTTCGTGCAGGCGAATGAAGGTCACCGAATGCGCTGCGAAGCTGTGATCGAAGGAGTTCCCCAGTCCCGACACCGTGGACTCCTCAGGTTGCAGCACCGGTTCTTCCCCGAGGACGTTGTCGCATTCCGGGGCACACTGCAAGGTCGTAACGGTACCGGTATCGGCAAGATTCGCACCGCTCAACTCGACGGACGTTTCCACCGCGGAGCCGTGTGGATTGACCACCTTGACCACGGTGTCGCCGGTGGCGCTGTCCCTGGTGACCACTTCGTAGAGCGGATCGATCTGCACCTCGTCGGTTACCGAAAACGCCTGGTTTCCGTCGACCCAACCGGTGATCGTCCGCCCGTCAACCTCGAGTTTGAGGTCGTAGGTGCGCCCCTCCTCGATCGTAGTGTCATGGTTGACCAGGGTCTGCTTACCGCCGCCGGTCGCTTTTTCCACCGCCGAAGTGGTGTTGCCCCAGCCGCCGAGGTTCCACCAGTAGTAATCGTCGGAGCCTTCCACCCCGAACATGATGAGGAAGCCTTCCTCACCCTGTTCCTTCGTTGCCTCTACTTCCAGGGTGTAGTTCGACCAGTCGGAGGATCCGGCCACCGAGCGAGCGTCTTCGACAAGGGCTTCCTGCTGGTAGGCACCGTCGACGACCGACCAGTCCCCGGTGGGCTCGCCGCCGGGGCCGGTCACCGTCCACGCGTCGGCGCCGTTCGAAAAGTCGTCGGCGAACATGGTGTCGCCGTTGGGAGACGTCACGCTCACATTGTCGTAGGAAGCGGCGGTATTCCACGTCCCCAGTCCGACGCTCCCCTGAATGTCGTCTACCGTACCGCCTCCGTCGGAGATATCGAGTTGGCTGGAAACGAGCTGGTCGCCGGTGTTATTGGCGAACAATCGCTGCACCTCGTAATTGACCGACGTCTGCGAGCGGTGATTGTCGAACCAGATCATGTCGGGTGCCCAGTCGATGTAGTCGATGTTCGACAGCAACGGGGCGTAGGAGGCCATGTCGACCACGTCGCCGTTGCGTTCCACCCCGGTCAAGTACGACGCCTCCGACAGTCCTGACCACCACGTGTTCGAGTGGGAGGCGTATTCCCCGATGAACACATGCGGGCCCTCGCGATCGTAGGAGTCGTAGCGGTCGTTATTGGCGAAGAACCACTCTGGACTGTTGTAGTAGTGTTCATCGACCACATCGGTTCCCATCTCCCGCATGAGGTCCCAATTGCGGTCGAATACCTCCCCTGAGGATTCGGTACCCGAGTTTCCGATCAGTTCGATGTCGGGGTACGCCTCGCGGATCGCGTCGTGGAACTGCGGGTAGTTCTCCAGGAACTGCTCTTCATATTCCTCGTTTCCCAGCCCCAAGGCTTCCATGCCGAACGGTTCGGGGTGCCCCATTTCGGCGCGTACCGAACCCCACTCGGAATCGGCGGGGCCGTTGGCGAATTCGATCAGGTCCAGGGCGTCGTCGATCCACTTTTGCAGAACGTCGGGATCGGTGATCTCGTACGGATCGCCGCAACCGGTTACCCCTACCGGAACGACCGGGAGCGGCTTGGCCCCCATGTCCTCCGCGAACTGAAAGTACTCGTAGAAGCCCACGCCGTACGACTGGTTGTAACCCCAGAAGTTGTGGTTGGTTTTGCGTTCTTCCACCGGACCGACGGTATCTTTCCAGTTGTATACGCGTTCCCGCGAATCCTCGTCGTAGGAGCCGGTGTTGACGATGCAGCCACCGGGAAAGCGTAGGAAGGAGGGATTGAGGTTGGCCAGGTGCGTGGCGAGGTCGTTGCGCATCCCGTTCTCCCGCCCCATGAACGTCTCTTCGGGGAACAGCGAGACCATGTCGACGTCGACGGCCGCATGTGCGGTCAACGAGAGGCGCCCGGACGTGGTGGTGTCATGAGCATCGAGATCGAGTTCGTATTGACTCCAGCCGGGTTCGGTCAGGTTGACCGACGCGCTGTCGCCCACGGCGTTTCCGTCGGCGTCCCGGAGCGCAACGTCCACCACGTCTCCCCGATTACCCCGAGCCCATACGGAGAAGTCGTAGGACTGTCCCGCTTCCACGAACATCCCGGAATTGAACCCGACGTTGGTGACGGTCGTTCCCGGTGTCAAAGAGAGGTGGGTGGGGTTGTTCGCGTTCAGCCCGTCGCCGGTGGACGGATTGGCCTGACCGGATACCTCCCACGCGGTCAGGGCGTGATAGTCGATGTTGTCGGCTTCGGTGAATTCGAAGGACCGATTCTGCACCAACTCGGCATAGAGGCCTCCGTCGGCGGCATGATTGATGTCCTCATAGAACAGTCCATACAGATCGTCACTGATGGGCGTCGTGTCCGACAGATCGACGTCGATTGTCGCCTCAGTCGTGTTTGCCTGGGCCGTCTCCATCGGTTGCCACGCGACCGACGCCACGGCGGTCGCGGCCAGCACGGCCACGCCCGATCGCACGTATCGTGACATAGACATCACCCTCCTTAAATGTTTGATTCTGTGTAAACATGATGAGTAATGAGGGTAAATATGTCAAGTGAGGAAGATAAACAACATTATCAAACATTTTAATTTCTTCGACACCACGATCGGATCAGACACCCTCCCCCGCACCGCCCCTTCGCAATACGAAAACGGGGCGGCTCGGCGGTGTCATACCGCCGAGCCGCCCCGTTGGCTCAGGACCCCTAGATCATCTCGCGAATGTAGTCGCCGATATCAGACATGAGATCGTCATAGTCGACGTCGAGAATCGACTCGACCTGTATCTTCACGGTCTTGCCTTCACGACCGACCGCCGCGAAGACCTCTTCGAACTGTTCACGATCGAAATTGTCGAGTAGGTATCGTACCCCGAGGTACGCACAGCCGTACTTGGCACTGATCTCTTCGCCGTCATCACTGTCACTGGGAACGATCCCGTTGTCGCACAAACCGTCGTCCACGAAATCCTTCATTCCGTATGAACGCAGGTAGCTGCGCACGTCGGTCTCGCCCTGGTCGATGTATTCGGCGATCCCCTCGATGAACCACCAGGCTTCCGGTTTCGCCCGCACTTCCGGTGCGGCCCACCGAGTCGCCGCATGGGCCAATTCGTGCCGGACGGTGGAACGCAGTTGGCCGTTGTCACGATGGTTGTCGACGCCCATGACCGTGATACTGGCCGAGTTCTTCTGTGTGCCCTCAATGGTTCCCTCGAGAACCGTGGCATAGCCCAGCACTCCACCGTCGTTGTCGTCGATTCCGCCGAACCATTCGTCGAAGGCGTTTTTGTCGGCGAAGAACACCAGGTACTGGTCGGGTTCTTCCCAGACTTCCCACGGATCGGATACAGAGGCGGCACCTTCGGACATGGACAGGTAATTGTCCAGCTCCCCTTCCATGTGGCTGGGGGCGACGGCGAGAGTATTCCGACCCGCGAGCGCGGTCAGGGGTTCGATTTCCCAGGGAAAGGGCCGTGTCCATTCGCTGTCGTCGGCCTCGAACCCGGTCAGTTCGAACCCTTCGTCTTCGCCGAGGTCTTGCCAGGTGGTGTGGTAATCGCCGTCGATGGGCCAGCAGTCTTCCACGGGGGTGCTGAAACATTGGGTGACGGTAACTCGGATCTCGTATTCGTCGTCGGAGCTTCCTTCGCGTGGGCGGCTGACGTCGAAGTCGTAACGGCTGACGCCCATGGTCTGTAGGTTGTCGAAGAGAAGTTCCATCTGTTCGTCGGCCGGCGAGTCCACTGCTCGCATCCAACCCTCGCGGTCGTTGTCGAGGAGGGCTTCCGAGCGATTGCCGAGGTCGTGCTCGATCGTCCCTTCGACGAAGTCGATGACTTCCAGTCGGTCGGCGTCGTCGTCGGGTCTGGGGGGTGGTCCGTCGTCGGCGGTACCGGGTTCGATGTCGCCGGTGGGGGTGGCGAGCATGTCGGTCTGGTCCACCGTTATATAGGCAGCGGTAGATCCCACCACCAGCAGGAGAACCAGCACTGAGATCACGATCGCTGTAGCGCGGCCGGACCGTTGTGGGGTCGGAGGCGGCATGGGTTGGTAGTACTGCGGCGGCGGTGGCCCGGGGTTCGGAGGTGGGGCGTTCGGTGGTATGGCGGTGACGGCGGGTTGAGCCGTCGGTGGCGGTGGTGGTGCCCCTGCGGGAGGTCCCGCCATAGTGGAGCCGTTTTGCGCGACCGGCGGGAGCGCCTGTGCTCCAGCGGGGTCGGTTTGCGGCGGTTGTTCTGATTGCTGTGGCGCGGTATGGCTCGGCGCGGGTTTCTCCTGTCCCGAACCGTCTGAGGCGGGGCCGGGAGCGTCTGAGTCGTTCGGGGGCTGAGTCATATTCACATGGTAAGGGTCGGGCGCGACATGCGGTGTCAGGGGGAAAGGGGGCGTGCCCGGTAGGAGGGTGAAGGTCGTATCGTCCGACCCGACAGGTCAGGGCACCGAGGCCGGTTGGCCTCGGTGCCCTGATATAGCCGGATTCCCCGCCGTGGCGGTCGTTAGCTCTTGGACGCCAGTGAACGGGCGAAGAACATCATGTTGGACGGACGCTCACCCAAGCGTCGCATGAGGTATCCGTACCACTGGTCTCCGTACGGTACGTAGACGCGCATGCGGTATCCCTCATTGGCCAGACGTTCGTGTTCGGTCGGGCGGATGCCGTAGAGCATCTGGAATTCGAAGGAGTCGGGGTCGCGGTCGTACCACCGTGCGCGGTCGATGGCGATTTCGACGAGCCGAGGGTCGTGCGTGGCCAGCATGGGGTAGCCTTCCCCCGCCATGAGGGCGTTGATACAACGCACGTATGAGAGGTCGACGTCGAGTTTGCGCTGGTAGGCGACGGTCTCAGGCTCGTTGTAGGCGCCTTTGCACAGCCGAATGCGGCTGTCTTTGTAGGCGAGCGCTTTGGAGTCGTCTTCCGTACGACGCAGGTAGGTCTGCAGGACGGTGCCGAAGCTGGGGAAGTCTTCCCGCAGTCGCTCGACCGTGGCGATCGTGGAGTCGGTCGTGGTGTGGTCTTCCATGTCCGCGGTGACGGTGGTCCCGGCGTCCGCGGCTACCGAGGCGATCTCGTGAGCACGGGCGAAGGCCGATTCCTCGTCGAACATCTGCCCCAGAGCGGAGAGTTTGACGCTGACTTCGGCCATGTGGGAGAGCCCTTCGGCTTTAAGGGCCTTGAGGAGCCGCACGTACTCGTCGCGGGTGGCGTCGGCCTGTTCCGCGTCGAGGGTGTCTTCTCCCAGGTAGTCGAACGTGGCCAGCAGGTTCTTGGAGGCCAGTTCGCGGGCAACGGCGACTGCTTCGGCGGTGGTTTTACCGGCGACGAAGCGCTTTACGAGAGACCGGCTGATCGGCGCGGCCCCTACGAACTGCTCCATCTTCTTTGATCGAGCAGCGGCAAGAATTACAGAACGCAACATATAAGAAGATTATCTCCAGTGTGAGTGCCTGTCAGGAACGAGGGGGAAGGTCGTGAGCGAGAACATGCGACCAAATCACTATTTTGGCCGTTAATTGTTAAGCCAAATTGCAAATTAACCTTTGTTTTCCCTAGTGCCGCAGGTATTTTTTGGCGAATTTCAAAGATTCATATAGGTCTTCAAGCCGTTCCTCACGCCACTTCGCCTTGCGCGTGGACACCTCCACTGTGACCTGGCCGTCCCATCTCTTATCGGCGAGCTGTTCCAGTATATCCGCGCAGGGCTGCTCGCCGCGACCCGGAACCCGATGTTCATCCACTCCCGGCCCTACTCCGTCACATAGATGCAGGTGACGCAGTCGATCACCCATTCTCTGCGCCATTTCCATCGCGTCCGCGCCACTGGCGGCGCAGTGCGAGAGGTCGAGGGTGTAGGCGTCATATCCCTCAACGGTCGGATCCCAATGCGGTTTGAACGCCCCCAGCTGCCCGGGCCCTACTTTGACGGGGAACATGTTCTCGACGGCGATGGTGATGGCCGGATAGCGCGCCTTCAAGCCTTGGAGGACCGTGGAGAAATTCCGGGCGTAATTGCGCTGCCACGCGAACGGCGGATGAATGACGACCGTGCCGGCACCCAGATCCTGGGCAACGGCCACCGTTTTACGCAGCCGTTTCCAGGGATCACGGCTCCATACTCCCTGAGTCACCAACAGACACGGGGCGTGGACGGCCTTGATCGGGGCACCGTAGTGCTTGGAGAGTCGGGCCGCCGCGGACGGATCCTGACTCACCCGATCGGTGAAAACCATCAGTTCAACCCCGTCGTAGCCCAGTTCCGTCGCCAGCTCGAATCCCACCGCCGTGGGCTCAGGATAAACGGCGGTGGTGGATAGCAGCACGTCAGCCGAATCACTCACCCGTCCAGCATACGCATGTCCACTGGCGGACAATCGACCTCTCGCGACGCCGTTGACGTATCACGCCCGATTGGGGATGCGGTACAGCACAAGTCACCGTCCGACACCCGGATGTTGGTTTGCGTACATTTTTAGTAACCGCGTATGTTGGAGTCGTGACTGATGAGGTGGAACCCACATTTGACCGCGAGTGGATCGAATTTTACGATCCCGCTGATTCCGAGACGGTGGTTCGGGCGAATTTGACGTGGCTGACGTCGCGTTGGAACTGCATATTCGGGCAGGGCTGTCCCGGCATTGACTTCGGTCAACCGGCGGACGGCTGCTGCCTTCATGGGGCGTTCTTCACCGACGAGGACGACGTCGAGCGCGTGCGCCGGGCCGCGCAGAAGTTGACGCCGGAAACCTGGCAGTTGCATCGCGATTGGGACGAGGTACTCGAAGACGACACCCTCGAAAACGAGGACGGCGTCGAGGAACCGGCCGTGAAAACGGCCGTCGTGGACGGCGCGTGCGTTTTCCACAATCGTGCGGGCTTTGAGACCGGACCGGGCTGTGCCCTGCATCAGCAGGCCATGCGCGACGGCGTACACCCGATGGACTACAAGCCCGAAGTGTGCTGGCAGTTGCCCGTCAAACGCGACTTCACCAGCATCGATCGTGCCGACGGTTCGGTCACCCCGGTGACGATCATCGACGAGTTCGACCGAGCCTCCTGGGGGCCGGGAGGACACGACTTCCACTGGTGGTGCACCGACGCCAAGCTGGCGCACAAGGGTGCCAAACGGGTCTATCAGTCCTACGAACCCGAACTGACCGCGATGCTCGGTGCCTCGGCCTACCAACGTCTGGCCGAGATCTGCGACCAGTCGGTCGAGCGCGGCCTACAGGCACCGCACCCCGCGGACCCCGGCGAGTGAGCCGTAATCGACACCTCAGTCGGTAGGCACGTGCCCTAGTTCGGCAAGCGACTCGGTCAACCGACGAATGGTCTCTTCGGGAGCATCGGCGTACGAGGCGGGCAGATTGCCGGTGCGGATGAGATCGGTCAGACCGTGAACGAGCGACCACGCGGCAATCGATCGCACCTGACTGAAGTCGTCGCCGGGCTCAAAACGACTCCGCGCCGCATGCTCGCCGTCCGCCGCACCTCGATCGAGCAGCGCACGTGCCCGATTCCGTGCGGCGATCAATTCCATATCGTCATTGTTCAACAGTTCTGGACGAAACATGGTCTCCATATAGGCGCGATGGGCCAGTCCGAATCGCAGATACGTGGCACCGAGCGTCGCCAGGCTCCCCGTGCGCTCCCACGCTTGGGCGAGTCGGTCGGCGAATGCGGAGTAGCCTTGTGTGGCAACGGCAGTGAGAAGTCCGGCCTTGTTGTGGAAATGGTGAGCCGGGGCGGCGTGCGACACTCCTGCGAGAGTAGCCACTGCTCGGAGACTGACCGCCGCCGTGCCGGTCTCGTCGATGAGTTCGACGGCTGACCGTATGAGTTCCTCGCGCAGACTCCCGTGATGATACCGATCGGACATGCGTTGAATCCTAGCAGAATCTTGACACTGTCAAGCCTCTCCGATAACTTGACAGTGTCAAGATAAATCGCTTTAAGGAACACCCATGCTTGAATTGACACAGGAATCACGCACCATCGCCGGCATCGTCCTGCTGACGGTCGTCACCATTGAGTTCGGAGGCACCTACCTCCTGCGTGTCGCGCGGGGACAAGTTCCTCTGACGGAATTTCAAACGAACTTCCATCGGGCCGGCCATGCTCACGCCGGTGTGCTGGTCACGCTGGGGCTGGTGGGCATCATCCTCGCCGACGCGACCGGACTGGAGGGAATCCTGGGATGGATCGCTCGCGCCGGAGTACCGATATCAGCCATCTTCATACCGGCGGGATTCTTCCTCAGCTCGCTGGGAAAGAACGTCACTCGACCGAACGGTCTGATCGTTCTGCTCTGGATCGGCACCGTCTTCCTCGCGGTGGGAACACTGACGCTGGGCATCGGCCTACTGACCGCCTAGCCGGAACGAAGCCATAGCCCGGACGTCAGGCACCCGACGTTGGAACCGGCCGGGAGCCTGACCGGGAGCTTTTAAGCCTGGTGAATGATCTGAATGAGATTGCCACAGGTATCGTCGAACACCGCAAAGGTCACCCCGGCGATTTCCATGGGCTCCTGCGTGATGCGCACCCCGAGCTCCCTCAGGCGCTCGACCTCGGCGTTCACGTCGTCCACCGCGAACTGGGCAAGCGGAATGCCGTCGTTGACCAAGGCGTCACGGTAAGGGGCCACTGCCGGATGGCCCGACGGCTCCAGCAGCAGCTCCGGCCCATCCGGAACCTCCGGCGAGACCATGGTCAACCACCGTGCCCCGTCTCCCATGGGAACCTCGTTCTTCTTCTTAAAGCCGAGTACCTCCGTATAGAACTTCTCGGCCTTGTCCTGGTCGTCGACGTAGACACTGGTCAACTCGATTCTCATTCGTCGCTCTCCTGTCGGTCGGGATCGAGCCAGCGCCGCGTGATCTGTTCGAGCGGCGCCGTATTCAAATCATGGAACTTATAGCGGCCCTCTCGCCGGCTTTCCACCAAACCCGCCGTTTCCAGCACGGCCATGTGCTGTGAAACGGCCTGACGGGACATGCTGATGCCGTGCTTCATGACCAATCGGGAACAGATTTCGAAAAGCGTCTGCCCCGACCGCTCGGCAAGCTCATCCAAGATCACCCGCCGAGTAGGGTCCGCCAAGGCCTTGAACGGTTCTTCAGCCATGCCTACACCATAGGCAAGTATCGACTTGACTGTCAAGTAGTCCCTTGCCTAACATAAACGTGCTCCATTCAACGAGCCACTCTGATTGTCCCGTTACCGGCCCGAACGCAATGGCGATCGACAAAGACAGGTGGAGAACGTCCACGATTTACAGAAGGTTTAGCTGCCGCCGAAACGGCCCGGGCGGTCAAACTAGGCTGAAAGACCGATACAGCTGAAGGGACCAAGGCGATGCACAACTCCGACAATTCGTGCCTGACAATGATTCAACGTGCCGAATCGATCCTCACCGTGAAGGCTGAACGCGACTTCGCCCGCATCGCAACGGAATCCACTGGAGCGGAATTCCGCCGACTCGGTTCCATGCCAGCGACTCGGCTACCGGAACTTCCTGAATACGTGCCGTACAACAAAGTGCGAGGCTACCGGAAGGAAGAATGCCACCGGTTTAAGGAACTGACCGGATTTTATTCCGAATACGCCCTGAACCCGTCCGTCGAAGTCTGGGCTGCCGACGCCGATCGGGCCACACACCGCACGCTGCTGGACGCCGGTCTGCAACCGTCGATCACCACTGCCGCATTGCATACCAGACCGCGTCCATCACAATCGTCAATCGTGGACGTTCAGGAAGTCGGCCTTGACGACCGGCGATATATGGACGTGCTGTATCGCGGCTACGACGTGCCCCGCAGTGCCACTGCGTTCCGTCGCATGCTTGCGGTGGAGCACTCGACTCCCGGCCTACGTAGGTACATCGCCCTGATCGACGGCCGGGCCGTTTCGGCCGCCGCGCTTTTCACCGACGACTCGACGAGTCTCCTTGCCGGAGTGGCCACAATTCCGGCCTACCGGAAGCGGGGTTGCCAGGCAGCACTTGTCGAACGACGACTGTCGGACGCTGCCGAGCACAGCGACTTGGCTATCGCGACTACCGCGTTCGCGTCTCCCAGCCATGCCAATCTCGCCCGCCAAGGATTCCATATTTCGCACACCCGCACCACATGGAACTGATTTGCGGACTCAATAAGAAATAGAACCGCAGCGACTCACGAACTTACTTATCTGAGGAAGTCGTTCGCTCGATCGTTTTCAACCACATCAAGTGATGTCAATCGAGCGCGACAGAGCCTATTCGGTTCCGGTCCAATAATGCTCGTGGTTTAAGAAACACAGCTTGTCGAAGCGCTTCATATAGAACAAGGAAAAAATCCATAAGGTCCCATATGGCAGCCGATGACATATGCTGGGAAGGCAATATTTTTAGCCGATTGACTATTTCACCTGCCCCCACACCCATAACTCCGAGATTTGCCACCAATAGGCAGAACACTATAGCCGGTGGGAAATTTCTTATATGGTTCACCAGTGGATAATCCGAAAAATACCCCATGTCAATAAGAAAACTTATGATTGTCACGGGCATGACTACAAGAAATACGCGCATGCCATACTTCATTATCTTAAAACCGGTGGTATTACAAAGGTCCCTAAATTCTGAATTCACCCGTCTCTCCCCTTCTGCAAATCCACACGGCACACTATTCAGCTTCTACGTATAATCCAGCCGCGACTCACGCTCCCACAACGATGACGTTCACCAGGAACATACGCTTTGCCCGCTCAAACGGCGCACTTTGTCCCGCAGCCATACACACTGCATAAGTCGCATCCCCACGTACTGCTCACCGGAGCAGACCGCGAGCGCCGGACCAGCCACCGCAGCTACGTGGATTACCGGCGGTTCGTTTCCTCTCCCGGCATCTGGTCGAACACTCCGGTGCCGTTGGCCATGGCCGCGAAGTCGTTGTCCTGTACCGGGTCCGCCGAGGTGGGCATGGAAGTGGGCTTCGTTTCCTCACCGGAGTTGCCGCCGGGCAGGATCGTCGTCGCGTCCGCCTTCAGGTCGTCGATGTCTCCGGCTCGTTCGGCGACTTCGTCGTCGCTGTCCTCAGCGCTGTTCCAGACTTCCACGACGCGGGTGAGGACGAATCCGAACACGATGGCTCCGACCGGAATCCACAGCGGGTTGAACCAACCGCGGTCTTCCAGGAACCACATGGACGACAGCACCACTACGGCACCGAGGAAGGTTCCCGCGAAGCCACCGCGCCGTCCGTAGACGGACGTGCCGCCGAGAAGGGCGGCTCCCAGCGCCATCAGGCTCAGTTCCCATGGGTTGATCAACGTCGCCGTCTCGGCGTTACTGCCGCTCCAGGAGAATACGACTCCCGCCGCTCCGGCCAGTAGGAAGGAGGCGATGATGCCGCTTCCCAGCAGCCATGGGTGCGGTCGCCATTGTCCGTCCGGGGTTTCTCGGTTGGCTTCCAGTCGGGCGCGGATTCCCGCGAACGCCCCGATGGTGGCTAGTCCGAGGGTGAATACCACGGTCGCGCCCAGAGCGAGATAGACGATGTTGTTTCCCAAGGCATCGAGGTGGAATACTCCCGGTTCGCTGCGGCTGAGGAGTATCAGGCTGCCACCGATGCCAATGCTTGTCGCCCAGCCGGGGATTCGTAGCCAGGCGTTCAGCAGTGCCGAGGTGAGGCCGAGGAAGAACGCCGCTCCCAACGCCATTCCGATGGCCAGGACGGTTCCGGAGGCGGAGGCGTCTACGAATAGCCATCCGCTGAAGAGGGCGATCGGCCCGATGGCCAGGTTGACTGTGCTGACTCGTAGGGACAGCGCCATTCCGGCCGTGCCCAGTAGTAGTGGCAGGAGCGCTGCGGCGAAGCCCGACCATCCGGTTTCGGAGAACGGCCCTACCCCGCTGCGTGTCAGGGCGAAAAGCAGACCCGCCGCGCATAGGAACAAGGCGATTTCCCAAACGAGGTGTATTCCCAGGCGGTCGCGGGTTGGACTCTTCTGCTCGGTTTCCATATATACCGTTCTCCACACCAAATAGGTTGTGCCTTACCCTTTGACGACCTCGAAAACGGTTGTGTCCGCTTACAGGCTTCGTCTTGACTTGGGGCAGGTTATTCGTACTCTCAGAGTCAAGATAAGCCCTTACCTTAACTGGTTACCCTTCGTCGTCACCGCCCTCTGGATTTGTATCTTCCGGGGGAATCCGACAGGATCTTTCGAGCCATATGGCGGCGGCGACGAGCACAATTGAGGCACCTAGGCCCCCAATCGCATTCGGGGTGTCGTGCTGTGTTCCGGCGGTTTCTTGGGATACCGGCAGTAGTAGCCAGAGGCTGAATCCGGCGTAGGCTCCGGCGACGAAGGACCCGGCTACGGTGCAGGCTTTGCCGAGCACGGCCAGGCGTGCCATCTGGAGTGCGTGGAAGGGTTCGCCCTCGTATTCGGAGGTCGGGGTGCGCAGTTGTTTCCGCGTTCGCCACGCGAGGTAGGCCAATATCAGAGCCAGTACCAGTAGTGCGACCGCGTTGTACCACTCCAGGGTGGGGAGGTTTTGGTACCACCACGAGGCCACTACATAGGCGATGGACAGGCCGAGTAGTGCGGCGACGGCGATGCTTCCGGCCGTGGTGGGTTTCAGCGAAGGTGTGGGCTCTTGGTCAGTCATGGTGGTGCGGTCCTACCTCTGGGCCTCGTCGGATGGCGGCTCGATCGGAGTCGAGCTCGGGTCGCTGTAGTAGTTCGGTGAGTGGGCCGTGTCCGGGCAGTTCGGCGTCCGGTTGGATCTCCAGCCACGGCTGCAGCACGAACGCGCGTTGCTGGGCACGGGGGTGCGGCAGAGTCAGTTCGGGGTCGTCGCTGAATATCGCCGTTTCGCCGTCCCAGGCGGCGATGAGGTCGATGTCCAGGCTGCGCGGCCCGTACCGACGTTGCGGGTCGCGGACGCGGCCGGCCTGTTGTTCCAGTTCGCGGGTGTGCGCGAACCATTCGGCCGTCCCCCATCCGTCGCGTCGCACGACGGCGGTGGCGTTGACGTAATCGGGCTGTTCGGTGTCTCCCCATGGGGGCGTGTAGTACAGGGCCGATACCGCTACCGGCTGGAGTTGCGCTACCGCGTGTCGGATGGTCTCTTCTCGTTCGCCGAGGTTGGCTCCCAGGCTGAGTATTACGGTGATCATCGGCGGGTCCGTTCTATTCGCACCGATACGTCGGTGAAGGCGTGTTCGATGGGTGCGTGCGGTTTGTGCACCGTCACGGCCACTCGGGTCGCATTGCTTTCAACCAGGCACATGTCGGCGATCCGTTCGGCCAGGGTCTCAATGAGATTGACCGGCGTGCCCGATACGATCGCGGCGACCCGGTCCGCCAGAATGCCATAGTGGATGGTGTCGTACACGTCGTCGGTTTGAGCCGCCTGCCGTAGCGACGTCTCCAACTCCACATCGACCACGAACTCCTGTCCCTCACGTCGCTCCTGATCGAACACTCCGTGGTAGCCGAAAGCCCGCAGCCCTTTCAGCGTTATTACATCATCTGACACCCTTTTAGCCTATCGGGAAGGACATCGCCGCCGCATCAAGACGGTAGGCTGTAAGTGCATTGATCTCGTTTGCTTTGGAGGACGAACACATGTCATTGGAACGCCCACAAGCACCGTGGCCGTATGACTACCTACCTCAAGTGCCCAGCTTTGAGGTGACCTCGACCGACATCTCCGACGGCGAGACCCTCGCCGACAAGCACACCGCCACCGGTGGCGACGTGTCTCCGCAATTGTCGTGGTCGGGTTTCCCCTCCGACACCGCCGCCTTCGCCATCACCTGCTTCGACCCCGACGCGCCAACCGGCAGCGGCTGGTGGCACTGGCTGGCTCACAACCTCGACGCCTCGGTCACCAGCCTTGACACCGGCGCGGCCGACAATATGCCCGACGGCGTCGTCCAACTGCGCAACGACTCCGGTTCGACCGGCTTCGCCGGTGCCGCGCCACCCCCCGGAGACATCCCGCACCGCTACATTTTCGCCGTCCACGCCCTGAAACAGAAGGTCGACATCGACCCCGGCGCTTCCTGCGCGGTCGGTTCGTTCAATATCATCTTCAACGTCTTGGCGCGTGGCTTCCTTACCCCCGTCTACCGGATCGAAACCGAGTAATCACATGCGCGAAGTAGTTATTGGTTCCGCCGCCCGGTCCCCCGTTGCCGTGGGCAAACCGGGCGGCGCGCTCTCCGAAATTCACCCCGTCGACGTCGCCGCCCCGGTGTTCCAGACCGCTTTGAACCGTTCCGGCCTGCTGCCCGACCAAGTCGACGACGTCATCGTCGGTTGCGTCTCCCAGGTCGACGAACAGTCCTGGAACATCGCCCGCAACATCGTTCTCGCCGCGGGTTGGCCTGAAACGGTCCCCGGCACGACGGTCGACCGGCAATGCGGTTCGGGGCAACAGGCGATCGCCTTCGCCACCGCCCTCGTCGCCAGCGGACAGGCCGACGTCGTCGTGGCCGGTGGAGTCGAATCCATGTCCCGCGTCCCGATGGGCTCGTCGTCCGCCGACGGAAAACCCTACGGTGAGGCCGTACGGGCCCGCTACGCCGAACAACTCGACACCACCCGCACGCTGCCGTTCAATCAGGGTGTCGCGGCGGAGAAGATCGCCGCGAAATGGGGCATCGACCGCGCTGCGATGGAACGATTCGCCCTCGCCAGCCACCAGAAGGCCGCGAGCGCGCGCGATGCGGGCGATTTCGATCGCGAGATCGTTCCCTTCGACGAGTACGAGGTTGACGAGGGGATTCGAGACACCTCGTTGGAGAAGTTGGCGGGCCTGAAACCTGCCTTTTCGGAGGACGGGTCGATTACGGCCGGTCTGGCCTCGCAGATTTCCGACGGGGCCGCCGCCGTGGTGGTGATGAGCGCCGAGAAGTCGAGTACTTTGCGGCGCAAGCCGATGGCCCGCGTGGTCGATCATGCGGCGGTGGGTTCTGATCCGGTCATGATGTTGGACGGGGTCATTCCCGCGACGGAGAAGATTCTGGGGCGTACCGGGATGAGTCCGGACGAGATCGGGGTTTTCGAGGTGAACGAGGCGTTCGCGTCGGTCCCGATGGCGTGGGCGCAAGCGACCGGGCTGGCCGCCGACGACGAGCGTTTGAATCCGCGCGGCGGTGCGATCGCTCTGGGGCATCCGCTGGGTGCGACGGGGGCGCGCCTGTCGACGTCGCTTTTGCATTACATGCAGGATTCCGGGCAACGCTACGGGATGCAGGTGATGTGCGAAGGCGGCGGAATGGCCAACGCTACCGTCTATGAGCTGTTGAATTAAATTGCGGTGGCCTGTCCGGGCATGGACAGGCCCCGTTGTCGTTATTTCCAGCGCGACAGCACCAGGAGGCTCAGCACCATCGAGACGAATCCGACGGCGAGGTTCCAGTTTCCCCATGCGAGAACCGGATATTCCTGCCCGGACAGGTAGAAGATCGTCAACCATGCGATACCGAAGACGATCAGACCGACAGCCGTAGCCGGAACCCAGGCTGGACTGGGCTCGTACTGGTCTCCGGTCGATGAGCTGGAGCCACTCTTGGAGTGGTACACCTTCTTCTTGCGGACACGTGACTTAGGCATCGCGAACTCTCTTTCCGTGGTCTGACGCCACCAGATTACCTGCTTTGGTCAGCTTAGCCACCCCCGCACCCGACCTGCGTGCGAATTTTCGACACTCGTGTATAAGCGGAAGTAGAAGACGAGGTCTTTTGCAAAACCCTCCGTTCAGCCGATCGTTAGACCCTACAGATAGAACGTATATTGACTACATGGTGTGGAGGCCGCTTTCCACGACGACATTCTTCGCTCCCTGTGGAGGCGATGTTTTCCGCACTACCTCTTATAGTGGACGACGATGGATGCGTTGGTCGGCGATACGGCTCCGTGACCCCCGATAGATGACAGCGAGGCGCAGGTAATACGCATGGTTGGATTTGGAAGTGAGTCCCCGCGAGGACGTAAACCGAGCCCTCATCCTCGGTCCGGGCCTGCGGCGAGCTCTGGTCCCGCCGACGACGACACGGTCATCCTTCCCGCTGCTCAGGGCGGCACGGCCGGGACCGGCGATTCGGCGTCGACTCAGAAGGGGGAGCCGGCGGGACTGATTCCGGGCCCCGATGAGACCACCTTGCTACCGCAAATCGACGACGGCGATCAGGGGCCGGACTCCGGCGGTGATTCGTTGAACGTGAAGCGGCATCGTAGCGCGGGTGCGGGTAACGGGGTGCGCAATACGGTTCGGGTCGCCGGTGAGCTGTTGTTGACCTTCGGTGCGATCGTCATGTTGTTTACCGCCTATGAGATTTGGGGGGTCAGCGCGGAGATCAACGCGGAACAGGATGAGCTGTCGCAGACCCTCGACGATATCTGGGCCGAAACGGAACAGACCGATGAGGAGGGGAACCCGGTTCCCGAACTGGGTGACGCGTTTGCGCGCATGTGGGCTCCGAAGATCCGTGAACAGTCGTGGACATTGGTGGAGGGCACAGAGATGTCCGATATCGCCTACGCTCCGGGACGTTATTTGGATGGCGCGTATCCGGGTGAACAGGGCAACTTCACTCTCGCCGGTCACAATAATCCCGCTATTTTTCAGAAAATTCGCGATCTGGAGCCGGGCGACAATGTCGTCATCGAAACCAAGGACACCTTTTACATCTACGAAGTACAGCGTCATGAGATCGTGGACGAGACCCAGGTCGACGTCACCGCTCCGGTTCCCCGTCAGCCGGGCGCGACTCCGGGGGACGACGACTATTGGCTGACGCTGTTCACCTGCCACCCGCTATGGGACAACTATGAGCGGTATGTGGTGTATTCACAGTTGAAAGACAGTTATGCCCGTGATTCCGAAGGTGATTTGCCGGACGAGGCCGTGGAGGTGGACGCGTAATGTATTCCTGGGTTTGGGCTAAGCTCCCCGGCGGTCTTCCCGGTAAGATCGTGGGTTCTCTCGCATTGGTCGCGGTGGCGTTTTACCTGCTATGGTTTGTGACGTTCCCGGCGGTACGCCCCTACATGCCGTGGAGCAACGTCGATCCCGCCGCGAGCGATTCGGGCGATTCCGACGAGCAGATGTTGCCGTCCGATTCCGAGGACGGCGATGAGGACTGCGTTCCCGGGGTGAATTGCCCCGACGACGAGTTCGATCCCTCCGACTATGAGACCGCCGATGAGGAAGAAGGACGTGAACTTCAAGACGAATGGGAGTCCGACGATTAAGTATCGTCCGTCCCTGCTTCTGGTGGATTTTCGCGATTCCTTCGTCCACACCATCGCCGGATACCTGGGGTCCTATGGAACCGATGCGACCGTCCGTCGTGCCGAGGACATCACGGTCGGCGACGTCAACGCTTTGCGGCCGGACGGAATCATCCTGTCGCCCGGTCCGGGCCATCCTCGTTCGGCGCGTCTCGGACACGAGATCCTGACCGAGTTCGCCGGCCACACTCCAATCCTGGGTGTTTGCCTCGGGCATCAAATCATCGCCGAACATTGGGGGGCGACGGTCGATCAAGCCCCGGAAATGCGGCACGGGGAAAGTTCGGAGGTCGTCCATGACGGTCGGACCCTGTTCGACGGTATCGCCAACAACCCCACCGTCGTGGCGCGGTATCACTCGTTGACGGTTGACCCGGCGACCGTGGTGTCTCCATTGGAGATCTCGGCGTCCACCTCAAACGGCACTGTCATGGGGCTGCGGCATCGGGAACTGGCCGTCGAGGGCGTGCAGTTTCATCCCGAATCGATCCTGACGGTGGACGGTCACCGACTACTGCGCAATTGGGTCGGTGGGCTCGCGGCCCGATCGACCGACACGTCGCGAGCGCTCACTTCGCAATTCGGTTAGTCACGAGTTGCGGTCGGCATCAGCGGCTTTCAAGTCACGTACCCGTTGAGCCCGGAGAGATCGAGCCTGCCGGAACGGTTGAACGACACGTGCTGGATCAATATCCGACGGTGGAGACGCCAGGTGCGTCCAGAATCCCACTGCTTCGGGTGGAAGCCGCATTATTACCAGTGCGCGGCGCGTTCCATAGCTCGGCAGAGGAGTCGAAACGCTTCGTATTCCACCCACTGGCGAATCACGGGTCCGGTCAACTCGCAAGTGGAGTGCCAGGTGGAGTCCACATCGTCGTCGGTAACCTTCAGCGTGCAGATCAACTGCGGTATCCGATGGGGGAACTCGGCGTACACCAGCACCACGTGCGGCCGTTCGCTCGGCGGGCACACCGCCACCATCGGGCGACTGTCGTCTCCGAAGCGGCCGAGCACACACGCTTCGCTGACGTCGACGTCAGCGGGACGTGCGGCAGCGGAGGTGAATGATTCTCTAGCGTCGATAGTCATCATCGTCGTCCCCCTCATGCGGCCTCACACCGGTCGCAGTCAGTTCAAGCGGGACGACAAAGCCACTACGGCGGTCTCGTTGATCGTGTGCGCTGTTGCTGGACCGCGGTAGTGGCGTTTGGTTCCCGCTCGGGTTGAAACCGTTCCTGTAACGATTCAGCGTAACCTTCTGTCGGGCTCGGCGCTGCGGAACCGCGTTAACACATGGGAGGCGGATTTGTCAGCCAAAGTCGTTTCGAACATTCAGACGATCGTGCACCAACCGGCAGCGGCGACTTCGACCCGGATACACGTCGCGATGTCACGATTGAATACCGCTGAGTACCATTCACCATGTGGCAAGCTCCGATGATTCCCCCGAAATGACGCCCGAACAGATCAGTCAGGTGCGCGAAATCGTCAATCAGCGTCTAAAGGACGAACGACGGCAACAACACCGACGGGCCGTACAGCGTTTTCAGCCGTTCTCCATTGCCGTCGCCACCACGCATATTGCGTTCATCGCAATATTGGGGACCTTCCTTGTAGGGCTTCTCCTTCAAGCGTGGTGGAGCCCTACTGCCGCGACGTCACGGCTTATAGACTTGTTCGGCCCCCTTGCCGTTCTGGCCGGCATCGGTAGCGCTGTCACGGCGATTATGTACACCAAAACCGTTGGTGCCGCACGACTGCCGAAACGGCACTGGCAGCGCATCGCCACCGTATGCAACACGGTTGTACTGGCCTCCAGTCTCTTCGCTCAGTTTCTCCTCGAGATGCCGGTGATTATCGTGCTCACGGTAACCACCGGCTATTTCCTTTGGTTGAGCGGCCGCCTGAAAACCGAACTCACCGAGGACAGAACCTAGTCGGCACACCGACTACATCCCATTGCGTTTTTCGGAGTAGTTCTCCAAGTCCTCCAGCTGTTTCATATCCAGGCTCGGGCGGATACGTTGCCGGGCGCTCTCCAAGTGCGCCATGGTGACCACCGAAGCGTCCAGGCTCTCGCGCATAGCGGTGAGGGCGGCTTCGCGTACCAATGCCGAACAGTCGGCGGCGGAGTACAGCCACAGTTCGTCGGCCAGCTCGTCCAGGTTCACGTCCTCCGAGAAGGGAACGTTCTTGGCTCCGGCGCGCAGGATGTCGGCACGGCCCTCGGCATCCGGCGGTGGCACGTACAGCAGACGCTCCAGGCGTCCGGGACGCAGTAGCGCGGGGTCGATGATGTCGGGTCGGTTGGTCGCGCCCACGATGACGACGTCGTGAAGCGATTCGGCTCCGTCCAGTTCGGTCAACAATGCCGCCACGACCCGGTCGGCGGTGGGATTGTCGCTTCCTCCTCCACGTTGCGGGACGAGGGCGTCGATCTCGTCGAAGAACATGAGCGTCGGCGCGGCGGCCCGAGCGCGACGGAACAGTTCGCGCACGTTCCGTTCGGACTCCCCGACCCATTTGTTGAGCAGTTCGGAGCCTTTCACGGTGATGACGTTGGCTTGTCCCTCCCCGGCCACGGCGCGAACGATATAGGTCTTTCCGCACCCGGGCGGCCCGTACAGCAGAATGCCGCGTGGCGGTTCGATGCCCAAGCGCGTGAAGGCGTCCGGATAGGACAGTGGCCAGAGAATGGTTTCGGTGAGACTCTGTTTCAGGTCGTGCATGCCCCCGACGTCGGCCAGGGTCAACCCGCCGAGATCGACGTGGTCGTCGGCGAGCGCGCTCGGGCTGACGGTGTCGAGGGCGGTGGTGAGGTCGTCGGTCTGCAGTGCGGTGGCTCCACCGTCTTTGGCACGCAGGGCGGCTTTGACTCCGGCTTCGCGTATGACGGCGTCGAGGTCGGCGGCGACGTACCCCTGGGCTCGGGCGGCGATGGCGTCGAGGTCGACCGCGTCGTCGAGCTTCATCGACTTGGTGAGGTAGGTGAGAATGTCACGCCGTGCTTCGAGGTCGGGGAGGTCGACGATGACTTCGTGTTCGAGGGCGGCACGCAGATCGCGGCTGACGGCGTCGATGTTGGTGGTGGTGCAGATGACGGCGTTTCCGCTTTCCAGGATCTCCTCGGTGAACCTGGTGAACATGGTGCTGAGTGGAGTGGGTTTGTCTTCCGGCGCGATGGCGTCCACATTGCGCAGCAGGAGAACACTGTGGCCGTTGAGGTTGCCGCGAGTGTCGCGGAGTTGTCCGGCGGCGGCGTTGGCGTCCATGGCGGCGAGGTCGGGGCCGCTGAGTTCGTGGAGGTTGATGCCGAGTTCGTTGACGACGGAGTTGACGATGGTGGATTTTCCGGTTCCGGAGGGTCCGGTCATCATGATGCCGAGGCGAACCTTGGTCCCTACGACGGTGAGTACTTCGCTGTGGAAGAAGGCGAGGTCGAGTAGCTCGCGCAGTTCCTCTGCCGGTTGTCGGTATCCGGCGAGGTCGGCGTACGGGATGGTGTTGTCGGGAAGCTCGCTCGTCTGGGTGCCGGGGTTGATCGCCGGTGCGCGCGGCGGCGTGGGGCGGATGGCCTGCGGTGAGCTGGGCGCGCTGGTGACTGAGTGCGGCGCTCGGTCGCCTTCGGCGGTGGCGAGGCGTGGACCGGTCGTTTCGGGACGGAGCCGGTGGGTCATCGGGTTGAGCCATTGCACTCGGGTGTCGTTGGTGATCATGACCGGTCCATCCGGGTCGGTGGAGGTGGCGGTCAGGATGAAGCTGGTCCAACCCATGCCGAGGGTGTTGTTGAGTGTCCGGCGGGTGGCACCGGCCAGGCTTTTGTCGCCGATTTCGATGGGGAGGAGAGATATGTCGTCGCCTTCGGTCACCACTTTCGACAGGAGGGAACGGCGGAGGATTTCGGTGTCCACTCCGGCGACGATGGAGGCGGGGGCGTCGATGGTGATGTTCTGTGCCGCTGTGAGCTGGGCGGGGCTGACGTCAACTTCGGTGTTTTCCCGAACGCCCAGGTTGCCGAGGGTGAGGTCGTCGGCGTAGAGCGACCGTCGTGAGGCGTGGCGGTCGGCCTCGAAGGCGATGGCCGTGGTCGTGTGCCGTCCGCGCATGGTGATCGCGTCACCGGGCTGTAGCCCCAGGGCGGTGAAGATTTCGGGATGAAGTCGAACAATGCCGCGCCGGGATTCGAGTCCGGCGCGGGCACGTGCGGTAATAAGTTCGATCGAAGTCACCTCTCCAGGATATTAGATCCTTTCCGGTGCTTCGGTGGGGCGATATTGTGATCCGTTGTCAGTCGGCGGGCAGTTGGGGCGCGAGGCCGAACATGGGCCAGAGCGTTTCGACGTCGAGGAAGTAGTTGAGTCCGGTAATGACGTGGTCGTCGGTCTCCAGGACGGTGATCGACCAGGGCGTGAGGATCGAGGGATCCTCTTCGTCGGGTTTATAGTGCCCGAACGCGATACTTCCGTTGGCGTGAACGGGTATGAGCTTGGACCCTTCGCATCCCTTCCCAGGACCGGTGATGAACGCACCGACGTTGTCCGGTCCGGTCAACCACAGTTCCAGCGGAGGCATGGACATGACCACGTCGTCGTGCAGGAGCGTCTTCAACGCGTCGATGTTGAACGTCTCAAAGGCATTGGCGTACGACTCGGCGAGCTTGGTGTTGACCCGGTTCGACTCCGGTTGAGCGTAGGACGGTTGACTCCGCAGGTCGGACAGAGTCGCTCGCGCGCGCTGCAGGGCACTGTTGACCGAGTTGGGGGAAATATCCAGCGCATCAGCCGTTTCGCGAGCGCTGAAGGACAGCACGTCGCGCATGATCAGGGCGGCACGCTGCCGGGCGGGAAGATGCTGCACCGCCGAAACGAAGGCGAGTTTGATGGTTTCGCGCTTGTCGAACGACCGGCTGGGGTCGCCGGAGGTCACCCATTCGTCCGGAACGGGACCTAGCCAGGGGGCCTCCGGGTTGGCCGTTTCCAGCGGATTCTCGTCGGGGCGGCCGGAGACACGCATGTCCATGGGACGGACTCGGCGCTGCGCCGACTTGATCATGTCGAGGCAGACGTTGGTGGCGATCCGGTACAGCCAAGTGCGGAGGCTGGCGCGACCTTCGAAGGAGTCGGCGGCCTTCCAGGCCTTGACGAAGGTTTCCTGGACGGCGTCCTCAGCCTCCGCTGCCGAACCGAGCATGCGATAGGCGTAGGCGCGCAGTTCCACTCGATGGGGCTCGAATTTAGCGGCGTCGATGGTCATAGGTGCCATTATGCCCCGGACCACCGACGTACACCACTCCCCTCACAGAAGGACTCCGCAGCGTCCAACCGTGGTACTACCCGACCGGTCGAAATTGAGTCAATGGACCGATGTGGTGACTCCATAACGCCCATAACCTTGGGTTCATGATCGAAATCCAGAACTTCACCAAGCGCTACGGGAAGAAGGTCGCCGTCGACGACCTGACCTGCACGGTTAAGCCCGGGCAGGTCACCGGCTTCCTCGGCCCGAACGGCGCGGGAAAATCCACCACCATGCGCTCCATCATCGGCCTCGACACACCCACCAGCGGGCAGATCACGGTCAATGGGCAGGACTACCGGAAACTGGCCGCGCCGATCTCAGAGGTCGGTGCGTTGCTGGACGCCAAATCCGCCCACCCGGGCCGCAGCGCGTTCAACCACCTGACCGCGATCGCCCGCACCCACGGCATCGGACGTCAACGCGTCGAAGAGGTCATCGACCTGGTCGGATTGAGCCAGGTGGCCAAAAAGAAGGCCGGTGCCTTCTCCCTCGGCATGGGGCAACGTCTCGGTATCGCCGTCGCACTGCTGGGCAACCCGCAGACGCTGATTCTCGACGAACCGGTCAACGGCCTCGACCCCGACGGGGTGAAATGGATGCGTAACCTGCTGCGCCGCCTCGCCGACGAAGGACGGACGGTCTTTCTATCCTCACACTTGATGAGCGAACTGTCCTTGATCGCCGACCACATCATCGTCATCGGCCAAGGCAAACTGCTCGCCGACTCGTCCATGTCGGAGTTCATCAACCGAGGCAGCAGCAACACCGTGCGCGTGGTGTCTCCCGACGCCGCCGCCCTGAAGGGGTCGCTGCAGGGACCCGACGTCACGATTTCGGAATCCGACGCCAACACCCTGAGCATCACCGGAATCGAACCCGAGGTCGTCGGCCGTGCCGCTGCCGCCGGTGGCTACGTACTACACGAGCTCACCACCGAGAAGTCCTCGCTGGAGGACGTATTCATGGACCTCACCGCCGGTGCCGTCGAGTACCGTCCCACCGAAGCCAAGCAAGGAGCCTAAGCGATGACGACTGCAACCCTGACCCCGCAAGAAGGGGTACACCTACGCCTCGGCGGCGTGATCGGTGGCGAATGGAAGAAAATGTGGAGCGTCAAATCCACGTGGATCATCTATCTCATCGCCGCCGCGTTCGCCCTGACGTTTGCCGGGATCACCGCGCACACCTACAACGACGGCCAGATGGCCATGTGGGACAACCCCATGTCGCTCATCCTCGGTCCCGTGAGCATCGCGTCGATCCTCATCGCCATTCTGGCGATTTTGACCGTTACCGGGGAATACGGAACCGGCAGCATCCGACCGACGATGACGGCCGTGCCCGGTCGACTTCCCGTCGTCTTCGCGAAAGCCGCCGTCAACGCGGTGGTGGTCTTCGTATTCTTCGCGTTGGTGAGCCTGGTGATGTTCTACGTGTTCACCACCATGACGTCGGGAACCGACATCGGTGCACTCAGCTTGAGAGACGACCAGGTATTGAGCACCCTCTTCCACTACTCGGTCGCGTCGGCGTATTACGCGCTGCTCGGTGTAGCGCTGGGATTCCTACTGCGCAACACGGCCGGAGCGATCACGTTCTTCGTCGCGGTGGTCATGATTCTTCCCGACCTGGCACGCCTCTTGCCCTGGGAATGGGTCGACACCGCCATGAACTACGCTCCCGCACAGCTTGTCGGACCTCTGCAAGGCTTCGAGAGTGACGTCAGCATGGGCGCGGCCTACCTCGGCATCGCCGCTTGGCTCATCGTGGCCTTCGGATTCGCCGGGCTGGTCGTCAAGCAACGCGACGTCTAGCCGATGTATTAGGTTGGCATAGTGACAACGGATCAAAAGCGACGACGGTACTCTCTCCGCCGACTCTGGGAGTTCGACTCCCGGCGACCACGGTGGTGGGACGTGTCCGTCGTCGTTTTTTGGATCCTGGTGACCATTGCCGGACGGGTCGTACCGTGGTTCATGGGCGAGTTCCAAGAGCGCGACATCGCCTATTTGATTCTGCAAGTGGCTCTGCTCATTCCGCTAGTGTGGAGGCGGAGTAACCCGTTCACCGTCATGCTCATCGTGATGGTTCCGTCCCTCATCAGCGCTCTGTCCTCCGACCCCGTCATGGCCACCAGCCACGGAGTGGCCTACATCCTCATCCTGTTCAATGTGGGGATGCGCTGCCCAAACTGGCAGGTCACCCTCACCTTCATCCTGATCAACCTCAACGGGTTGATCGACAGCATCACCACCAACCACGGCTATATCTGGACCATCGTCGCCGACATCACGTCCAGCCTGGTCATATTCGGACTTATTTTGACCGTAGCGCTCCTCCTGCGCACCAAACGCGACCACGTCGTCTGGCTCGAACAACAACAGGCCGAGCAATCGGCCACCGAAGAGCGCCACCGCATCGCCCGAGAAATGCACGACATCATCGGACACAACCTCGCCGTGGTCAACGCCCTCGCCGACGGCGGACAATACGCCGCCAAAGCCGGAAACCACGACGGAGCCACCCAAGCACTCGAATCGATATCCGACACCAGCCGCCAAGCACTCAACGAACTACGCCGTGTCCTCGGAGTCCTACGCCACGACGACGAGGAAGAAGCCGAAATCGCGCCACAGCCGGGTCTGGACGACATCGACGAGTTGATACAGCGCGTCCGGTCCACCGGACGAAACGTCAACTACCGCACACACGGCGAACGCCCCGAACTGAACCAAGGACACGAACTGGTCATCTACCGCACCATCCAGGAAGCGATGACCAACGCGCTCAAACACACGCCCCCAGGCACGCCCATGACAATCGAGTTCGAATACGGCAGCGACGACGTCGACCTTCGAATCTCAAACCCGGGCATCCTGGTGGACAACGCCCAACCCGGTCGCGGACTGAGCGGGCTGGCCGAACGCGCTCGCGCCTTTGGCGGCACAATGGAGTCGGGACCGAGTGCCACCGGAGGTTGGACGGTCACGCTCCACCTACCGGTCAATGGGAATTAACGCCACGAGACAAAGGACCTCAACGTGACCACGGTTGCTATCGCTGACGACCAATCCCTACAACGCATGGGCTTCCGCATGCTGCTGGAAAGCCAGGACGATATCACCGTCGTCGGTGAAGCGGAGAACGGCAGTGAAGCCGTTCGACTCGCCGCCGACCGCAACCCCGACGTCATCCTGATGGACATACGCATGCCGGGCACGGACGGTATCAGTGCCACCAAGCAGATCGTCGGCTCCGGCGGACGCACCCGCGTCCTGGTTCTCACCACTTTCGACATCGACCAGTACGTCTACTCGGCTCTACGCGCGGGAGCGAGCGGTTTTCTCCTCAAAGACGCGCAGCCCGAAGAACTCTTGAACGCCGTGCGCGCCATCGCTTCCGGCGATGCCGTCGTCGCCCCGTCGCTCACCCGCCGCCTACTGGACCAATTCATCGGGCATCTCCCCGACGACGACGTCCCCGATCCCGAAACCGCCTCCGAGCTGACGGACCGCGAGAAGCAAGTCCTCCAAGCCATGGCGGAAGGGCTCACCAACGGCGAAATCGCCGAACGACTGTTCCTGGCCGAATCGACGGTGAAGACCCATATCGGTCGTATCCTCCAGAAGATCGGTGCGAGAGACCGCGTCCAAGCAGTCATCTACGCCTACGACGTAAAGCTCGTTAAGCCACGTGGTTAGTCGTTATTACTCCCCTTTTAGGGCTCTTCATGAGGTTTAGTGGGTGGATTAACCGGGGAAATAAGGGGACACTCGATCCCTGCGTTAAGATTTAAAGCGTTCTAAAACGGAACTCTATCTACCACGTACCTGGGTCGAGAACCCTGACCGGTGCGATCAGGCAGGGATTCTTTCCGAGCGTGTTACCCAAGGGATGATCACCAAGCCCGAGAGCACAGTGCGTATGGTGGCCGACGCTAATGATGATCATCTTGCCTACAGTTGTGCCACTGACAAAAGCACGTATGGGAACTATACCCCCGTTGTGTCAGTTCGTGGAAGACGAGAGGATACGGTACGTTCTGGAAATACGCAGCAATCATGTTCTTACGGATGTTTAGGGCCGTTAGAAGGAGATACGTGACCTGATGGCGACGGTCCCTCAGCATCGATGGGAGACAGCGCCACAAGGAGGAAGGCAAACGAGGCCCGGTTGAGTGTCAATGGGTCGGGGGAGCGCTAGTGCCGGATACGAGAGCACCACAATGATTTACTCGTTCTGTCCTCTCGAGGCGTTCACTAGAGAACAACGATCATGCATTTTATGTGTGTTGTCATCCCTCTCTGGACACAAAAACCGATCTGATTGCCAGGGATGGTTCACGGTGGGCCATCGAAACGCGTTTTGAGGACGCGAAACAAGAGTTCGGACTTGATGAATACCAGTTTCGTTCCTGAAATTGTCGCCGTGCGATAGTACTATCGGCTCGTGCTACTTAGGCGCAGAAAGGAAATGAGCCTAAAATCGGCTCGGGTGTCCGTTCAATGCCAACGAAAATCGATTTTAAGAAGTTTTCCGGCTCTTACCAGGCACGGCGCAGTCAGTTCCGTATCTTGGACGTGCCCGACATGCAGTACCTAATGATCGATGGACATGGCGACCCGAACACGTCGCCTGCTTTTAGAGACGCTATAAAATCACTGTACCCAGTGGCCTATAAATTGAAGTTCGCCAGCAAACGGGAACTTGAACGCGACTATGTTGTTCCTCCGCTGGAGGGACTGTGGTCAGCTGAGGATATGGATACCTTTACATCGGCGCGTGATAAATCGCAGTGGGATTGGACGATCATGTTGATGGTCCCCGATTGGATTGGGCAGGACATGGTCACTGCAACCATCGAATATGTGCGGAAGACGAAACCACCTGCGCGGATCGACGATATCCGTTTTGAGTCTCTTTCTGAAACTCGGTGTGTACAGACCCTGCATATCGGTTCGTTTGATGACGAGGCAGAAGTGTTGAGGGAGATGCATGAGGCGTTCATACCCGATAATGGACTACGGATGTCCGGGAGGCATCACGAGATCTACCTGAGCGACTTCCGGAAGGTAAAGCCGGAGAGGCAACGTACAATCCTCCGCCAGCCGGTCATTTCGCAGTGAGCGGGACGGTGTGCAGGGTGTGGGACATGGTGTCGGTCATGGGCCAATAGGCCATGGATTCGACTGAGCGCGCGGTCGTTTCGTATCTTCGTGCCAGCCGACGGTGCTGCATGAACGAGCCGAAGGTTCGTTCGACCGGCTACCGCCTCGTCGGTTCGAATCCTTTGGTCTGGTTGGGTTTCTGTGTCACTTCCACGTCGATACCTACCGCCTCAGCTGTTTCGGTCACCGATTTTCGGTATCCGTTGTCCACCTGGAACTTTGAGACGGACGGATGGTCTACGGCAACCCTCTCGACAAGGTCACGGCCACCGGCAGTATCGGAGATGTTTGCAGCGGTGACCATCCCCGTCAATTTCGGACCGATGGTATCGGTGACGATATGGCGTTTGAGACCTTTGATCTTCTTTCCCACATCAATGCCCTGGTCAGATTCGCCCACGTTGGGCGATGTTTTGACCGACTGGGCATCCGCCATGACGCCTGTCGGTCGGGGCGCTCGCCCTGACCGGCGTCTCACCTTGGCGCACAGTGCGTCATGGATCGCTTTGTCAGCTCCCCTCCCTCTTCCAATCACGATAATAGTTATGGACAGTCCGATAGGGAGGGAAGTTATGGGGGAGGTCCGCCCGCTGGAAGCCTGTACAGTTCATGTAGAGGATCGCATTAACGATCTCACGCAACGTGTGCTTGGGGCGATCAAGCCCCAGTCCGCGCTTTTGGCGCGCTTCCCGCCACGGCTCTACCATCGGCCTGATCGTTCCCACTGCTTATCGGTCATATCACTGGGATAAGCCCTACGGTCATCGCTCATACCTAACCAACGAACGAGAGAACACTTCAGGTACACGACAAAACTAAACCCGACAATCCACCATAATACGCTCCCTAAGTACGCCTGAATGACCATCGTGATCACTCAGCGTGCGTTAGTGTCGCGTATTGCTAACACAAAGTCAACAGCCACAAACGCGTGCCGGCCAAGACGAATGCGTATTTTGATGTCAGATACTTGACTCTGCTCCTCAAATGCAATGTCGCTTGTATACGGGTGGATCGACCGGGTGCCATGTAGAACGGTTGAAACGCAGTGCCTGAATGGAAATTCGATTGACCAATGGTGATCGGTACCGGAGACTTCAGAGCATGGCTAAAGTCGCGCTCGATATCGTTCCACTCGACCCCACTAACCCCGACCACATAGAAAACTGGCTGAATCTCCTCGATCTCGTTGAGGAACACGATTTCTCCAAGCTCCCACCCACCAGCCACACCGCTATGCTCGCTGAACTAGTACAGAGCGAAAAGCACTCCCGCACCAAACGCTGGCTCGGATTTGTCGACGGGGAACTTCTCGCCTGGGCCAAAGTGGAACTTCCAGACACCGACAATACGCATATCTTCGAGTTCGAACTGGAAGTACACCCTCAACATCGTCGCAATGGGATCGGTAGTCAGTTTGTGGAATTCCTGGAGAGCATAGCCCGTGAAGAGGGTCGCACCTCACTTCAAGCATGGGTGGCACTGCCCTATGGTGACACCGAGATTCCAGATACCGCCGCGCCCTTTGGAGCCAAGTTTGGCTACACGAACGCCAGCCCTCAGGACCTGCGACGGGTCGAATTGCAATCGGTCGATGAGGACGAGATCGAGCGTCTTAAGCAAGAGGCCGAAGCAAAGGCGACGGATTACGACATCGTTAACTGGGTCGGCATGATTCCAGAGAAGTATCTCGAGGGTCTTGCCCGAATGGACGAGTTCATGCTGACTGATATGCCTATGGGCGACTGGGATCTCCGCCCGGCCAAGATTGATCCGGCTCAGATTCAGCGACTTCATCTAGAAAAACTTCGACGCGGTTCCTTCATATTGCAGACGATCGCAGTACACCGTTCCAGTGGCGCGGTGGTTGCCGCGACCAAAATCTCGGTTCCCGCAGGAAGCGAGGAATGGGCTCACCAAGGAAGTACGATTGTCGATCCCGAACACCGGGGACATCGCCTCGGACTGCTGGTCAAGATCGCCAACCAGCGGCTACTAAAGAGCTACCGTCCCCATATGAAATACGTCGTGACCGGCAACGCTACGGTCAACGACAGCATGATCACGATCAACGAAGCGATCGGATACCGCCTATACGGTAAGGAAGGCGTACTCCAGAAAAAACTGGAATGAGCCTGAAACGGTTAGATCGATTGTGACATTAGGGATCACTCGATTAATGTCGACTCCCGATGCGGATGGCTTTGAGGAGATCGCACAGAATGCAGTCTTGCGATCTTCAGACTGCATGTTTGCCCAGCCGCCAGGTAAGGCTTTGACCGATCAAGGTCAGTGGTCGAGCCTCGAAGTATGACTAACGTCGATCTCGATATCGTTCCGCTCGACCGCAATAAACCCTAGCACCTTGACGACTGGTTCAGCCTGATGGCGACGTTGGACAAACACGACTTTTCTCGGCTGCCGCCTTACAGTGAGACCAGAACTTTGGTTGGCCCGTTAGAAGGTGAATACTACTCTCGTACCCGTCGTTGGCTGGCGTTCACTGATGGAAAAGCCGTTGCGTGGACTGAGGATCTTCTCGCCGATGCCAACAACACGCATATTCTTGACTTCGAGCTGCAGGCCCACCTCCGAACACCGTCGTCGTGGTATTGGACGCCGGTTCATCAGGTTCCTGGAAGCCGTTGCTCGGGAGGAGAATCGCACCTCTCTTCAAACGTGTGCAGTATTACCCGACGGAGAAACCGGAGTGCCCGACACGGCCGTTCCATTCGGCGCCAGTCTCGGATACAGTGACGTTAACACCCAGGATATACGTCGAGTTGAGTTGCAAGCGGTCGATGAAGGCAGAATCGACCAGTTGAAGGCGGAAGCCGAATCCAAAACGTACGACTACGAGATCGTCAGCGGGATTGGCATGATTCCGAAAAGGTATCTTGCCGGGATCGCCCGCATGGAGGAATTCCTTATCACCGATATGCCATTTGAGGACTGGGATCTGCAGCTCGCCAATATAGACAGTTCCCGCGTCAGGCGCGAGCAGACCGAGCAACTTCGACGCGGTGACCTGACTATCCGAACCATCGCACTACACCGCCAGAGCGACACAGTGGTGGCCGATTCAAGCATCTCGGTTCCAGCGGCCAGCGAAGCCTGGGCACGACACGGTAACACCGTCGTCGACTCCCGTCACCGAGGACATCGCCTCGGATTGCTGGTCAAGATCGCCAACCAGCGGCTACTGAAAAGCTACCGCCCTCACATGAAATACGTCATCACCGGTAACGCCACTGTCAACGATCATATGATCGCGATCAATGAAGCCATCGGCTACCGCCTATACGGCAAAATGGGTGTCTTCCAAAAGAAACATGAATAGTCCCAACCGGCTGCATTGACCGACCTTGATTGTTCCCACCCCAACCCAAAATCCCTTGGCGACATCACGGTCAATCCACTACCACAGTCAGGATCATTCAACATACGTCAGACTCTATGCTTGTTTGTCATCACCCTACCTAGGAAAGCGCAACTACCATGCCTAACGAATTCCATCCCGAATATGCCATCAATATCCGTGTAACCGGTGTACTCATACGTGATAACCGACTTCTTCTTGTGAGACAACGGGTGGATAAAGGCCGGTCATGGTCTCTACCAGGTGGACACCTTGAGACAGGCGAAGCTATCGGCGAAGCAGCCGCGCGGGAAATCCTTGAAGAGACAGGCATCGAAGCAAACGTCGATCGTCTCCTGTACGTATCAGACTTTCCAGAGCGTACTCCCCCAATCGTCCACTTTATGTTGCAGATGAATTATCTCGGCGGAGAGGAGCGGCTTCCGACCAATGAACATGACGACAATACGATCACAGCCGTCCGATTTGTTCCTATAGAAGAGCTGACAGACTACGGCTTTACCTATAAGTTTAGCGAGCTCGTCCGTTCGGGTTTCCCTGATACGGGCCAGTATGTTGGGCACAAGCGAAACATCGGACTCTGAGTAGCGCATGGCTATGCCGAGATCTACCAATCGTGCAAAGTAGGCCGCTCACCCGTATTCCACCCCGATTGCCGATCCGGCATATGCATCCATCGGCAGCACTGTGGAGGCGACCTACGTGGATCGTAGTCATAGGACACTTCATCGTTGACCACCGTGGAGACTCCGCGCCCTGAAAGCGGGTGGCCAACGGTGAAATGGGCGAGCTGCTGCGGGCCCGCCCATTAATCCCATTCAAGACTCACCGGATGCAGGGGGTGCCCAAAGGCCACCCCCGATCACGCCGGAACCTCTCAAATGCGTCCAATCGTTGTTATACCGTCCTTGTCAACAGCGCAGAACGTATTATTGCTCTTCTTCCTGCCGCTCCCAGACATTCCCATCCGAATCGACGAATTGATCGCCGGGTTGCGGCGTCAGGTTAGGCGAATCTGTTTCAACGTTCAAAGTGAAAGTGAAACCGTCGCTAATGGTGTCATCCAGATACGAGTACTCCTGAAAGTCAGCCGACATCTCCCATTGAGCAGCCGAGGATGCCGATGAGACCTTCAAAGGCCCGAAAAACTCGCTGGAGTTGTGTCCGATATATCGAGTGGCGCCCCGTTCGTCAACAAGCAATGAGGGGGCAAAGGGGCTGCCGTTCTGGAGTTTCCAGCGCCCTTCCATGTAGGAGACTCGTTCATCGGTGGCGAAGATAGCCAAAGCGTTAGCCACGGAGCGTTCGCCAAAGAAGTCGGTCGGATCGTTACGCACCTCGATCGATCCGTCATCTGTGGCGGTTCCCATCATCGTCGAACCACCTCCGTCGAAATTGAGCGCATCGACTGCGCCTAGATCGATCATCAGATCGCCTAGTTCGCGAAGGGTGACTCCTCGGCCATCGGTTTCACCGACTGTGACCATGTAAAGAACATTGGCTCCGGCATTGTATCCAACAGCGGTACGCACGGCGGCGTTCTTGGGCTGGTCCAGCTCACCGTCATCATAGTCGGCCTCAGGAAGTCCAGGTACCAACGCACCGTCACGCACGATCGGCATCCCTCCGATCGCCGTATCGACCGGTCCGTCAGGGGAGTCAAGCGACCAATTAGGAGTCACTTCGTCTCCAGGCTCAAGCGTCCGTAGCCAATCGGCCGCATCGTCACGAGCGAGCAGAATGAACTCGTTGTCGCGTATGTTTCGGTAATGCTCGAACGGAGTATAGGCACCTGGTTCAACAGGAGGAACGATATCGTCGATTCCAACCACAACGCCGTCACGCACGAGAACGTCGTGGATGTTCTCGCTACAAGGCTTAGTCCTGTCGTCATAGTCGCCGCAGACGGCTCGGTAACGATCTGTTGCACCCCAGCCGGAATCGAAATATCCGATGCTGTCGTGAGCAAGGCCGTATTGATTGACTCCTTCAAGGACATGGTTACCTCGGTTGGTGTCAATCGTTCCTTGGACATGGAATTCCGTCATGATCGGCTGACCGTCTTGGAAAGCCAAGGCGCTTTCGTTCGGTGAACCCTCTGGGCGCCCGGGGCCCATACGCTGCTTCCCAGGAACTGCACCCTTGACATACGTTTGTCCGGTGAATGAAAGCGACGGAAACAGGTCGGCGTTGTCGGTAATCATCGGGCCGACCGGGGCATCGGTATAACGAGGCCAGTCGTCCTCGCTATTATTGAAGAAGTCACCATTGACCACGGCCGTCGCCTCGGCCTGCTCGGCCATCAACGAGGGCTTCTCCGTGTGGGCAATGGAGTCGGGAACAAGGACGTCAGCACTGATATGGTCTTCAACAATGCTGACGGACAGTTGATTGACAGGTTGCCCCTTGTAGGTGTAGGTCTCGTGCACCACACCAGGGGCGATCTCTTCGACGGTACTTTCCTGCTGCGCTGCCGCCGGTGCGGGGACCAGCGGTATGGCAATCGCGGCAGTACTTGCGAGCGCAATTGACTTGATCGTATCTCGCAACGTTCTGTCCTTCCTATCATTGACAGGACAATTAACAATAATACTGTTCTCCTTGAGGCGCAACGGAATTGTCTATGTTCCTTAAGGGCGGGGCTGAAAGATCACCCGCGAGGCGTTGGGGCTCACTGCGCCCTGTGAAGTCGAGCTGCCGCGCTATGCGCCACGCTTTCAGTAACACACTCGACGACGAAACCGGATCACATCTTAAGACGTCGAACTAGGACGAACGCTTACTGGAATGGGAGTCAAACACTCCGGCCGGTGGGCCATTGTGAGCATGGGTGAATTCGTATCGTGCCGATTCACGAGTGTTGGCACGGTATCAACATTGCGGCTACCCTACCCGACGTTGATGTGTGCATTTGGCTAGCCGAGAAGTACACAACGGCGTTGACATCTCCAATGGATGTCGGCATACCTGCAACCCCTATCGTGCACACGGAGGACAAATGGTGAATCGCTACAGCATCGCCCTCGTCGCAAGCCTTCTCACCATCACGCTGACCGCCTGTACCAGCGCACCTGACACAGCGGAAGCAGATTCGAGCCCGAAGGCACGTGATTTCACCTCGCAGCTCACGGGGTCAGAAGACATCGACTACCAACCGATGGTGTCGCCGGAACATGCTGCCGAGACTGCAGACGTGATTGTTTCGGGGTCGATCATCGCAGTCCACGAGGGTTTGAGCTTCGACCACGATAAGTTCCACGACCCCGAATATCAAGAAGACAACGACATGACTCTAGAAGACTTCCAAACACCGACCGAATCGATCATATTGGAAGTCACAGTCGATCAAAACCTCATGGGACTCAATGATTCGGCCGAATCGATTTACCTGTACCAGTCACTTCACGGTCATGGAACGATGACCACGCTGGACGACGCGGGAATTGGACTTCGTATTGTCATGGCCGGTGTCGAAGCGTCGCAACGGGATCCCTATACGGACTTGGACGATGTAACTATCAATCGCCCTGCCGATATCCCCGAAGACGCACCCATATACCAATCGGGACCGGGCTGGATGTGGTTTCAAGCCGAATCAGACGACACCATAACTGGAGTAGGGGTTTCTCATGATGAGCTCGGTGATGCATGGGGCTCTGTCTCATCCATCGACGATTTGATCGAACGTTTCGCTGCCGAGTAGGCCATTACCAATGCGGTGTGCGGAGCCCTTTGCCTGCAGCCACCTACCTCGGATGGGTAATCAGAGTCGGACGTATGATCCAAATATCTGGTGGTTCAGGCGATCACCTACACTCCGATATCGCCGTAGTTTTACCACCGACGCCCGGAATGCCCGCCCCTAACAGGAATATTGCTATGGATAGTACTACTGGCATGATCATAAGTGCCATATTTATCGCAGCGCTGATCGCGACCACAGTTCTAGGAATTCTGGTCTGGACCGGCAACGCACGAATCATGAAGCTGCTGCACCGGCGGTCACGGCAGATGGAAAAGTACGGTCGATCTCTCAGGTACTGGTATCGCGGTTATGCCCCGATGACCACCTTGTCGATATACCTCCTGATGCTCTTTATCGTCATTCCGATCGTCCTCCAATCCGACTTCTCCGATGGGGCGGTGCTTTTGATATTGACGGCAGTTCTGCTTATCCTCATCATTCTGCTCGTCGGAACTACCGTTGCCATGTTTACCCTCATTCTCAAAGGAAAACCCAGATGGCTTCTACCTCCATGGGAACGTCGATAGTCGGTCAGTGGTTGCTATAAGACCGATGACCACTGGACCTGGGACACCCATACACAAGCCGAATACCACGGAGAACGCGGGGAAGTCGCTGAACAGCGATAACCGTACGCCCGAACTCAAATGGGCAGGTATTCCCGGACGTATCGAACATAGTTACGACTACGTCAACCTTCCTGCCGCCACCCATCTTGCCCCTGAACACCTAACCGAACTCGAATCGCCCTAGGACGCTCGATACGTGCGACCGTTCAATGGTCAAACCGCCGTCGGCCACCACACCCAGAACTATGACGCGGAACCGGCGGAGGTCGGCCTCGAAACGGCCAAAACGCGACAACACGACCAGCGCGATGGTTGGTTTTTTATAACCGGCCTCTGATCGGCGTTTTTCCGCCACACTGACAAGAAGAAGTGTTGAATATTTCTCATTCAGGCGTCGGGAACGGTCCGATAAGCCGCAATGAGGACGTTATGAGGAGGAAGAAGCCATGATGACCGCCCGCGACATCATGCACAACAACGCGGAGTGCGTCGATGCCAATGAATCGTTGAGCGAGGCCGCCCAACGGATGCGCGACGACCATGTCGGGGCACTTCCCATTTGCGGCAATGACAATCGACTGCACGGCATCATCACCGATCGCGATATCGTGGTCAAATGCATTGCCGGAGGCCACGACCCCAATACAGTCACGGCCGGTCAACTGGCCGACGATCGACTTATCTGGGTGGAGGCCGAAACCGAAATACACGATTGCCTGCAGATGATGGAGGACAACTCCGTTCGCCGCGTTCCGGTACTGGACAATCGCAAGTTGGTCGGCATGATCTCAGAAGCCGACATCGCGCAGCATTTGAGCGAAGACGAGGTGGCCGAGTTTGTGGAACGCGTTTACGCCGCCCCACCCAACAACTAGAAGTGTTTTTATCGGGAGGTCACCGAGTGACCTCCCCTGTCGTGTGGAATTCTTACGCGTTGGGGTCTTCCAGACTCATTCGGTACACTTCGGTGTCCTTGTCGAAGAGAACCGCTGCTGAAGCGCCTTTTTCGCGTAGGTCACGCCATATATCGCCCAGCCACGTTTCGGCGTCGCCCTGGTTGTCGTGCTCTTCGGACTCGATTTCGATCGCGGTTCCGTCGGGGTCTTCAAACTTCCATGTCCAAGCCATACCGACACTTTACCGCTTATCGCCCGCGCTAATGTTCGAGGTTGACCGTGGAAATCTCCCCAATGGAAACGGTTGTACTCGGCGATCTCTTCCTCTTGCCGCTGTTGTGGTGGCTGGTCGTCGGGGTCGGTCGGACGTTTCCGAACCAGGTAAAAGAACATGACGACGAACCAGACGGGCAACAGCGCCAGCCACAACCAGCCGGGTGACACCGGAAGGTACGGAACCGTCCATACCGCGCGATCGGTCGCGTCCACTACCAAAAGGAACGACACGATATAACTCAACCAGGCGAGCGCCGCCAGCCCACTCACTCGCCAGGCCCGTGCGGCGATCACCCAGGCGACCGCCCACATCACCAACGCCAGGGCCTCGTAATCCGAACGGTTGGACCAGGCCGCCGCCACCGTGAGGAACACTGCCGCCGCGAGGGTCAGGGTCGATACTCCCGCCGAGTTGAATCCGGGTGGGCGCGTTCCGCGTGCCGCCGCCAGCCAGCCTAGGCCGGTCAGTACGAACATTCCCACCGCGACGGCGAGCGCGACGCGGAATTCGAGGCGTTCGGAGGCCGGTGCTCCCAGCCAGTCGCAGTAGTCCTGGGGTTGTTGGTAGTCGGGTTGTCCGCAGTATTCGGTTTTGAGGGTGGAGACGGGGTCGCCGAGGTAGCGGTTGACCGGTCCGATGCCGTCGTCGCAGGCGGGGAGTGCGGCCGGGCGGGTGACGTCGCTGGTGTCGACGTCGAAGCAGAGGGATTCTCCTTGGCCATCCCACCAGATGTCGGTGTGGTTGTGTTGGCTTCCTCCTTGTTTGCGTTCGCCGAAGTGGTTGCCTTGAACGGTGATGGTGTCGTTGGCTTGGTTGTTGACGCCGTCGCCGGTGGCGACGACGGCGGTTCCTCGGTGGCCCCAGAAGTGGTTGTCGGTGACGGTGACGTCGGTGCTGCCGTGTATCCATAGTCCGATGCCGCTGGAGGAGCCGACTGACGGGCACATCTGTACCGAGGACGGGGAGCGTTCGAAGAGTGGTTTGTCGCAGTCGTTGTCTCGCAGGGGGTTGAGGTTGTTTTCGTACCAGTCGCCGTCTTGGATTCGTACGGTGGTGGATTCGTCGAGGTAGGTTCCGATGAGGTTGCGTCCCACTGAGACGGTTTCGATGTCGACGCTGCTGTCGCGGAGGTGGAGGCCGTGGCGGTTGTGTTGGTATTTTCCTGCGGTGACGCTGCCGTTGGAGGCGTTCCAGTGGAGGCCGGCTGCGGCGTTTCCGGACGCCGAGGTTTTGGTCATGGTGATCTCGTCGGTGTTGTTCAGCAAGAAACCGTTGCGTCCGTTGTTCTTGGCGACGACTGCGGTGATGTCGACGTCGGCACTGTCGCGAATGTCGACGGCGTTGTCGTTGCCGTGGAGGAAGGTCAGCATTCGCAGGGTTGTCGCCGTGGAGTCGCGGACGGCGAGGAGGGTGGCGAGGTCGTCGTCGGCTTCGATGACGATGTCGTCGGGTTGTGCGGCGTTGCCGTAGAGCTCTATATCGGTGGTTCCGGTCAGTTCCAGCGGTTCGGTGACCGGGTAGTGTCCGGGGAGGACGGCGATGGAGGTGCCGTCGTCGGCTTCGGTGACCGCCGCGCTGAGGTCGAAGGTTTCCGCTTCCAGGCATCGTTTGAAGAGATCGCGGTTCTCCATCCGTATGCCGAATTCGATCTCGTCGTTGCGTTCGTGGAATTCGTCTTCGTCGGGGTCGCACACGACGACGTCGGGTGGCTTCGGGGGTTCGTCGTCGGTCTGTGCGTTGGCGGTGGTGGCGGTCAGTAGCACGATCGCGGGGCCGGTGATCGCGATGAGGGCGAGGTTCAGGAGGGCACGGCGAAACATGCCCCTATGATATGCGATCTACGACACAACAGCAAAGGACGCGAGGCGTCTGGTGATCAGGCGTTGTAACCGCCGGCTTCTTGCGCCACAACCGGATGGGATCCGGTGTTGTGCAGGGCTTCCGCGAGGAGCGGGCCTACCTGCATGGTGAACTGTCCTATCTCATACCCCAGCTGTTCCCGGTTGCATTCGGCAACGGCCAACAGCGTCAAGCAGATCTGCGGGCTCACCGGGGACGACACCAGCACGCCTTCGGCCATTTCGACCACGACCTGTTGCGTGGGACCCTGACTCATGGCACGGGCCGTACCTTCGCCCATGGACAGTAGACCGGAACCGATGCCCGCCAATTGGTCGGCACGGTCACGCGGCAGACCGGTGGACACCGCCAATGCGACTCCGTCTACACTCACCAAAACAGCGTGTGACAGTCCGGGCGTGCGGGCCACCAGGGAACCCAGCAGCATGGACAGGGAACGTTCGTAAACTCCTAGGTCTGCGCTCATGGTTGTGCCATCCTATGGCCCGTCTGGGCGTTTGCGGGGACTGATTCGGCGTTCCGATCAGCGGTGCGGGCGCGACTCCAGCCACGGAAGTATCCTGACGTGTTGTTCGCCAACAGATCCGCATCGCGTTCGATGGGCGCTTTGCTGCGTACGTCCTTCTCGGCCAGAACCGAACCAGGAAGTAGGTTAGCCTGTGGTTCACGTTTCGGCAACCCTGAAGAAGTCTGATCACTCTGTTTCGGTGCCTCAGTGACCTCGGCGGCCGCTCGCCATTCCTCATCGGACGGCATCGACCATTCTTGGGTCTCACTGCTTTCGGGGCGTTGGAACCAGGCGCTTCGCGTCTGACTGAAGATCATCAGACCGTCGTCGTCGCCGTCGGAGATGGGCAGGTCGGCGATGTTGGGTTGAGTCGGCGCCTCCGGCTCGGGCACCGGTTCCGGCTCCGGTTCGGCCGCTTGGGGAGCTTCCGGCTCCGGCTCGGCGTGGCGAGACGCGCGTTCGCGTCGCGGCAGTGGCGGTCCGCTTTCCTCCGACGCGGATGGTGCGGCCGCTGCGAGTGGTTCGGTCGGTTCGTCCCGTGGTTCCTCGGCTCGCCTCCGAAACGAGCGCCGTGCCCGTCCGGGACGCAGCGACATCGTGGAGGTGGAGTCCCCTTCGGAGTCGCCGTCGGGTTCCTCGTCCGTCCGACCTTCTTCCTCCGAGTTGAGCGCCTCCAGGATTCGAGTGGCCGCTTCGGTGTCGGAGATCGGTTTTTCCTCTTCTGCTTCTGCGGGAGGAGGAGTCTCGTCGTTCGTCTCCGCGATCGGTGAGGTGAACTCCTGGGTGGCGGCTTCGGCGGCCCGTTCCACAATCGGTGCCGCTCCCGTCGCCGGGTCGAGCGCACGCAGACTGCGGCGCGGGGGAAGGTCGTCGGGAATTTTAATGCTGAGCCCGTCGGAGGAGTCCTCTTCCTCGGCAACGGGCTCGGGGACCGTAGGCGCAGCGGCGGGCATCTGCCGGTTGTTCTGCGATCGATGCGCTTGGACGAGGGCGGTCAGGCCTTCGATGGACCGGTCCCAGGAGGCCACGGCTTCGGCGGTGGCCGAAATCGACGGCGCGGCCATCGAGTCGTCGCCTCCGCCGATTTCCTTGATCGACTGGGTGAGTGCGGTGGCCAAGGCCGCGATATGTGCCGGATCGGCGAAGGTCGCCAGGTCGTTGGCGAGGTCTCCGGTGGAGATACTTTGCAGCGCACCCGGTTGCGGCATCCGCGTCAGTATGGCGACGGCGCCCGGGTCACCGGGATCGTCCCACGCGGCGAGCGCGGCCGGGAACACGGCGCGCAGCAGGCTGGTGAGAGTCTGGACGGCGGCTTCACGACAGTCGCAGGCCTGCGCGAGGCTGTCGAGTAGCGGGCGGAGGTGCCCGGAGGCGGGGTGGTGGTTGTCGGTGCCGAGGGAGATTTCTCCGGTGGCCATGCTGCGGGCGAGGCAGATGGCCTTGTCGATCTCGTCTTTACCGGCTTCGGGGGTTTCGGCGACGGTGACGTGGTGCCCGGTGGTGTGGGCGAGGTCGGAGATGAGGGTCTCGGCGTCGCCTACCGCGATGGGGAATCTGCGGTGGGGGTGGGTGAAGAGGAGGAATTGGACCCAGCCGCGTATATCGTCGGCGAAGGTGTCGGAGGCGAGGAGTGTACCGGTGGAGTTGACGAGCGCGATGGCGCAGGCGTTTTCCTCGTCTTCCTGCATCACGGTGGTGATCCCGCAAAAGACGTCCACGTATCGTCTTCCTTCCATCGCGTTGTTCAGGGCCGTTGTTGCCTTGGCGGTCTGCCGACCGGAGACGCCGGTTCAGTGCGCGTCGCAGTGCGATCGGTGGGTTGTTCCGTGCCGACCGCAGCGTCATTGCCATGCGGCTGATGTGTAAGTCCCCAGTATGGTTTATCGTTTCGAGTCCTCAAGTAGATTCGAATGATATTCAACCCGTAGTCAAGGATTACCGATGCTTGCTCGGATTGCCACAGTTATAGCGGATTATTTCCCACTTTTATACCGGCCCGTCCAATGCCCCGCGTACAGCGGCGCTTGGACGGCGACGGCGACTAGAACGTTTCCGGCGGGACGTAACGGCCCCATACCTCGGCCAGCGCACCGCTGACCTCCCCGACGGTCGCCTTCGCCGCCAGGGCCTCCTTCATCGGATAGAGGATGTTGTCGTCCGTACCGGCGGCCGATTTCAAGGCCGCCAACTTATCGGCCACGACGTCGTTGTCGCGGTCGTTTCTGGTCGCTTGAACCGACTTAACCTGTGAGGCTTCCTGTTCGGGATCGACTCGCAGTGGCGTGTAAGGCTCTTCGTCCTCGGTTCGGTATTTGTTGACCCCTACAATAACCTGTTCCTCAGCGTCGATCCGTTGGGCCGTAGCGTAAGCGGTGCGTTCGATCTCGGTTTTCTGGAAGCCCTGTTCGATCGCCTTGACCGCCGACCCGTGTGCGAAGACGGCGTCGATGAGCTCGGTGGCCTGCGCCTCGATCTCGTCGGTGAGGCTTTCGACCGCATACGATCCGGCGAAGGGGTCGACGGTGTCGGTCAGGTCGGTTTCGTTGGCGATAACCTGCTGGGTGCGCAGGGCAAGCCGGGCGCTCTTGTCGGTGGGCAGCGCGAGCGCTTCGTCAAAGCTGTTGGTGTGCAGCGATTGTGTGCCGCCCATGACGGCCGCGAGCGCTTGAATGGTGACGCGCGAGAGGTTGATCTCGGGTTGTTGCGCGGTCAGTTCCACTCCGGCCGTTTGCGTGTGGAAGCGCAGCCGTTGACTCTTGGGGTTGTCGGTCCCGAAGCGGTCGCGCATGACGTGGGCCCACAGGCGCCGGGCGGCGCGGAACTTCGCGACTTCGGTGAGGATCGACGAGCGCGCCACGAAGAAGAACGACAGGCGCGGGGCGATGGTGTCGATGTCCAGGCCCGCGTCGATGGCGGCTTGAACGTATTGTATGCCGTTGGCGAGGGTGAATCCGAGTTCCTGTCCGGCGTCGGCACCGGCTTCGGCCATGTGGTAGCCGGAGATGGAGATCGTGTTCCACTGCGGCATTTCCGCCGAGCAGTAGGCGAAGGTATCGGATATCAGACGCAGCGACGGCTCCGGGGGAAAGATGTAGGTGCCGCGCGCGATGTATTCCTTGAGCACGTCGTTTTGAATCGTGCCGCGAAGTTGATCGCCGGAGACGCCCTGTTCCTCGGCGACCAGCTGGTAGAGAAGCAGTAGGACGGAGGCGGGGGCGTTGATGGTCATGGAGGTGGAGACCTGATCGAGAGGGATCTCGTTGAACAGGATGCGCATGTCGTCGATCGAATCGATGGCGACCCCCACCTTGCCGACCTCACCGGCCGCGATCGCGGCGTCGGAGTCATAACCCATCTGGGTGGGCAGGTCGAACGCGACCGACAACCCCGTCGAACCGTTGGCCAACAGTTCCCGGTAGCGTTGGTTCGATTCGGAAGCGGTCGCGAAGCCCGCGTACTGTCTCATCGTCCACGGTTTGGTGGTGTACATCGTGGGGTACGCACCGCGTGTGTAGGGAAAGGAACCGGGTTTACCCAGCTCTGGTTCTCGCTTATATGATTCATAGAGCGGTTCGATCGGAACCCCTGTACGACCTTGTACGTCTCGATCCATATTCTTGATCTTATAGACACATGACCGTACAGTGTGAGTGGCGGCTGCCTCAGGCGGTAAAAAACCACATCTTATGCTGGTGTGGTGAGGAGTTATAGGAAATATGTCGTACTTTAACGACCCAAACGGTCCGGCCATGCCCGAAGGACAGCAACCATCGGGCGCCTTTGGAAACCGATTCCAAACCGCCTCATGGAATCAATCATCACCGAATGTAACGACAAACTCAGGCATAGGTAACCAGCCCATCCCGGAACAGCGCGAGCCCCAAATCGGCGACCACATCGGCGGCCGCTACCAACTCACCAACCTCATCGGACGCGGCGGTAACGGCTCCGTCTGGCAAGGGCTCGACACCACGCTGCAACGCGACGTAGCCGTCAAGGCCGTCACGCTCCCCAAGGAAATCTCCGCCGACGAGCAACAGCAACTCATCGAACGGTCAATGCGCGAAGCGCAGATCACCGCCGGAATCTCCCATCCCAGTGTTATCCGCGTCTTCGACGTCGTCCAAGACGGCGGACGCCCCTGGATCGTCATGGAACTACTCCAGGCACGCTCACTGGCCGAAATCCTCGAAAGCGACGGTCCGCTGCCGCTCCGCGTCGTCTGCAAGATCGGACTCGCACTGACCGGCGCACTCCAGGCCGCCCACGAAGCCGGAATCATTCACCGCGACATCAAACCCGGCAACGTCCTGATCACCGCCGACGGGCGATGCATCCTCACCGACTTCGGAGCCGCCCAACAGCATTCCCTCTCCGGCGGCACCGCCCCCGGCAAAGTACTCGGCTCCGCCCACTACATCGCACCCGAACGAGCCGTCGGCGGAAAGGCCGAACCGGGAAGCGACGTCTTCAGCCTCGGCGTCTCGCTCTACGCCGCCTGCGAAGGACGGCCCCCGTTCCACCGCGGCGACGTCATCTCCACCATGCGGGCCGTCGTCAACGAACCCCCCGAAAGCCCCCTCAACGCGGGAGCACTCACCCCACTGCTCGGCGCGATGCTGAAGAAAGACCCCCAGCAACGCATCACCCTCAACGAAGCACGCCACGAACTCAGCGCGCTTCTGTCCGGGCCGTTCTCCGAAAGCACCAACTCCCCCATCCTCAACAGCGGCGTCCACCCCGCCGCCTCCAACGACAACCGAAACGACGACCCCGAACCACCCCGACCGACCGCCCGGCGCGAACCGAGCGAACGGCCGGAACGCGAATCCAAATCCAACAGCGGGAAGGTCGTCGCCATCATCGGCGTCCTCGTACTCGTCATCGGGGGGCTGGGGTTCCTCGGATACCTGTGGACCCAGGACGGCGACGATTCGTCGAACGACTCCGAAACGGCCTCCGACGAATCGAACGCGGGCCCCGACGAAGAACCGCCCAGCGAAGACGAACTCACCGACGGCGAGGAGAAACCGAGCCTCGAAACCGCCACATTCGACGGAGAAGGCTACAGCGCCGACCACCCGGCCGACTGGCAACAGGGCCCCGACGGCGACGACTACAACGTCTTCGTCAACCCGGAGGACGACAGCCACTGGGCCCGTTACTACAACAACTCCTACCAGCTACAGGACCAAGACCCCGAAACACACCTGACCCAGCTGGCCAACAACTACGGCGGCGAGATCGTCACATCCGAAGCGGTCGACATCTCCGGCTACGACGGCCACCTCGTCGAATACACCAACACCGGCGACGACGGCGTCGAATACCACTCGTGGTTCGCGCTCGCCTATGGACCGAACGGGTTCACGTGGGGCGTATACGTCTCGGGGGCCGAAAAACACGCCGACGTTTCCCAGCAGACCTTCGACGCCGCGCTCGAGAGTTTCACTCTGAACTGACCACTGCGATCGTCGAGGCTGACGTGAGGTCCGCAGTCGCTTCGCACCCGGTTTGCCGTGGACTGTGGAGTGCGAAACAATCGAGCCATGCACGAGATCCTCAGTGAACTCACCGAAACCGGGCTGCGCCCCGTCACCGACCCCGACGTTCTCGCCGCCTACGCCCAGGACCAGACCCCCATGGTCCGGGCCGGTGCGCCGCTGGCGCTCGTGCGCCCCACCTCCACCCGCGACGTCGCCGAAGCGGTGACCCTCGCGGCGCGGCACGACGTCCCGATCGTTACCCAAGGAGCCCGCACCAGCCTCGCGGGAGGCGCGTCGGCCCTGGACGGTTCCCTGCTGCTCAATCTGACCGATATGCGCGATATCCTGCACGTCGACCCGGTCAACCAGCTGGCCGTCTGTCAGGCCGGGGTCGTCAACGCCGACATCAGCACCGCCGCCGAACCGTACGGTCTCCGCTATGCACCCGATCCGGGATCGTGGCGGGAGTCCACCATCGGGGGCAATATCGCAACGGGCGCGGGTGGCATGTGCTGTGTGAAGTACGGGGTGACCGCCGAATACGTCCGTTCTCTGGAAGTGGTGCTGGCTTCCGGGGCGGTCATGCGATGCGGCAGCGATACGGCCAAAGGTGTAGCGGGATACGATCTCGTGCGCCTGTTTTGTGGTTCCGAAGGCACCCTCGGCATCATCACCGAAGCCACGGTGAAGCTCAGCCCGATTCCCACGCAACGGCTCACCCTTGCGGCGGTCTTTCCGACCATGGCGACGGCCGGTCAAGCCGTCACCGACATCATGTCGGCGGGTTTGCATCCCAGTTTGATGGAACTGATCGACCACACCCACCTGAGGGCGATCGAGGAATATCGCCCCATGGGACTTCCCACCCATGCGGCGGCGCTTCTTCTCGTCGCCGCCGACTCCGAGCCGGAACGAGAACTGCGAGACGTGGAGCGGCACTGTCGCGCCGCCGGAGCCGAAGAGGTCCATCGCGCCACCGACGCCACCGAAGCCGAGGCGCTGATGGAGTCACGCCGTAGCGCCCTGCACGCCATCGAACGCCAGGGAGCCATCCTCGTCGACGACATCGCCGTTCCCCGATCCCGATTGGCCGAGGTGCTGCACGGAATCGAAGGCATCGGGCGGGAACACCAGGTGACCGTCGGAGTGGTCGCCCACGCCGGAGACGGCAATCTACATCCCAACATCGTCATCGACGGCGACGATCCAGGGAGCGCCGAGCGGGGGCACGCGGCTTTCAACGACATTCTCACCCTGGCGCTCTCCAGCGGCGGCACGGTGACCGGTGAACACGGTGTGGGCAGCCTCAAGCGGCAATGGCTGGCCGAAGAGGTCGACGAGACCAACCTAGCGGTGCAGCGCGGCATCAAAGCCGCCTTGGATCCACAGGGCATTTTGAACCCCGGACGGGTCGTCTAAGAGTGTCGGTGGCACACATCGGACACACGATTGTCAGGTTGGCGACAACTAGGTATATTTACGTCTTATACACCTGCATCTTCTTGCGCCCCTCACTTTTCCCCTTGACAATATCGGCATGTCAACGTCCCGTGTCACTTCGGCGACTCGACTTGCCCGAATGTTAATTCAATATTTTCCTATATTCCTATTGACTCATGCGTGGGATCATCCGACAATCTACGCGAAGGTAATTTGACCTACCTTCACATCATCCCATCCAAGAAATTCACAAGAATGGATAGGTAAATACAAATGGCTACAGGACGTAAACGGAGCGTACGGACGCTCCTTGTCGCTGCCGTATCGGCATTCGCCGTCATGTTCGGCGGATTCCTCACGGCCACGCCGGCATCGGCCTCGCACTATTCCGGCGTACAGGGAGTCGACGTCTCCCACTGGCAAGGCAGCATCAACTGGTCGGCCGTTCGCAACGATGGCATCGAATTCGCCTACATCAAGGCGACGGAGGGTACCAGCTACACCGACCCGCAATTCAACAGCAACTACCCGAACGCCTACTACGCCGGAGTCGTCCGCGGTGCCTACCACTTTGCCCGCCCGAACTACTCCGCCGGTTCCACCCAGGCCAACTTCTTCGCCTCCAACGGAGGAGCATGGTCGGCCGACGACCGCACCCTGCCCGGTGTGTTGGACATCGAAAACAACCCCAGCGGCGCCATGTGCTACGGACTCTCCGCCTCACAGATGCGCAGCTGGATCACCGATTTCTACAACACCTACAAGGCCCGGACCGGACGCGACGTCGTCATCTACACCACCGCCAGCTGGTGGAACACCTGCACCAACTACTGGTCCGGAATGGCCAGCAAGAGCCCGCTGTGGGTCGCCCACTGGACGTCCAGCGAAAACCCCAGCCTCCCCGCAGGCTGGAACAACACCTTCTGGACGTTCTGGCAGTACACCAACAGCGGCAGCGTCTCTGGAATCTCCGGAAACGTCGACCGCAACAAGTTCAACGGATCGCGCAGCCGCCTGATCGCGCTCGCCAATAACACCTAAATCCGTTGCCCGTTTGAGTCGGGGTGCCCGGCATCCCGACTCAAACCCCTGTCCCCCTGAGTACCTTCCCTTCGCACAGATTTCGCCGCGCTCGCGAGTTCCCTACCGGGTTCGGATCGGGTATCGTACAAACGTGATATGAATGCATATCAACCTCCTCGCCCCTGATCGGAGATTCGTAGTGCGCAGGGCCCTGGCTTTAGCCGTGGGGTAAGCACATCAATGACCGCGATGTCAGACCCCAACGATAAGGTGGTGTGCATGTTGACCGGTCGCCGTTTTCGTCTCAAGCTCACCCCCGAGCAGGTCGAAGCGTGTACCGAGTACGGAGGCGTCTGCCGGGCGGTGTGGAATGCCGCGCTGGATCAGCGCCGGGAGGCGCGTCGCAAAGGAGCATGGGCGAACTACGTTCCACAAGCCCGCCAACTGGCCGAAGCGAAACGCGAACCCGGCCTGGAATGGCTGGCCGCCGCGCCGTCGCACCTCCTCCAGCAGACTTTGCGGGATCTTGACCGGGCGTGCCGGGAGCATGGGACGTTTACCGTCCGGTGGAGAGCGAAGCATCGGTGGTCTCCGTCGTTTCGGTTTCCTGACCCGAAACCCATGGCCGTGGAGCGGATCAACCGGAAATGGGGGAGGGTGAAGCTCCCCAAACTCGGGTGGGTCACTTACCGTTCTACACGTGCTCTCGGTGGTCCGATACGGTCGGCTACCGTATCGTTTAAGGCAGGTCGGTGGTGGATATCGTTTCTTGTGGACGATGGCCAGACCACGCCTGAACAGCATTCGGACCCTGGTGCGGCGGTTGGGATCGATCGGGGTGTCACCTATGCGGCGGTTACGTCGGACGGCCGGTTCCATGACCGCGCGTTCGTCACTCCCGGCGAGGTGAAGCGGTATAAGCGCCTCCAGCAACAGCTGGCCCGGCAGAGGAAGGGCTCGGCGTCGTGGGGCGGGACACTGGCTCGGCTGCGGCGTCTGTCCTGCCGGGTCACCGATCGGCGCGGCGATTTCACCGCGCAGGTGGCGCACCGGATCGCGTCCGACAATGCCGTGGTGGTGCTGGAAGACCTCAAGACTAAGAACATGACTGCGCGTGCGAGTGAGCGGAATGTCAAGGCGAAAGCCGGACTCAACCGGGCCATCCTCGACAAAGGCTGGCACCGGCTCGAACTCGCGCTGGCCTCGAAGGCCCGGTACACCGGAACCAAGCTGGTCACGATCCATCCTGCGTACACGTCACAGACCTGTCATGCCTGCGGACACTGTGCAGCGGACAACCGCGATAGCCAAGCGAGTTTCTGCTGCACAGCCTGCGGGCATCGGGCGAATGCGGACGTGAACGCGGCGAGAAACATCCTTAAGGCCGCAGGGCTTGCGGTCTCAGCCTGTGGAGACGGAGACATGAGTCAGTCTGCGAAGCAGGAACCAGCACACCCGCGAGGGCTCGTGCGTCAACCGGTCTCACCGGTTGGAATCCCCCGGCCTTGAGCCGTGGGGAGGAAGTCAAGTGCCGCAACTACGCCGTACCCATAGGAGAAGCAATGAAAAACTCCCGGATCAGCGCCTTTCTGCTCGCGTCGGCTCTCCTGGTGGGAGTCGGCGCCTGCTCCGACTCCAGCGATGACGACTCGGAACTTCCCGAAAAAGAGGACGACCGACCACTCGGTCCCGATCCCGATTTCCCCGACTCCGACTTGGAAATACGCAGCCACTTCGCCGAGGACGATCCCGAATCCGTTCGCGCGACGCTCACCGATGACCTCGACGACGCCTACGAGGTCGAGTCCGATTCCGACCTCGGCATACTGTCGGTTACTCCGACTGATGTGGACACCGCCGAGCTGCACCCGACTCTCAATCTCATCCTTCCCTTCCGCATCGGCGTCTGGGAGGACGAGGCCGGTAGCCGAATCAGCTACCTCGGCCCGAACTCACAGGTCGACATCTTCGAACAGAACATGGGCGAATCGGCCGAGGACGTCGCCGCCGCCTGGGATCCCATCGAAGAAAGCATTACGGACCTCAGCGACGGCGATCCCGACATCAGCACTCCCGCAGCAGTGACCTTCACGCAGGTCGACTCCGAGCATTCCGCCTCCGATCTTCTCCAAACCCTGGACGATCAAGCGGAATCGCAGGACGTGACCGTCGAGCACCTGGAATCCGCCGAATCGCAGAACCTCATCGCCCTTGGAGTAGAAGGAGAGACCGACAGCTCGTCGCTGATCGAGGAGTTCCCGGAGGCGGCGCTGGTGGTCCCCACGCACGCGATCGTCACCGAAACCTCCAGCGGTGGTAGCACGGTACGATACTTTGACCCGTTTCCGCTACTCAGCGCTATAGACTCCGATCTCCGCGACGCGGGAATGGAGATCAGTTCGCAGGTGTCCGACTTCCTCTGGGACGCGGCACTGGCGGAATAGTCCTTCAACTACATCGCCATCGCGACATCGTGTTGCGATCGGTAACCCGAACTGTAAGGGTCGTCCAATCCAACGGACGGCCCTTCTTTTTTGAGGAACACAAGGTGTCGGCAACCAGCAGGCTCGCTCGGTACATCGAGGCCTGTTTCGCGTATCGTGTCGCCAGGTCCCGCCACTGCTGATGGAGCACTCCGGGTCAACAATCCGATCGTCCGGTAGCGAGCAGGTGTTGCCGCCGGCGTCGAGCCGTTGTGCCGGCGTTTGGTGGAAAATCGTTGGACGCGTTGGGTGCGACCGTATTTAATCACAGGATGACTATTCTGTTGAGTACACCGAGTCCCGGCGACTTGGTCGAGGTTGTACACACGATGATGGAGTGGCAGTACGAAGGGGCTCCACCGCAACTGCATCCGGGGGACATCGGATGGTACTGGCAGTTCGGCCCGGAGAAGACCGCCGCGGCGGTACGAACATGGAGTCGCCGGGATCGGATTCTCGGAGTCGGTCTGCTCGACGGCCCCGACCTGGTGCGGTTGGCCATCGATCCGGAAACGCGCGAGGATGAAGCGCTCGCCCGTCAGATGGCCGAGGATCTGACGCGACCCGACCGTGGCGTCCTGTCGGCGGAAAACGGCAGTGTGGAAGCGCTCTGGAAGGGCCGATTCCGCGAGGTTCTTCTGGAAGACGGCTGGGAACCGGATGAACCGTGGATTCCGATGTTTCGTGATCTGAGCGAACCTGTTGCGGACTGTGGCCTGCGGGTCGAGGTGGTCGGCCCTGATCGGGTCGCCGACCGGGTCGCGGTTCACCGCGGGGCGTTCACCGGGTCGAAGTTCAGCGTGGAGCGATGGCGGGCCGTTGCCGCCGGGCCGATGTACGCCAATGCCCGATGCCTTATCGGGTACGACGACCGAGGCGACGCGGTCGCGGGCACGACCGTCTGGTCAGCGGGTCCAGGGAACATCGGCATGCTTGAACCTCTGGGCGTGCACAGCGACCATCAGGGACACGGTTATGGCAGGGCAATTGCGGTCGCCGCCGCCGAAGCTTTGCAGGACATGGGTTCGTCCAGCGCGACCGTATGCGCCGAAGGCTCCAATACCGCAGCCGTCGCCACCTACCGCTCCGCCGGATACCAGCCAGAACCCGCAGTACCGGATCTGCGCCGGGTCGGATAGAACGTCTGGTGAGCCATGTTGGGCATAATAAGCGTGTGGCCAACGTGGTGAGCCCGAATGTATCCCGCCCTTGGGCGGCGTTCGCCCCGAAAACGACCGCATCATCACTGGACGCCGCAGCAAGGACCGCCTCGAATCGTCGCCATCGGCGACGTCAATCGACTGCCTAACAGGCGTGCGTCTACGGATACTCTGTAGTAACATATTTCCAACCGGGCACGACATGCCCTGACGGCTCTGCCGCCGCCACTCCCACCGAGTTACGGCCGGCTCGCACGACACACGACAACGACAATCCGTCCCATCGACGGCCCTCGTGCTACCGACTCCCACCCCACGAGCGTCTTCGCGCTGGTGCACCGCACCGCCGTACGTCCTCGTGACCGCCGACCGAACCCCGGTCGGCAATGGTGGGAACGCCACACGCCCGTCGCTGAATCCGTTGAGAACGGGAACTCATCGACCCGATTTTATGGAAAGATCAACGCATGGACGATATCGCAGATCTCCGTACCACCATTTTCACCTGGATTACCGACGACCCTGACCCGGCCGATCGGGACGAACTGTATCGTCTCCTCGATCGGCTCCCCGAGTCCGCCGCCGAACTACGCGACCGCTTCCACGAACCGCACATTCTGGAGGGACCGCTGCGTGCCGGACCGAACGGCCTCAACACCGCCACCGTTCGCGCCTACACCACCGCCCTGCTCCAGCGGTTGCAGCTCGACGGACCGGTGTTGCTCGCCCACGACGGCTCGGCGGCAACCGCGCGCCTGGCGGAGACGGCCGGACGAGTCGTGACCGGTTCCGGCCGGAAGGCCCTGATCATTTCCGATCCGGTGGCCACTCCGGTTCTCACCCACGCCACCCGGCATACGGCCGCCGTCTGCGGCATCATGTTCACCGCCAGCGACGTCGGAGGCGAACGGGCGCGAATGACCGTCATCGACGGGCCCGACGAGGCCACATTGCCTTCCACGACGGCGCAGATCGGGCCGTTGACCGAGATCCCCGTCGGCCCGGAACCCGACGTGGCTCCGGACGACCTCAGGGAGCGATACCTCGAATCTCTGGTGTCGTTGGTGGATAGATTCGATCCCAAGATCATTCCCCTGGTGTGCGACCATCCCCTGCTGGCCGAAGCTTTGGAAGAGGCGGGATTCGGTCCCGTGACGCACACCGATTCCGACAAGCTTGACGAGCAGGCCGAATCCGACGGCAGCCGTCTGATACTGCGGCTGTCTCCGGAGGGAACGACGTGTTCGGTGAGCTATCACGACGATGAGCAATGGCGGGACCTCTCGGCGACCGACATGGGGATTCTGCTGGCCGACCATTGGATGCGCAAGGGCCGTCGCGGCACCTACATCGGCGACCACGGATTGATTCAGGCCCTGTGTGAAACCCATGGTGTCGAATGGCGTGCCGTCGGGGACGACGGTCCGGCCTATCGTTTCACCGCCGGCCCCGACGGTAGGGAACACTGTCCCGCGCCGGACCTGGTCGACCACGGCGACGGTATCGCCACCGCCCTGGTGCTCACCGAGATCGCCGCCGGGATGGCGGCCCAGTTCCGTACCCCGGTGGAGCGTCTGGACGAGCTGGCCGAGGAACACGGGGTCTTCGTCAGCAACCGTCAACCGCTTCCGGCCGACAACGACGCCGACGTCTACCTGCGACGCTTGGCGAAGTGTGAGCGACTGCTGGACGAAAACGTGCGGGCCGTCGCCGCCGACGACGACCACGTCAGCCTGTCCAGTGCGAGCTTCACCGTGCGGCTGTACAACTCTCCTCGCCCGCATTTCCGGGCCGAAGTCAAGGAATCCTCACAACCCGGCCTGGCGGTATCGCGGGAACGGGCACGCGCTAGCGTGGAGGCATTGTCCACTGAAGTCAACGGACTTCTGGGGATCGCCTACTAGGGAAGGAACTATGAGCTCCAAACGCAGTCGTGAGGTCGAGCAATACTGGAAAGATCTCGGTATCGACCCCATCGCAGTCACCGTTAACCACAAGACCGGCTACACCCTACGGGCGTATCGAATGTCGGACACCCTGCCAAACTGGTCGGGCAATCTCTCGGACCCGCCCGTCTCGGACGAACCGGAGGACGAGTCGAACCCCGAGCCGCAGGATATCGACTTCAGTGCCAATGACGCCGAGCCGGAGGAAGTCCCGGTCATGCTGGTACGCAAAGGCGAGCTTCTGCTGTTCGAAGAGCCCGAGGCCCTGGTCGACTACGTCAAAGCCAACGACGGAAACCAATTGGACTGGTTGGACGAATACGAGGAACTCCAGAAGACTCTGACCGTTGAGCACATCGCACCGGCCGAAGAGGACGAGTACGAACTCAGCGGGGTGGTGTCCGAACTGCGTCGCGGGACGTGGAAGACCGAAGACCTTATCGCGGCAGGAGAGTTCTCCCGCGACGCCGCCTACGTCTTGGATCTGGATTCGGTCACCGAGGCGCTCGACCCCGGATCGCCCTTGGACGTCTTTGACAATTTCCTGCGCGACAGCCTGAACGGCGGGCTGCGGGGGATGCGGGCCAAGCGCCGCATCAAGCGTCAACCGACCGAACAGACCGCGATCGCTTGGCGCGCCGTCATCAGCAAGATCAGTGAGAGGATCCAGTGGGGCTAGAGGACGAAAAAGCCCGCCTGAGCTTCGCTCAGGCGGGCTTTTTTCATGGCTTGGTCGTGTTTAGACACCGACCGTTTGCGTGCGACGCATGGTCAAGACGTACTCGACCAGTTTGATCAGAACCTGTTTCGTGGATTCCCTGTTGCGCGCGTCGGTGTACATGATCGGGACGTCCGACGACACCTGAAGGGCGTCACGAATATCTTCAAGATCGTGCAGTTGCTTGCCGTCAAAGCAGTTCACGGCCACCACATAGGGCAATTTGCGGTGTTCGAAGAAGTCGACGACCGAGAAGCAGTCGGCCAATCGGCGAGTGTCGACCAGTACCACCGCACCGATGGCACCGCGTACCAATTCGTCCCACATGAACCAGAACCGGTTCTGTCCGGGAGTACCGAACAGATACAGAATCAGTTCGGAGTCGATGGTGATACGCCCAAAGTCCATCGCAACGGTCGTGGTGCCCTTGTCCGGCACGAGGTTGTTGTTGTCAACCCCTTCTGACGCTGACGTCATAATGGCCTCGGTGGTCAGTGGGGTGATCTCGGAGACCGACCCGACAAGGGTCGTCTTACCGACACCGAACCCGCCGGCGACCACGATCTTGGCACTGGTGACGCGAGCATTATTCGCGGGAGCGTTCATTAAGTTCTAAAGCCTCCTGAGTCCAGAGAGCACGCGCTCAAGAAGGTCGGTACCGACGGTATCGTCGGAAGTGTCGTCAGAGATAGCAGTCGGTTCGTGCACTGCCAACAGGCCGTTTGCGGCCATATCGGCGACGAGCACGCGGGCAACACCGATGGGCACTTCCATCCGGGCGGCGATTTCGGCGAGCGACTGCAAACCTCCCCCACATAGGTGAGCGATCGCTTGCTGTTCTCTTCCACCCAGAAATTCACCGGAACGACCACGCATGGTCGTTTCGATCAGCGCTTCCAGAGCGATTTCAAGTTGCGGTCGTGTTCGGCCGCGAGTCACCGCATAAGGCCGCACGAGCGAGCCAGTCGGCTCCTCTCCACCACCGAAGACCATGTTTACCTCCAACCGCTGCCTCACGGATTCCCGCTTTAAGAGGGCTCCAATGGGACGCGCAGTCCGTTGATTTTGAAAAAAACCTATTAACGTGTTAGCTAATTTGTATCAAACGTGTGCGTTTGACCCTCGAGCTGGTCCCGACACTGCGACCTGAGAGTAATCGATCAACGCCGGTTGGGCGTCAATGCCTGTCCGACACGGTCGACCAGGAGGGCCATTTCATAACCCACCTGACCTACGTCGCAATTCTTGGATGCCAGCACAGCGAAGGACGAACCGTCGCTAATGGACATCAAGAAGAGGAAGCCGTGATCCATCTCCACGACCGTCTGAAGTACCGAACCGCCTTCGAAGCACCGTGACGCACCTTGAGTGAGTGACACCAAACCTGATGTCACAGCGGACAATTGGTCGGCTCGGTCCCGGGGTAGGTCACGAGACGAGGCCAACAGGAGTCCGTCCGCCGACACGGCCACGGCGTGCGCGACGCCAGGGACGCGCTCAGCGAAGCCGGCCAGCAGCCACCCCAAGTCCTGGGGAGTCGTTCCAGCAGTACTCATGTATTAGTCGCTCCTTAATTGGGACCTAGTTGTCACTGCCTCGGCCACGCTGAACCCCTCGGTGATAGGCGCTCAGCAAGCCCCGGATGCCTTCGGGGTTTCGTTTCTGGGCACTGACAGTCTCTTGTGGTTCGGTAACGCCACCCGGCAACAGCTTGGCGCCGGGACGACGCTTGGGCAATCCGTTCGCGGTGGTATCCGTTTCCTCACTACCCAAGGCGGAATCGACGCGTTCCCACGCGCTGTCAGCTGCCGTCCGCCAAGAATAAGCGGATTCCTCACCGTTTGTCGAGTCCGCAGGTGAAGAACTTCCCAGCCGACGACGGTACGCATCCTCTTGCGCCCCTTGGGGTTCACTCGCGGATTCCGCAGCCGGAGTAGTTCCGCTCGTCGCCGCGGCCGATTCCGGTGAACCGGTCTGACTTCCGGCGTCAGCACTCCGTTGCTCTGACATAGTGTTCCCATCCGAGGTTGAAATCGAAGCGTCGCTTTCGACTGTATCGGAAGGAGTCACCGAGCCGGAACCCCCGGGAACGGACTCGGGCTCACCCTTGGGGGCGGCGTCCGTCGCCGGTTGCGGTGGCGGAGTGGTGGCCTTGAACCAGGCCGACTCCGCCTCCCGGTAGATCGGGAGCTCGGTGGTTTCGTCCAAGGCGGAAATGCGGCCCGAGTTCTCCTGAGGCTGAGCCGTACCACCGGTGTTGGCGGTATCCATCCACGACGGCGGCTCCGGTTGCGGAGCCGCTTCCAGCTGGATCTTCGGCAGCGCCACGTTCTCCGAGTGAACGATCTCCCCGGTGACTTCCATGGGACGCTGTTCCTCCGCCGGAGTGGGCTCCGAGAAGCCACCGGGACGGAACATCAATCCGCCGTCCCCGGCCGGCTGAGGCGGTGGCGCCGGTTCACGCTGCGACGGAATCGACGGCGCGGAACCGTTCAGCGGATCGGCCTGGCCGTTCGGCATCGGCGGCGACATGGGCGCCGGCTGCGACGTACCGAACATGCCCTCCGGGCTGTCGGGAATCGACGGAATATTGGCCGTGTTGTCGGCGGGACGACGGTTCAACTTCGGCTCGGTCAGGACCGACTCGGGCAGAATGATTTCGGCGATGATGCCGCGTTCCGCCCCGGCGTGCAGTTCGGCCCGAATACCGTGACGCTGCGCCAGTCGCGCCACCACGACCAGACCCATCATGCGGGAGGTCGTAATGTCCACCGAGCTGGTGTCGTGCGACAGCTGCTCGTTGATCTCGTTGATCTGTGCGTCCGACATTCCGATACCGCTGTCGATAATGCGGATACGGATGCCGTCGCCGGGTTCGGGATGGTTGACCTTCAACTGCACGGCCTCGGACAGGACGCCCGATTCCGGCGGCGAGAAGGAGGTCGCGTTATCCATCAACTCGGCGACCAGGTGAACCACGTCGTTGACCGCTGCCGGTTTGACGTCGCGGTCGGTCTGAATCTGACCGAACTCGATGCGAGTGTAGTGCTCGACCTCGGACTGAGCGGCCTGCAGAATGTCGCCGACCTGAGCCGGGTGGCGTTCCTGACGCGACGAGTCCGCACCGGCCAGAACCAGCAGGTTCTCGTCGTTACGCCTCATTCGGGTCGCCAAGTGGTCGAGCTTGAACAGCTCGGACAGGCGGTCCGGGTCTTCCTCACCGCGTTCCAATTCGTCCAGGTGCCCGATCAGACGGTCGACCAGACCCTGCGAACGCCGCGCCAGGTTGACGAACATGGTCGCGACGTTGGCACGCAGCGCCGACTGTTCGGCGGAAATTCGGATCGCCTCGGTGTGGACGATGTTAAAGGCCTGCGCCACGTTACCGATCTCGTCGCGCTGGTCGATCTCGATCGCCTTGCCGGCGTCGGCGGCGACTTCATCGGGAGTGCGCGATCCCAGAGCGTCTTGATCACGCATCTCCGCCACCGCGCGCGGCAGGCTAACGTGGGCCACGTCCAGCGCACCTTCACGCAGACGCTTCAGCCCGTTGGCCATGTTGCGGGCGATGACCAGGGCAACCAGCGTCGCCACGATCAGGGCCACCAGAATAACGATGGTTTCCAGCAACAACTGGAAGATCTGAGCTTCACGTTCACTTTGCGCGTCCGACAACGTCTCCGTACTGACCTCGTCGATGAATCCGGCGCCACCCTCGAGAAGGGCGTCGTACGAGGCCAATAGTTCGGCCGAGACGTCCAAGGGAGTGTCGGAGTTGGCGGCCTTGGTCTCGTCCTCGAATTCGGTGGCCAGCTGGACCTCATTGGTTTCCAATCCGCCACTGCCGAAGTAGAACGACTGCTGTTCGTCACGGTTGGACAGACTCTGGAAGTCCTCTTGCGCCTTTTCACGTTGATTGGCGCGGAAGGCGAAGTCACGGGCGCGACCGTTGTTGAAGAACGTCTTACCGTTTCCGACGCTGACGGCGATGGCGCGTTCTTCCTCGGTCTGTTCCAGAAGTTCGGTCACGGCGGCCATAACCTGGAATTGACGGGCGATTTCCGGGTCGGTCACGACACGGGCGGAAACGTCGGTGATCGTCACCAGCGATCCGATCATGTTCTGATATACACGCGACGTCGAGGCGATCGATGAAGTCTCGGGGTCTTCCAAAGCATTGTCACGAATGCGTTTCAAGCTCTCGCGCGTATCGGCGACCAGAGTGATACGGCGGTCGATCTCGTCGTTGTCGAGGGGCAGATTCTGTCCGGCCTGGACGAAGTCGTCGAAGGATTCGTCTGAGGCGGCCATCAGTTTCCGCATCGACTCTTCGGTGTAGTCGTCCGGGTCGAGACCTTCGACGTAGTCGGAGTCACGGCGCAGGAAGGTGACGAGTTCAGAACGTTCACGCTGGAGGTTGAAACGAAGTTCAGCGGTAATGTCGTTGAATTCCACCAGGTTGACCATGTCGTCGGCATCGAAGGCCCGATCGGTCAGATCATAGAGACGGAGCGATGCGACCGCGAGCAGGACGATCAATGGGATCAGGAGGATCAGACCCAGTTTGGACCTGATTCTCATATCCGAGATACGCGGGAAGCCCAACGCTCCTCGCTTCACCGCTGAAGCCTTACGACTTGAGCTGCGTTTACTCACCTTTGCTGCCTCCTGGGCGGTCATCTTCAATTGAGCAGTCCATACGCTGTAGCGGCCCACCGCGCATAGACGCTGTTGGACCGTCCGCGATTCGGGCCCAGGCGTGAATCACCGGGCACCGAATGAGCCGTATTCGTCTTTGCTCGACGCGGGCGTGCTCATGGGCTACTGAAAGGGGCACTGGATCTGACGAAGTGCCGGTCCTCTGCTGACGGCAGAGCGCGGGGCCACCGGTTCGCCGAGCAGGTGTCCTCTGGGTCCGCCCCAAGAGCCTCGGCATGTCGGTCTCGGCCCGTACCCGGCCATCGGCCACGACGGTTCCTTTCCTGCCACATTCGAGGCACCTGGATCGAATCCAGTTACTGTCCAGCGCGAACGCCGCTGCGTCGCGCTTCAAGTCCTGCTACCCGGTCATGAGAGACAAGTCCGTTCGGCACCGCTAGGTGCGGTCGTACGACATTGATCCTTGATCGGATAGCGGTGAACCCTGCTAATTCCAGCATGACGAACGTTCAATGATTTCACCAGGGGCGTCCATTAGTTCGGTTCTTCTCTCATAAACGTACAGACGAAGCAATTATTTCAGGACAAAACCCCATATTTCGGACATCAGAATACTTGTTATTCAACCGTTTTCAGAAAAATTCAATCTGAATGTTGGAGTGTTAATATCATCCAATCAGGCGCTTGCATGGATAGCTATGAATACCCACTGTCGGAGGGTTATATTTCGATTCCATACCATCTTCGTTACCATTCCACAACGGACGTAGCCTGGACCACCCCGGAGAGACGCAGGTCATGGCCGTTACCCAGTCGTTCGGGAGCCTCACTCGCGAACGCCGCCGTAGCCATGATGTCCCCTCATGTCGCAAAGCGGCAACAAACCGAACCCGACCTCGGCACAGAATGGAAATTACTAGCCGGTAACATGTACTGTTAGGGCGTGTTTAACGGGCCCGAGCCAGGGCGACATTCCAGGATGCCTCTGGCCCGCAGGGCGACGGGAGGACGCCGCCACTTAGGGTTTAAGACGGCGTGTCCATGAACGCGACCGAGACCGATCAGGTGCTGGAGCGTAACCGCGAAGCGCAACGCGCGACGACGGGACGCACCCAGCGGCCACCTGACCTATCAAGCACCGCAGAACGCACCTAGGGAGGACGCCAATGGGAGCCGTCCAGATAGTTACGGCGATCATCGCCTTCGCCTATACCGGCGTGGCGATCTGGCTGTTCGCGCGCGCCTGTGTCAGCATGCTTGCCACCATCAGGCTGGGCAAGAAAGATGACAGCCGCAGCGGCAAGCTCAACGGCACCGGTAAACAACGGTTGACCACGCTCATCCGAGAAACCCTCGGACACACCCGCATGCTGCAATGGACGCTGGTCGGGATTGCGCACTGGGTGGTCTTCATCGGGTTCTTCTCGCTGTTCCCCATCCTTGTCACCGCTTACCTGGAAGTACTCAACCCCGAATGGTCACTTCCCTTCATCGGCCACTGGGGCCCGTGGATGCTGGCCACCGAGTTCATCGCACTGATCACCGGGCTGGGCATTATCACGCTGTTCAGCATTCGCATGCTGAACCAGCCCAAGGCCAAGTCCGTACCGCCGGAAGGCGAGGCCAGCCCGGACGGACAGCGCAAGAGCTCCTCGCGCTTTGAGAACTCGACCCAGTGGCAGGCCTTTTACGTCGAAGGGACCATCTTCGGCATCGCGGCGGCCTTCTTCGTCATCCGATCCATGGAGTTCGCCGCCGGTGCCACCGAGAAGACGTGGGCATCGCCGATTTCGGCAGGACTGTCCAACTTGTACGGCGGTATCTCGACCGATGCCGCATTGCTGGCCATCACTCTGGCGGCCGGAATCAAGATCATCATCTCCTGGACGTTCTTCCTCATCATCGGTCTCAACCAGACGATGGGGATCGGTTGGCACCGCATTACCGCGTTCTTCAACATCTACTTCAAACGCAACGCCGACGGTTCCGTCGCACTCGGGCCCGCCAAGCCCATGCTCATCGACGGCAAGCCCGCCGACTTCGAGACGGCCGACCCCGAGACCGATCCCTTCGGCGTCGGCACGATCGACGACTTCAGCTGGAAGGGTCTGCTGGACTTCTCCACCTGTACCGAGTGTGGTCGCTGCCAGTCGCAGTGCCCGGCCTGGAACACCGGTAAGCCGCTCTCGCCCAAGAAACTGGTGACCGACCTGCGGGACCACCTCTACAACGAGGCACCTTATTTGAAGGCGGCCTCGGCCAACGGAGAGTCCCACGAGGGCATCAACATCATCGGCGACGTCATCGATCCCGACGTGCTGTGGTCGTGCACGATGTGCGGGGCGTGTGTGGAGCAGTGTCCGGTGGACATCGAACACGTCGACACCATTCTCGACCTGCGTCGCTTCCAGACGATGATGGAATCGGACTTCCCCGAACAGGCGCAGACGATGATGCGCAACCTGGAGAACAAGGGCAACCCCTGGGGTGAGAACCCGAACAAGCGCCTCGAATGGGCCAAGGACCTCGACTTCGAGGTGCCCATGGCCGACGAGGGCGGCGACTGGGAGTACCTCTACTGGGTCGGCTGTGCCGGTGCCTTTGATCCCAAGGCGCAGAAGACCGCCCGTGCGGTCGCCACGCTCCTGCACACCGCCGGGGTCAAGTTCGCCGTGCTCGGTGAGGCCGAGACCTGCACCGGTGATTCGGCCCGTCGCATCGGACACGAGTTCATGTACCAGATGATGGCCGAGCAGAACATCGAGACGCTCAACGAAGTCGGCGTCACCAAGGTCATCGCCACCTGTCCACACTGCCTCAACACCATCGGCAACGAGTACGAGGAGCTGGGCGGCCACTACGAGGTCGTCCACCACACCCAACTGTTGTCGCAGCTGGTCGACGAGGGCAAGATCCAGCCGATGGAGCAGAAGGGCGTCACCTGGCACGACCCCTGCTACCTGGGTCGACACAACCGCGTCTTCACGCCTCCGCGTGAGCTCATCGGTGAGGGTCTGACCGAAATGCCACGGTCGGGCACCGAATCGTTCTGCTGTGGCGCCGGTGGTGGCCGCATGTGGCTGGAAGAGCCGATCGGTAAACGCGTCAACCGCGAGCGCGCCGACGAGGCCATCGGTACGGGAGCGGAGACCGTCGCGGTCGGTTGTCCGTTCTGTTCGACGATGCTGCGTGACGGTGTCGCCGATGCCGGTAAGGAGGACGATGTCGAAGTGGTCGACGTCGCTCAGCTGTTGGCGCGTCAGAACGGCGCGGGCTGACCGCTGACGTGGAGGGGTGAGCCGGAGGGCCGCTGACTCCACGCTGTGTACGTATGAGCCCGTCTCGGGATCGATCCTCGATCCCGAGACGGGCTCATTTTTGTGTTCATGGTCTCGTCCTCGCCGATCGCTCTCTCGAGGGCCGTCGGCGGCCTAGAATTCCTCTTGCATGAGGATTGTCGATCGAGGTCAAGGACATGTTTCGCAGCTTCAGGGAAAACGTTGTCTCCCTTAACCAAAGGTGGCAGGGACGGCATCAGGCCGGTGCCGTGCGGTCCGACGGGCCTCCGCCGCCGTCGCGCGATCTGATCGACTTCCTGCGCGCCATCGCGGTCCTGCTGTCGTCCAGCGGAGATTCCACCACCAAGGCGACCGAGGAGCTGCGGTCGATCGCTCGGGCCTACGGGGCGTCGGAGGTCGACGTGTTCGTGCTTCCCACCGGGGCGTTCGTGCGTATTCAGGATCCGGACGGGACGACGTCTACGGACTTCGCGGCGGCGTCGAGCACTCCCCTGCGTCTGGATCAGATCTCCGAGCTGTACCACTTGATGCGGGAGGCGTATGAGACGCGCCTGGATCCGAAGGAGGGTCTGCGTCGCATCAAGCAGATCGAGCTGAGCAACCGGCGTTTCAGCACGCCGGTGGCCGTCCTGGGGGTGGTGTTGCTGTCGGTGGGTCTGGGTTTGACGCGGACGCCGCCGTCGATCGTGGTGTTCACCTATGCCTTCCTCGGATTGATCGTAGGTCTGCTGTGGCTGGTGGCCGAGCGTCTGCGCATCCTGTCTTTGGCGCTTCCGGTGGTGGCGGGAACTCTGGTCACGGTCTTGGCGTTCAGCCTGCCGGCATCGTTGACCGGCGGCGACCCGGTCCGTCTGTTGATTCCGCCGTTGATCATCTTCCTGCCCGGGGCGGCGTTGACGATCGGCACGATCGAGTTGGCGACCGGTTCGATCGTGGCGGGTTCGGCGCGGATGATGTACGCGTTCAACATGCTGTTTCTGTTGGCGTTCGGGATCTTCATCGGATACCAGCTGATGCGGACGGGAACGGGGGTGCCGTCCAACGACGCGCTGGGCGGCTGGGCCGCTTGGCTGGGCGTGGCGATCACGGGGGTGGGTTTCTATCTGTTCCTGTCGGCTCCGCGTGGTTCGCTGTTCTGGGTGATGGTGGTGCTGTACGGGGTGTGGATGGCGATGTTCGTCGGCCAGATCCTCGCGTCCCCGCTGTTGGGGGCCTTCTGCGCCGGGCTCGTGCTGCCGCTGTTGTCGTTTTCGATCGAGAATCAGGAGAACGGTACTCCCGCTCAGGTGACGTTCTTTCCCGCGTTCTGGCTGATCGTTCCCGGTTCGCTGGGTCTGGCGGGTGTGGCGGAGTTCGTTTCGGGCACCGGAATCAGCTCGGGTATCGCCGACATCATCACCGCTCTGCTGACGGTCATGTCGATCGCGCTGGGGGTCCTGGTGGGTTCGAGTCTGACGCAGACGCGTCTCGGAGTGGTGCTGTCGTTCGAGCACGCCTTGCCGTCACTGCGATGGTTGAACGGACGGCATTCGACGGACGAGGAGCCCGCAAGCACGGTGTCGGGCGAGCGACGGGGCTTACGGCCCGCCGTTGTCCGTCTCGGGTACGAAGAAGTCCCGCATGAGTGCGGCGGCTTCGTCGGGCAGGACTCCGCCGTAGACTTCGGGGCGATGGTTGAGCCGCTCGTCGCGCGGTAGGTCCCAGAGCGAACCGACCGCTCCGGTCTTGGGTTCCCACGCGGCGAACACGATCTGTCCGATACGGGCGTTCACGGCCGCGCCCGCGCACATGGCGCAGGGTTCGATCGTGACCACGAGTGTGCATCGTTCCAACCGCCAACCGTCCCCGTGGCGGGTGGCGGCCTGCCGCAGGGCGAGTATTTCGGCGTGCGCGGTGGGGTCGCCCAGTGCTTCCCGTTGATTGTGTGCGGCGGCCAGTTCTCGACCGTCGGGGTCGTAGACGACCGCTCCGATCGGGATGTCCGGACCGGCCCGTGCCGCCACCTCTAGAGCCCGACGCATCCAGCTCCGGTGCGTCTGTCGACGGCTGGGCGAGAGGCGATCCATCGTGATCCGGTCCTAGGCGCCCTGTGCCGTTTCCAGAACCTCGGCGAATCCCGCCATTTCGGATATTTCGGCCATGACGTCCGAGGGCATCAGGCCTTCCTTGGCGCACAGCGCCAAGAGGGTGCTTCCGGTGACTCCCAGATCGGACAGCAGGTCGGACTCTCCGACCGGCTCGGCGTCGAGCTCGGTGGGTTTGGAATTGATATCGTCCTCGTCCTCGGTGTCGATATCGTCGTCCTCGGGCTCCAATTCACCCAAAAGTGCCGCGCCCAGGCGTGAGCCGTTGGCGTATTCACTGTCGGAGCCGAATACCCGGAGGCCGTCCCCTTCGTCGAGGCGAATGACGGTCAAGTACTCGTCGTCGGCGTCAACGAACAGCAGCCCGACATCGGCGTCCTGGTAGGTCTCTCGCAGGACGTCCGCGGCATCTTCCACGTCGCTGACATCGTCAAGGTCCACTTCAGTGGCTTCCCAGTCGTCGCCGGTCTGAGCGACGGCAACAGCGAAGTACGACACTTCCCCTCCTCAGGTTGGTGGTAGGTACGCTCCGCCCCACCACAGCACGCCACGACGGATTCTTCCAAACCCCCGCCGATCGACGCATTGTGCGGCGCCGGAGCTCACCATGAAAACATGGACGGCTCTACTTCCGTAGTTTCCCGGTCGATTCTTTTTCAGTGTGGCACTGGACGTGCCGGGGCCACTGAGAAACCCGCCAAACCCCGCGAGGGGCATGGACGCTCACGGCCCGACCCGGATGTTCCCGGTCCGGTCGTACTGGGATTCTCAACGGAACCCGATGATTCCAGATGAAACGTCACAGGGACACCCGCGACGCACACGGCTCTACTTGGACAGTCCAATGTTAGGACCTCTCCCAAGCAGGACACTGCAGTGCCGGCTTGAAAGCGGCGGATGAACCATGAGCTCCGGCAACCGTGCCGACGAAGCCCCCGTCATGGCCGCATTGCCCTCCAGGCAGCGGCAACGTCGGCGACTACGCTGAACCCACCGATCCACACCGGAACAAAGTCCTGTGGCCGAGCTTCATTATGCGGCACGATCCCGGCGTGGGCAATGGCCGGTTACCGATTCCGGGGACGTGTTCCGCGTCCTAAAGCACAGCCATGGCCAAGTCGACCGCCGCTGCGGCGAGGGCGATCGCGGCGGCGGTGGCCGCTACGGCCGCAGTGCCGACCCCCGCGCCTCGAATACCGTAGCGCGTCAGAATCATCGCCACGCCCCCGAGAACACAACTGGCGGTAAAGGTCACCAAAGTCAGCGGAGCGTTACCGTACGCTGCCATGATGACTACGGCGAGCACCAGGCCCGAGATCGCCGCCGCTCCGATGATCGACCCCGCCGTCACCGGGTGCGGCTCTCTCCAATAAGGGCGTCCCTCCGCCGTCAACGGACGGCCGCCCTCGTCCTCATACGCCATAGGGCCTCCGAACCGCCCCCGGCTGAATCTGAGAGGCGTGCACCGGAATCGGCATCAAATCCGGGGACGTGCGTGCCACACGATGGACTTGTTGATTGGGGAAGGTGATGTGGTACGCGGTGCCGTCCCACACAGTGCGGGGCATCGTGGGATCGCGCAGGAAGAACCACTGCCGCAGCTGATCCATTTCCCGCAGCTGCACGCTCAACGCCTCGGACGTCGTTCCGAACCGGACCCCCTCGGAGATGTCATCGGCCAGACGGTGGAACCGAGCCATGGCCCGCTCACCATCGGGACCGCCGAGCCTCCGGGCCCAGGCGCGCGAGCGCGACCGGTTTCCGTACCCCGCGACGGCGGCGGCCTCGGGTGGGGCGATATGCCCGCTGGAGACGAAGGGCTGCAGATCGTGATACGTCTGTCGCGCGATGCTCGCTCGGGCCCGGAGTGCATAGCCGAGCAGCCCAGTGAACAGGGGCATGAGAAGGGCGACGTACAGGATCATGAACAGCGCCGGCTGACCGTGTTCGGCCCCGAAGACGGCCGACCAGTTCCACAGGGCGTGCAGTCCCATGGCCACAGGCAGGCAGGAGAAGGCCCACAGCAGTTTCACTCCGGTGCTTTTCCCGATCGCGAGGACGAAACCGAAGGCGATGACGCAGGTGAAGAGGGGGTGGGCGAACATGGTGAGGATTCCGCGTACCACCACCAGCACGGTCACGTTCGCCACTCCGTCTCCGTACAGTTCGACTCCCGATTGGTAGGCCCCCGACGCGTAGAGGACGTTTTCCACCACCGCGAATCCGGCGGCGGAGAGTCCGGCGAAGACGAGCGCGTCGAGTCCGGTCCGGAGGTGGTTGGCGGCGAAGATCAGTATCGCCAGTGGGGCGAGGAACTTGGTGAGTTCTTCGATGACGGGAGCGGAGATGACGGCCGCCCAATTGGTGCTCACGTCCGCATCGTGGAGAAGCTTGGCCACGTAGGTGTTGACGCCGACCGAGATGCCGGTGGCGACCGTGGCACCCCAGGCGAAGGCGAACGCCAGCGGTTTCCATCCGTAGTGGCGGTGGCGTCCGATCCAGAGGAATGAGCCGACCAGCAGCGGTGCGGGGAGAAAGGCGGCGAGCACGCCCGCGCCGACCGCAATGGTGTCATTGCTGGCGAGAATGACCCAGGCAATCGCGCTGCCGCCGCTCAGGAAGGCCACGAGGCTGATCAGCCAGTACACCACCCGGCGGTTCCGGGTGTAATAGCCGCGCGGATCGACGGGAGGTCGGTGCGCGATGCCGCCAGGAGGTCGAGGAACCGTTACCGGAGGCAAAACGGCCTGGTTGGCTCCTTGGGGGCGCGCCGCAGTGGGGTCGTCTGTCACCTTATCGTTCCTTCTAGTCGCGTCCATTCCAGCCTAATACCAAGCCACTCGCCGTGACGACCGTGTGGGGTTTTTCCGGTTTGACACACATGTTGTACAGGACGTTAGCAAACGACACCCGTATGAATCGTGGAAATACGGCATGGAATATACTGCCGCCCATAAGTGAACAATCCAGGCAATCGACAATCTTCTCCTGGGGCCCTAGGACACTCGGCTTCGGGAGGCCCACGTCCCCGCCGGATGCCCATCACACGCACACCCGAACGTAAGGAATGACATGGAACGTCTGACCCGCAAGGCCCGCATTGTCGATACCTTCCTGTCTCCCATCGCCTCCGCCCGGAAAGATCCCGACAAGGCCCTGCGACTGTGGGAAGACACCGCCAACGAGATGGCCGAGCAGGCCGGTGTCGAACCGTCCGCGAGCGACCGCGCCTACCTCGCCGACTACGGTTACCTCCTGCGGCAGTTCTGCCAACAACCCGATTTCCGCGCACTCGGCTGGCTGGGACAGTTCGAAGACGCCAAATCACGCTGGGACAATCGCCTGCGCGTCTCCCGTCTACTGCGCGAGCGCCCCGAAATTGCCGCCGAACCCATTGAACGGCCCGTCTTCGTGGTGGGCCTGCCGCGCACGGCGACTTCCCTGACACACCGAATCCTGGCGCGCTCCGCCCGACACCGTGGGCCGCTGATGTGGGAAATGAAGTACACCGATCTGACCGTCGACGAGAAAACCGAGCGAAACCGCATCCAAAAGGTCGCCAAAGACCTGTCCATGCTCCCGAAGTTCTCCCCCGCGTTCGACGTCATTCACCCCGTCCGCGCGGAACTTCCCGACGAGACGATCATGATTCTGCCGCACACCTGGGCACACCTGTGCGTGGCCACGATGCCGGAATACTGGCGCTGGCTACGCGATCGCGACATGACCGACGACCTGACCTACCTGAAGCAGTCCCTGCAGGTCCTACAGCACGGACGGCAACGGAAACGCTGGATCATGAAGTATCCAGGGCATTTGGCTCACCTCGATACGATCATGAAGGTCTTCCCCGACGCGCAGATCGTCTGGACTCACCGCGAACCGGAAACGGTCATGGGATCGATGTGTTCGCTGGCCGAAACGGCCCACGGCATCCACGTCAAGGACATCGACCGGGAACGGATCGGGGAACTGTGGCTCGAGATCCTCACCCACGACGTGGAACAAGGCCGCAAGGCCCGACACAATCTACCTCCCCGATCGATCATCGACCTCCCCTACCACCGCTTGATGGCCGACCCCTACACCATGGTTCCCGACCTCTACGACCGCATCAACGCACAGTGGACCGAAAGCGACACCGCTCTACTGGAAGAAGAACTGAACCGCCCCAAGAAGATGCGCCGCCACGAATACCAACTGTCCGACTACGGCCTCACCACCGAACACGTTTCGGAAGCGTTCGGAGACTATAACCGACTTGTCCAGTCCATGAACCAAGGCGGTTTGTAGGTGGGTGACCGCTGGGGGCTGCTGAGGCACTACGCCTTCGCGCTGCGGGGGCCTCTCACGACCTGAAGGTCGCTACGAGTCCTCCTCGCACGAATTCGCAGCACCTCAGCAGCCCCCAGCTCCTTTCCAGCTCTACCGCCGCTGCACACGCGCCTACGGCGCGATGTTGGCGGCTCGCCGGTTGCGTAAGGGTTTGCGGGACATCGAGTCTTGCTGTGAAAGCACAGGCAGCTCTATCACTTCTGCGCTGCACTCGAAGCTCGCCGGCTTCGGCAGGGAAGTACGTGGTGGTCAAGTTCTTCCTGAAGGTACAGCCGGCTCACTGATTAAGCCGCCGGAAAGGTCACCCCGAACTCGACATCACATAGGCCGTTACCAAACCTAGAAGCCGAAATTTCTGAACGCCCAACAAGGTAGAAGAGCTAACCGCACTTCCAAGACAACCTGATCGCTGCAGAAACGTAAGTGCGGCAGCAGCGAAGCTGCCTGTGTGTTATCAATAGAGCTCCACCGACCAGCCCTCCCCACGGACAACGCAACCGGCGAGCCGCGGCCGACGCGCGAAGCGCGAGATCAGCGGCGGTAGAGCTGGAGAAGAGCTCAGGTTGTTCCAGGTGCTGCAGATTTGCGCGCGGAGGACTCGCAGCGGCCTCATGGCCGCAAGAGGCCCCCACAGCGTAAATATGGAGTGCCTGGGGCAAGCTGAGCGGTCACCCACCCACCAAAGAGCGGTCACCCACCCACCAAAGAGCGGTCACCCACCCACCAAAGAGCGGTCACCCACCCACCCACCAACCAACCAACCAACCAACCAACCAACCAACCAACCAAAGATTATACTTCGGGACTCTTGTTGCGAATGATGAAGTGGTCGGTGGTGCCGGTGACCGACAGCAAGCGCCGCAGGAATTCTCCCACCCCGGTCAAGATCAGAACCGCCCGCGCCTTGGCGGCCGCGCGGTTGAGCACCACCAACGTCCCCAACCCCGTGGAGTCGCAGAAGGTGACCCCTTCCAGGTCCAGAACGATACGTTGCGGATGACGGGCCAGCGCGGATTCGACTTCGGCGGTCAAAACGTCCTTGGTCTGCAGATCGATTTCGCCGTTGACCGCCACAACCGTTTCCTTCTCGTCGTGGACGACCATTTTGGTGTTAAGTCTTTGCTGGTCCACTGCGCTTACCTACTCTCGCACTTCACGCTACGGCCATTGGTCAGGCCGTCGCTGAGAGGGGATGGTCTCCGACGTTGTCCGAACTCGTAAGACGGTTTCGGGGCTCACCGACCGGGCGTCTTTGCCTCACCGGCCGCTACGCCCAATCCCGTTCCCGGCTTATCCGGTCTGCCAACCAGACCCCTACTGGAAGGGTATCAGTCCGGCGATACCTGCACGATTTTGGAGAGTTCGTCAACATCAACACTCGGATGCTCATTCTTCAGCTTATTCACCCGAGTGCCCGCCTGATGCAGCTTGTCCAACAATTCCTGTTGTCGTTGTTCCAACTTGAGGAAATGCTCGTGCACCTCCCGCAATTCCTCCCCGCGCTTCCACAGGTCGATGAACACCTTGACCTTCGTACGCAACATCCAGGGGTCGAACGGCTTGGTAATGTAGTCGACCGCACCGACGGAGTAACCCCGCATCTCCAGGTGGCTGTCGCGGTCGGCGGCGGTCAGAAATATGATCGGAGTATGGCGAGTGCGCTCGCGCTGTTTGATGTGGCGAGCGGTCTCGAATCCGTCCATCCCCGGCATTTGCGCGTCGAGCAGAATAGCGGCGAACTCTCCACGCAGCAGTTGCCGTAGCGCCTCCTCTCCGGAACGGGCGACCACGCACTCGACGGGAAGCCCCTGGAGGATCGCTTCCAACGCGACAAGGTTTTCATTGCGATCGTCTACCAATAGAACGCGGGCGGTGCTCATTTATCCCCTTCACTTGGGTCTTCAGTTGTATCGTCCGGCTGTTCGTTTTGACGTTCCAGAGGGGCAAACTGGTTCATGGTATCGAACAGTTGGTCCAGATCCACAGGCTTGGTCAGATAACCGTCCGCGCCTGCCTCCCTGGCTTTCTCGTGGTACTCGGTGTGGGCTTGGGCGGAGAGGAAGATGATGGGGATCTCGGCGTATTCGGGCATGGCACGCAGAGTCCGGGTGGTTTCGTTTCCGTCCATCACCGGCATCATGGAGTCCATGAGGATCATGGACGTACCCGGGTATTCCCGCAGTTCCTCGATTCCGTTGCGCCCGTTGTCGGCGTGGTGCACGATCAGACCGTGACGCTCCAGAGCGGCAGTGAGGGCGAAGACGTTGCGGATGTCGTCGTCGACGATCAGCAGTTCCATGCCCTCCAGATTGTGCTGCACCGTGGTATCGGTCTCGGTGAGGATATCGGTGGTGACGGCGTTGGTGGGCAGGGCCTCGTTGTCGTCGCCCGCCGTAATGGCCGGTCGCTGGGAGATTCCCGGCACCAGAAGGGTGAAGGTCGATCCCGCTTCACTGGTGTGTTCGATGTAGACCGCACCGCCCAGCATCTCACTCAGCGAGCTGGAAATCGACAGGCCCAGTCCGGTTCCGCCGAACTGTTTCCCGGAACCGGTCGCCGCCTGCCGGAACGGCTCAAAGATGGAATTGTGCTTGTCCTCCGGCACCCCGATTCCGGTGTCGTGGACTCGGAAGGCGTACACGTGCTCGGCGTTGGCGAGTGACTCCACGCCCGGTTGCGGGTTGTGCTCCAGACGCGACACCTCGAGGCTCACCGAGCCTTCGGCGGTGAACTTGACGGCATTGGCCAAGAGGTTACGCAGCACCTGCTGCAACTTCTGGCCGTCGGTGGTCAAGTACCGGGGCAGTCGTGGATCGAGCGACAGACCGAAATCGAGTCCCTTGTCCTCCACCTGAGGACGGAAGGTCGCTTCCAAGTCGTTGAAGATGTCGCTGAGGTTCACCTCGTGCAGCGACACGTCCATGCGGCCGGCCTCGATCTTGGACAGGTCCAGGATGTCGTCGATCAGCGACAGGAGATCGCTGCCCGCGTTGTAAATCGTGGTGGCGAAGTTGATCTGCTGTTCGTTGAGGTTGTTGTCCGGGTTCTCCGCCAACAGACGTGCCAACAGCAGTAGCGAGTTCAGTGGAGTACGAAGTTCGTGGCTGACGTTGGCGAGGAACTCCGTCTTGTATCGCGACGCACGTTCCAGCTGGTCGGCAGTGGCCTCGATGTCGCGCCGCGCCGCTTCGACCTCGCGGTTCTTGTCCTCCACCGTCCGGTTCTGTTTGGCCAGCAGTTTGGTCTGCTGTTCCAGGTCGGCGTTGGTCGTCTGCAGTTGTTCGGCCGTCTGCTGCAACTCCTGCGCCATGCGTTGCGATTCCTTCAGCAGCAACTCGGTACGGATATTGCCGTGAATGGTCGTCAGCGCCACGCCGATGTTGGAGGCGAGGTTGTCGAGGAAACGCCGATGCAGTGAAGAGAACTCGTTGAACGAGGCCATCTCGATGACGCCGCGCACCTTGTCGTTGAATTGGACCGGCAGAATCACCAGGCTCTTGGGCGGGGCCGAACCGAGGCTGGAACTGATGTCCATATAGCCTTCGGGAATGTCGTTGAGCAGGATGGTGCGTTTGGACGCGGCCGCCTGCCCGACGAGCCCCTCGTTTTGATAGATCGTCTGGCGAGCGCGCGGCTCGTCGCGTCCGTACACCGCCGCCAGCCGGTAGACGACGTCGCCTTCCACGTCTTCGTCGCGTACGTAGAAGCTGGACGTCTGCGCTTCGATCAGCGGGGTGACCGTCTCGAGGATCATGGCGGTGACGTGCTCGATGTTGCGGTGTCCCTGCAGTTGTCCGGATACCTGCGCGAGGTTCGAGTTCAACCAGTCGGCGTCGGCGTTCTCGGCGGTCTTCTGCCGCAGGGCTTGAATCATCTGGTTGATCGAGTCGGTCAGGTCGGCGACCTCACCGGCGGCGGGGAAGTCGATCGATTGGGTCAGGTCTCCACGGGCCACCGCGTGCGCCACGTTGGCGATACCACGCAGCTGGGTTGTCAGAGTGGCCGCCAGGGAGTTGACGTTCTCGGTCAGGGCCAGCCAGGTTCCCGACGCCCCGGTGACCTTGGCTTGACCACCGAGGTTTCCTTCCACACCGACTTCCTTGGCCACACGGATGACCTCGTCGGCGAAGCCGGACAGTTGGTTCACCATCTTGTTGACGGTGTTCTTCAACGCCAGGATCTCGCCCTGTGCGTCGACGGTGATTTGGCCGGTCAGGTCTCCGGCGGCGACGGCCGTCGTCACCGAGGAGATGTTACGTACCTGTGCGGTCAGGTTGGAGGCCATGGAGTTCACATTGTCGGTCAGGTCCTTCCAGATACCCGACACCCCGGGCACGTTCGCCTGACCACCGAGTTTTCCTTCCGTGCCGACCTCGCGAGCCACACGCGTGACTTCGAAGGCGAATTGGGACAGCTGCCCGGCCATGGAGTTGAGCGTGTTCTTCAGTTCGAGGATCTCGCCTTGCGCATCCACGGTGATCTGCCCGGACAGGTCACCGGCGGCGACCGTGGAGGCGAAGTCGGAGATGTTTCGCACCTGCGCGGTCAGATTCGACGCCATACCATTGACGTTTTCAGTCAGGTCCTTCCAGATACCCGACACTCCGGGCACGTTTGCCTGACCACCGAGTTTACCGTCGGTACCGACTTCCTTGGCCACACGGGTCACTTCGTCGGCGAACTTGTCGAGCTGGTTGACCATGGAGTTCAGCGTGTTCTTCAACCGCAGCATCTCACCTTGTGCGTCGACAGTGATCTGCTGGTCCAGGTCACCCTTGGCCACCGCCGTGGCGAAGTCGGAAATGTTTCGCACCTGCGCGGTCAGATTCGACGCCATCAAATTGACGTTCTCGGTCAGGTCCTTCCAGATACCCGACACGCCTTTGACATTGGCCTGTCCGCCCAGCTTCCCTTGGCTACCGACTTCACGGGCCACACGCGTGACCTCGTCGGCGAACGAGGACAGCTGGTCGACCATGATGTTGACGGTGTTCTTCACACCCAGGATCTCACCGGAGGCGTCGACGGTGATCTTCTGACTGAAGTCTCCCTGAGCGACCGCCTCGGTCACCTTGGCGATGTTACGGACCTGGTCGGTCAGGTTGCGTGCCAGCTGGTTCACGTTCTCGGTCAAATCGCGCCACGTACCCGACACTCCGAATACCTGCGCTTGACCGCCCAGCTTCCCTTCCGTGCCGACTTCCTTGGCCACACGCGTGACCTCGGCGGCGAAGTTGGAGAGCTGGTCGACCATGGTGTTGACCGTGTTCTTCAGCTCGAGGATCTCGCCTTGCGCGGCGACGGTGATCTTGCGGTTCAAATCCCCCGACGCCACCGCCGTGGCCACCGACGAGATATTACGTACCTGAGTGGTCAGGTTGGAGGCCATGGAGTTCACATTGTCGGTCAGGTCCTTCCACGTACCCGCCACGCCCGGCACGTCGGCTTGACCGCCCAGGCGGCCTTCCGTTCCGACTTCGCGTGCCACACGCGTGACCTCACCGGCGAAGATTCGCAGCGTCTCGGTGAGGGAGTTGATCGTCTCGGCCAGCTGAGCCACCTCGCCTCGAGCGGCGATATTGATACGGCGGTTCAGATCACCCGCCGCGATCGACTGGGTCACCGTTGAAATCGAACGCACCTGATCGGTCAGGTTCGACGCCATGGTGTTGACCGACTCGGTCAGCTGCTGCCAGACTCCGGAGGCCCCCACGACCTCGGCTTGACCGCCCAGCTTTCCTTCCGTACCGACCTCTCGGGCCACACGCGTAACCTCGTCGGCGAAGTTCCCCAGGAAGCCGACCATGCCGTTGACCGTCTCACCCAGGTGCCGGAATTCGCCGCGCAGTTCCTGCCCGTTGTAGTTCAACGACGCCACTCGGCTGAGATCGCCTTCGGCGACCGCCTGGATGACGCGCGACAGTTCCCACGTCGGACGCACCAACTGATCGATAAGCTCATTGAGATATTCCTCTGTCAGCTTCCAGTCGCCGTCGAGGTGCTCGATGTCGAGACGAGACGTCCAGCGCCCGTCACGCCCCACCACGCGGCTGATCAGCTGAATATCACGCTTCTGCCGATCCACCTGCTCGATGACCGCGTTGAACCGGTCGATGACCTCACCTTCCGCGCCTTCCCGGCGGGGAAGTCGAATACTGAAATCGCCCTTCTCCATTTGGGCGAGCGCACCCGCCAGGCTCTCCAGGACGTCTTCATGCTGCGACGTCGAGGTCGTGGTTGGTTCTGTCATCCGGTACTCCTACGTACAACAGTGGGGGTTATGTGGTTAGGTGACCGCTGGATTCTCCCAGGCCCGTCCGCACGATCGGTGAAGCGTTGGCTTTCCGGTCCACGCGAATGACTTCGTGCCTGCGAAACGTCGCGTCCGGTTGTCAATCCTTCGTAACCGGGCCGTTCGCGCACCCTCCCGTGTTAGCACAATATGAATGCCCCTAGAAACACGTCTGGACTTCCTAGGGTGTCATACTTTGCCCTTCATTGAAAAGCCTGGTAACGGTGAGATGTCTAGGTGGTCACCGGAGTATGCATTTCGAACATACCGCGAATTTGTCACAACTCACAGCGACGCCGTTGTGCCTGTATATCGTAGGGCCGGGACAAACAGTGCCCCCGCCTCAGCGGCGGAGGTTGCCGTGGCTATTACACTTGAAGCGTGACCAGGGAAACCACCCGACGTATACATTTGCCGGCGGACGACCGTTCTCCGGCCTCCGCCCGTGCCCTCGTCCGCGAAGTCCTGACCGAAACGGGGTATCTCGATCTGCTGGACGAGGCCCTGCTGCTGACGACGGAGTTGACCACCAACGGCGTCGTGCACGCACGCACGGATGTGGGGATCGCGGTGACCGCCGAGGAAAGCGCGGTCACGGTGACGGTCACCGATTATCGCATGGGCGGCGTCGCGACCGATGATCCGACCCTGCCCGACATCACCGCCGAAGGCGGCCGGGGGCTGCTGTTGGTGGATCGTTTCGCCTCCGCATGGGGCACCACCCATGACAAGGCCGGCAAGTCGATTTGGTTCCGCTTGGAGACCGACGCGGCACCCCAGGCACCCGAGGTACCGGTCACCCAGGCTCCGGAGGTCAGTACCCTCGACCCCGCCCAGCTGGCGGCCCTGTTCACCATAGATCCCCATACTCAGCGGTTTCTGAACCTGGAACAGACGCTCGAGGAACTGTGCCAGCGACTCGCCGAAGTCACCCGCGCGACGTCGATCGACGTCACCGTCACCTCGTTCAACGGCCCGAAGTCGCGGACTCTCGTCTCCATCGGACGTCCGTCGGGCGAAGCGGTGACTCATCCCCTGCCGTTGACTCCGCCCGGCGAAGGCTCGATTCAGCTCACCGGAATCGACTCCACCGCGGTGACGGCGGCACTGGTGAGTCTGGCGGCGGAACGATGCGCCCTGGCGATTGAAATCGACAATCTACGGGAGCAGGAGCGCCAGGGTTCCGGGTGGCTGACCTTCCTCGCCGGTTCCAGTGAACTGTTGGCGCATTCCTTGGACGACAAGCTCACCACCGCGCTCATTCCGCAACTGTTCGTGCCGCGCCTCGGGCAGTGGGCGGCGCTGTATTCGGTGACCGCCGCCGGAGAACTCACCCTCTCCACGGCCCACCACGCGGAGGAAACCCAGATCGAAGAACTGGAGACTCGTCTGCGAGCGGCCGCTCCCGATTTCGCCGAGTCCTTGCAGCGCACGAATTTCACCGGATTGGAGCTGCCCACCCCACGCGGGTTCGGCGGCACGGTCATTCCCCTGACCGCACGGCTCAAACCACTCGGCGTTCTCGCGGTGGGAAACACTCTCGACGGACCACATACGTCCGTGGAGCGCGAGATCATCACCGACCTCGCCAAACGCTCCAGCCTTGCGTTGGAGAACGCCCGGGTGTTGAGCGAGCGCACCCGCATCGCCCACGACCTGCAAGCGGACTTGATGCCGCGTACGCTGCCGTCACTGGACGGGGTGTCCTTCGCCGCCGAGTATCTGCCCGCCGCCGCCTTCGGCACTGAAGTCGGAGGAGACTTCTACGACGCCATGCCCTTGGCCGACAATCGTTTGTGGGTCGCCATCGGCGACGTCTGCGGGAAGGGCGCGCAAGCGGCGGCGCTGACCGGGGTCGTACGGGACGTCTTGCGGGTGATGGCTCAGGACGGCTCACCACTACCGCACGCGCTGCAGCTGCTCAACAACACACTGCTGGACAAGCAGGACGACAATCGCTATGCCACTCTTGCCAGCGCGTTCGCCCAACGTAACGGACCGACGTTGCAGGCGACGGTATCGCTGTCGGGCCACGACCACCCGTTGCTCCTGCGCGCCGACGGTTCCTATGAGTGGATCGGTACCGCGGGGACCGCGATCGGTCTACTCCCTGACGTCAAGGTCAAACCCGTGGACGTGGACCTGGAACCGGGAGACGCGATCATTCTCTACACCGACGGGGTCACCGAACGGCGGCACGACCGTGAGATGTTCGGCGGCGACGGCATTGTCTCAACCGTCAAGGGTGTCGCGGGTCGACCGGCCGCCGACATTGCCGCCACCCTGCTTGAGGCGGTCAAGGACTATTCCACCGAAGCACCGCGCGACGACATCGCCATTCTGGTGATCCGCTGCGACGGAGAGAACCCGGCGGTGGGCTCATGAGCGTAGCCGGAGCGTCCCCGCGCACCAAACGCCTGATCGGAGTCGTCGCCGCCGCGTGGGGCGTCCTGCTGGTCGTGGTCATGTTTCTGTCGGACAACGACACCGTCCGCGAACAGGTCAGTATCGACGAGGCCGAACAGGACGGCGCGGAACTCCGTGAGGCGGTGGAGGATTCGCTGCTCCCGTATGTGGCCGAGGTGCAACGCCTGGACGGTATGGACACCGAAATCGACGGTTCGGTCGATTCGGGGAACCACGTTCTCTACTGGTATCCGGCACATCGCGAGTCGTGCGACATCACTCCCGTGCGTTCGGGTGAGGAACTGGTGTGGGAGTTCGTGGCCTATCCCGAGGACGCCGAACAGGCGTTTACCGACACCGGAGACGCCCTGGAAGACGGTTTCGCCGCCGAATCGGAGGCCACCGACACGTACTGGGGCGGCCGAACGGATCGGTACCTCAGGGTGCGAATGAATCTGCACGAGTCAAGTGGAGAGGACATGGCGAGCGTGACGGGGCGCGTCAACACCGAATGCCGCCCGGAATAGGGTCGAACGTCGGGAACGTCGCACACACCGCCGTATCAGCGGTAGTGCGGAGGTACGGCAATCCGGAGGATGAACGACCTCGACGTGGCCAGGTCTAAACGGCCAGAACGGTCTAACCGACCCACCCCCGGAGGTCGACCTTGGTGCAACAGCACCCGACGCAATACCTCACCGAGGAAATTCCATAAGATCTATCGAGTAAGTTCGCGGAACGGGTTGTCCCGCAACCACTCCAATACGCCATTCCCGACGTCGTCCTCGTACTCCTCTTCCTGGAACACCAGATGCAGCACATCAGACAACTGCTCGTCGGTCATGTAGAAACTCTCGATCGCCTCGGCGACTTCCGGGAAATCGCCACTGAAACCATCGCGAGCCAGGTTATGGATCTTCTGAGGTTCCCCGAGGGCTCCCTCGGGATCATCCAAGTCTTTGAGATCGTAGGCACCATACGCCCAGTGCGGCTTCCACAGCGACACCACGATCGGTTCTTCCTGACCGATCGCAGTACTCAGACTCTTCAGCGTCTTGTTCATTGAGGAGTAAACTTGTTCGAAGTCGTCTAGATCGTAGGTCGAAATGACCTCATCGGTGGCGGTGGCGAGACCGGAATTGTACTCGTTTCCGTTGATCTCACCATCGAAAAGATCGGCATGGTCCGCCAAGTCCTCAATACTGTCGACCTCCTTGACGTACTTGGGCACCGCCAAAGCGAACTCCACAGTGTCGTACCAAACGCCCAGGTCTTCCACTTCGTCGCCGTACCTGTCCATATCATTGCCATGGGTACGAGGCAGTGTGCCGTTGAGATAAAGATCAAAGTTGTTGGTCGTCAGACCTGAGAAGACGGCTGGAAAGGTGGTCGGTTTCAGTTCAACGTCGTATCCGGCATCTTCAAGAGCCATCTTCCACATATGGCTGACGACGACGTTTTCGTCCCATTCGGCCAGGTAGCCGATCGTAATGCCACCGGTCCCGTCGGGAACGTTAAAGCCGGCGTCGGCGTACTCGTCAATACCGCCGTCGGTCTCGTCGTCGATGTCTTCTTCGTCGTCGAAATCGCCGGACTCGGATTCATCGCTCGACGGCGCGGAGATTTCGGCGCCGTCGTCATCGTCACCAAGGTAAAAATACGCCCCGATGCCAATGCCGGTGAACAGCACCAGCGCCGCGACGGCGGCAATAGCGGCGACAGCGGCGTAGTTCCTTCGCGGCGGACCAGGCGGATGGCCGGGGTAACCGTGTCCGGGACCCTGGTATGGAGGATTGTTGCCGGGCGGGGGATACGTCATCGATCAGTCCTCATCTTCGAAGAATGCCCATACAGCCAAACGGATTCCCTACCCATCATGCCCGTTATGCGGCGTCACACTCAAGCCCCCAAACATCCGTTACCTTTCACGACTTCAAAGAGGCAGCTGGAACTACCGTCGATTCGCTGAGTCGTCCCGTCAATGACGAGCTCCACTTGCTCAGGAACATCGACGTCAGCCGTAACGAGCCGTTCTACAGTATTGAAAGACGAGCACTGGTCGTTCCACTCTCCCAAACCGGAAACGATGTCCGTACCGTTTGGAGTTCCCGCACGGCAGTCGGCGATGAGGTTTGGCCTCACGAACGCCCACCACGGGGCCGTTCCCAGACCGAGATTACTTCTTCAGCTCATTGAAAGGGTTGTCCCGCAACCACTCCAGCACACCGGCTTTGACGTCGTCTTCGTAGGCACCATCCTGGAAAACGACACTTTCCAGTTCGGACAGTTCCTGATCGTTCATGTAGAAGGTTTGCAGCGCTTCGACGGCTTCGGGATACTCGTCACTGAAATAGTCCCGCGCCAGGGTATGAATTCTCTCTGTTTCTCCGAGGGCCCCTTCGGGGTCGTCCAGGACTTTGAGATCGTAGGCCCCGTAGGCCCAATGTGGCTTCCACAGCGGAACCACGATCGGATCCACTTGTCTGATGGCGGCGTCCAAACTATTCAGCATGCTGTCGGTCGAAGAGTTTATCTGCTCGAAGTCGTCCAGGTCGTAGGTGGAAAGGACCTCATCGGTGATGGTGGTTATGCCGGAGTCGTCTTCGATTCCGGTGATCTCACCATTGAAGAGATCGGCGTGATCCGCTAGATCCTCAATACTGTCGACCTCGTCGACGTATTCGGGTACCGCCAGCGTCAATTCGGCGCTGTCATACCAAGAACCCAGATCTTCGACGTCGTCGCTGTAACCGTCCACGTAGGTTACATGGGTGTTGGACCAGGCGCCGAAGAACAGATCGTAATCATCGCCGGCGAGACCTTTAAAAACCACCGGGATACTGACGACATCGTGAAGCCGGACATCGTATCCGGCGTCTTCGAGCGCCATTTTCCACATATGGCTGATAACGTTGTTTTCCTGCCAGTCGCTGAGGTAGGCGATATCGATGAATCCGTTCCCAGCGGGAATATCGAATCCCGTGTCGGCGCACTCTTTGGTACTGCAGCCGGGCGCGGATTCCTCGGTCGACGGTGCAGAGATCTCCGCGCTATCACTATCATTGCCGAGGTCGAAATACGACCCGATGCCAATGCCTGTAAACAGCAACAACACTGCAAGGACGCCGATAACGATTCCAGCGGCATAATTCCGACGCGGAGGAGCGGGCGGACCGTAGGAATACATGTTCGGCTGCGGCGGATGCTGGCCGGGGTGTCCGTAATCCGGTCCCTGGGGTGGTGGATTGCTACCGGGAGGTGGATAGGTCATCGATCATCTCTCATCTACGGGGTTGGCAGATTGAACCAATCCGGTTCTCTACACATCTTGCCCGTCGTACGGCCTCGTACTCAAATGAACCAAGCACCAGTCCCCTTCCACCACTTCATAGCTGAAACTGGAATTGTTGTCTACTTGTCGAGTCTTCCCGTCGGCGACGAGCTCCACTTGCTCACGAACATTGATCTCAGCGGAATCGGACCGTTCGTCGACGTTGAGGAGCGACCATTCGCCGCTCCACTCTTCCAGACCCGCAAGCTTATACGATTCACTATCACGCTTATCGATGAGAAGATCTTTTAGACCGCCGCATGAGCGGTCGATCAGCGACTCCATCGCTTCTTCCTCGTTCAGACGCGAGTACGACTCGTAGTACACCTCGAACATGTCGGTGACGAAAGCGTCCAGCTCGGCGGACATATCGGTATTGCCGCTGCCTGGAGTGTCATCGGCCCAGTCGTCCGCGCTGCCGCCCTCACCATCGTCTCCAAAGAAATCGTCGCTCGGTCCGGGCCGGTCCGCCTCAACCTCGGGCTCCGACGTGGCCGTTGAATCATCCGAGGTATCGTCGTCGCCGAGGTAGAAGTATGCACCGACTCCGACACCGGTCGCCAGCACCAAGACCGCGACAACGGCGATGGCGATGCCTGCCGCATAGTTGTTCCGGGCCGGTACGAATTGGCCGTAGGGATACATGCCCGGATGCTGTGGCGGCTGTTCGTACGGAAGCTGCTGGCCGGGGTGTCCGTAACCCGGTCCTTGGGGTGGTGGATTGTTACCGGGAGGTGGATAGGTCATCGGTCAGCCCTTATCGTCGAGTAGATTTTGATCCAGTCTTACCCGAGCCCTACCGGCCCTGTCCACTGCCGGTGGAATCGATCGTATCCACCCAACACCAATCTCCCTCGATCACTTCGAACACGCCGGTCATGAGCGTTTCTGTACGATCGTCTTCCCCGTCGATGACCAATTCGTGCACTTCACGGATCTCGACTTCGGCCCTGTCGGAGCTTTCGTCAACCTCTTGAATTTCCCATTCACCGCCCCACTCTTCCAAGCCCTCGACTCCATACGCTTCCATGTCGATGGTCGCCTGAATGTTTTCGCGAATACCACCGCACGCATGGTCACGCATCGATTCCAGTGCCTTTTTGAGCTCCAACTGGGAGGTATAGGCATAGTTCTCGTTCATCATCTCACTGACGAAGTCGTACAGGTCGTCCGAGATCTCGACATTCGGCGCGACGTTTGATCGACTGCCGGAGTCATCGCCGGCCCCGGATTCGTCATCCTCACTGGACTGTTCCGAATCCGATTCGTCGTCGGATGCCGCCGATATTTCTCCGTCATCATCGTCGCTGACGTAGAGGTACGCGCCGATTCCGCCGCCGGCCAGAAGCACGAACGCCGCGACTATGGCAATGATGATTCCCGCCGAGGACTTCTTCTGCGGCGGTCCGTACTGACCGTACGGGTCCATACCCGGCTGCGGCGGTTGACCGCCGGGAGGCTGACCGCCATAAGGCGCCTGGGGACCACCCGGGGGTACGGCGTGCGGACCCCCGGGCTGCCCGAAACCGGGCCCTTGAGATTGCGGTGAGTTGTAACCAGGGGGAGGGTAGCTCAACGTTCAATCCTCATCTAAATATTGTCAACGGCCCTGCTTTTAGAGGTCCTGTCCGGTGTACTCTTCCGAGCTCGCGTCAACCAAGCACCAGCTCCCGCCGTTCATCTCAAGCGTCATGACGGAGAGGTTGTCGGAGGAACGTGTCGTTCCGCTGACGACGGCTTCGGTCTGCTCGCGAATGTCGACCTCGGCCGTGTCCGCCTGCTCATCGGCGGCCAGGACCTCCCATTCACCGCTCCACTGCTCGAGACCTTCGGTCTCGTAGTTCCCGGATTCGATGGCCTGATCGAGCCCGTCTTTCATGGCACCGCAGGAGTGGTCGCGCAGCGACTCGACCGCGCTCTTCTGATCGAGCTGAGTGGAGTACTGGTAGTAGTCGTCCATCATCGAGGTGACGAAGGCGTCCAGTTCCGTGGACATGTCGACGTCGTTTCCGGGACCGGTGTCGGGGTCGTCGCCTCCGTCGGTTCCGTCTCCACCGTCATCGGGGTCGTCGGTGTCCTCGTCGCCCCCGTCCTGATCGGAGTCGGAATCGGAATCGCTGTCCGACGCGGAGTCGTTCGAATCGTCGTCGTCATTGCTGACGTAGAGGTACGCACCGATACCGCCGCCGGCCAGAAGCGCGAACGCCGCGACTATGGCAATGATGATTCCCGCCGAGGACTTCTTCTGCGGCGGCCCAGGCTGACCATACTGACCGTACGGGTCCATACCCGGCTGCGGCGGCTGCCCGTACGGCGGTTGACCGCCGGGAGGCTGACCGCCGTAGCCACCGCCGGGGGGCGGAGGCTGTTGTCCGTAGCCGGGTTGCTGACCATAGCCCGGTTGCGGTGGCCCATAACCGGGTTGCTGTCCTCCGGGCTGCCCCCAGTCGGGCCCCTGAGGTGGTTGATTGTTTCCGGGTGGTGGTGGATAGGTCATCGGTCAGCCCTCATCTGCTTCCTCAAACCGGTGTTTGTGATTTTCTTGCACTTTCCATGATGACAGTCGCCTGCCATACCGTATGGAGAGCTGCCCGTCTTGTCGGAATTATTCGATTCCTAAGCTGCGCTTGGCGAGAACAGCCTGACAACTTTCCTATTTCACTTCAGGCTACCGCTTGATCGAACGTCAGTGTGACAAAGCTCGCGCTGGGCCCAGTTATAACCCGACAGACGGGAATAAACCCGACTATTCCTCCATGGCACCGTCGCGCTCCATCGGCCACACGCTCGTCTCCACACTGCCGATCAGATCCAGGGGTCCGACCAGGGACGCCGTCCGTGCGACGGTGAAATCCGCGAGTGCGAGAAGGCCGATTCCACCGCGCGACTGCTGCACCGCCGCGTAATAAGCGCCGGTCGACCGGTCACGGAACACCCATCCGGGCTGCGTATCGGTCGGAATGGTGGGGACCGAAGTGGTATGCGCATTGGCAAGGGGATTCCCGGCACCGCTCACGGTCACCGGGGAGGGCTGGAAGCTCTGCGGCTGGGAGAAGTACTGCTGCTGAGGTTCGGACGCCTGGGACGGAGGAGTCGCGTGTACATGGGACTGTACAGGCGACGGACCCGCGTTTCCACCGGTAATCGGGCTGTAGGCTTCGGGACTCACATCGGTGGGGGTGGAAATATGGTCCGGGCGTTGAAAGTCGGTGGGTTCCCCCGACACCGGCAGCGGAGCCGGTTCCGGACGACGATGCTCCGGTATGTCCACTAGGGCGCGCATCTCATAGCGTGACGCAATGACACTGACTCCACCGGCACCCAGGATCAATACCGTCATCGCCGCTCCGAGGGCGATGAGCACTCGCAGGTTGTCTCCCAAACCGGTTGCCAGAAAGACCAGGGACAGCGCTCCGGCGGCAAAGGAGGCCGTCAACAGCCCGGCCACGGTTGCGGTCACGGCCAGATTGTGTCCGATCGGAGGAGCCGGTGCGGTCGGCCATTTCTCGCTGGCCCGTACCTTGCCGAGAGCGGTGGCCGAGAACGCCGCCAGGCACAGGGCGATCACAAGTGCGCCACCGGCCACGCTCCCCACCACAACAACGTGGTCGTCAATAATGTCCATGCTGCCCTCTCACTTCACCGGAAACGGTTCGCACCACCGACCGGGCGACCACGGTTGGAACGTTCGACGACGTCCCGGTGGCCGCTGGGCCGGTGTAGTACCGATTATGGCGTTACCGACGGTGTTCTGTCACCGTTTCAAGCGGGCTGGTTTTCCGCTCGGTGGTTAGGCGTAAGGATCATCGTCCTCGTCATAAAGACCCCACACGTTGTCTTCCTCGACCAGCCATTTGGAAGCGTCGCCTTCGCTTTCCTTCTCTTCACCGCCCATATTGCGCATCATGCCGCCGCCACCGCCGCCGCCCATCATCATGCCGCCACCGGCGGCTCCTCCGGCGCCGGTGGCCGACCCCGCCGACGGACCGCCCGGACCCAGTCCGGCACCGGCCATTCCGGCTCCGCCCGAACCGGTCTTGATTCCTCCGGGCGAATCGGGACCACCGGCCAAACCGGTTCCGGTGGAACCCCCGCCGATGCCCCCGGGACCGCCGTCTTCCCAGTCTTTTTCAAAGACCTCCGGATTGTCCTCGACGAGGTCTTCGGGGACTCCGGTCGGTTCGGTGTAGTCGGCGACCTGAGGCGCGATGCCTTCACCCAGGGGAGTGGGCGATTCCAAGCCCGAGTAAGACTCCGCTTCCACCGATCCGGACGAGAGGGTGTCGTCCACCGCCGGAGTGGCGGTCGCATCGAGCTTCGCGAGTACCTCGTCGGCCGAATCCCAGCGTTCGTTCACGCGGCCGTTCAGGCTCACGGCTCGTTCGGTGAATTTCATCAGCGGCTCCACCGCGGCGTCCGACCAACGCGAGGCGAACTCTTCCTCCGCCTGTTCCTGCGCTTCGTCGGGGCTGAACCAACCCGGATCCCGTCCGTAGTATTCCGCCACATCGGGCTGGTTGAAGAAGTCGTGCACGAATACGGTGCGGCTGTAGACCCAATCGCTGGACTCTCCCACCACGTTTGGAGTGAATCCGGCCATTTCGGCCGCTTCCTCCATGTCCTCGCTCTCCTCTTTCTCGCACGGCGCGCTGAAGGGGGTACGGATGTGGAGTGTTCCGCCGAAAAGCTTTTCATCCACCGGAGAAATCTGTACAGGCGGATACGCCATTCCCTCAGAATCTCCGGTCTGCGCCGAGTCGACCGCTTCGGTAATGTCCTCCAGCTGTGGAACCAGACCGCCGTCGTCAGCGATTTCGTAGGCAAGGCTCTGCATTCCCATGACCAATTCGGACGCGGTGTCTTCGAAGTTGTCAAAGTCCGTTCCCGACCACGACTCCGCGAGGTCGGAGATGGAGGTCTTCAACTCGCTGGCCACTTCTCGCAATCCGTCGGCCACTAGTTTCCACTCGCTTGCCACCGTCTCCACCGAATGAGCCTCGACGTCTTCCGGGCGGAGCCGTCGAATGAAGGCGGTGACGCTGTCTTGACTCGGCATCTTCATCCCCGGGTCCATCGGGTAGAACTCCTGACCCGACTTGGGAACGGCCGACATCAATTGCAGCCACGGCCGCTCGGCGAGATTGACGTCGGAATTGCGGCAGGCACCGTCCTCACACGACGCGATGCCCAGGTACTGCTCGAGGTCGCTGTGTGGCACGGGTTCGGGAAGCGGCACTTCAATGTATCCGTGCTCCGGCGGTTTCAAGCCGATCTCAACGTCGTCGCGCCCCGTCGACGGACCATCGCCGTCGGTCGACCCGGAGCTGCTCCAACCTACGAATTCGTCCTCGGATTGGTCACTCATGAGTAAGGCCTCCGCACATATCGGGAATCTGGGGGCATGAGCGGTATGCTCATCTACGATTGTGACTGTTGTACGCCACAGAAGACAAGCTGGTCGGCAACGAACCGATCCGTAATTCTATGCCGACTCCCGGTTGTCACAGGCCGTTCCCATGAGCGTTCGCGGTGTCGATTCCTCCCCGATACGACGAAAGGCGGAGTGGCCCTGCGCCACTCCGCCACTTCACCCCCGGCAACCACGTCGGCGGTGAATCAACAGCCTGCTATTCAATGGGAGTTCAGTGTTTTACCACCAGCTCCAGCCGTCTTCTTCGCTGGTGGGCTCGACGCTCCACCAGCTCCAACCGCCGTCCTCATTGGACACGGATGCGTCCTCACTCCACCAGCTCCAGCCAGCGGCGACGTCGGTCTGCGGTTCGAGCTCGTCGGAAGCGGTCGAGAATCCGCTTGCCGCAACGGCTCCCACCGCCACGACGCCGGCGGCCATCAGACCGGTGGCGATTTTCGTGGTGTATTTCCGCATGATTTCCTTTCGCCAGTGAACCGAGACGACCCCGGCCGCGCCAGGTACCGTAGCGGCCGAAAACAACTCGGTTCGTCTACTGCTTGAAATCAGTTTATCCTTGTGCGCCAAGGTATTTCAAGAATATTATGGCACTGATTCCTTACAGCGGAGACACATTCTCATCAAGCGGAATTCCAAAAGTCGCACCACTCCCGTACCCCGAATCGGTGGCGGCGTTAACCTAAAGTGACACCGCCCCGGCCCAATCACGTTCCCGACGGAGAAGACCGTGCCACAGCGACCACATCCCGCCACTCCCGAATCAGTACAGGCGGACTTCCAACAGGTCGTGTCCGATCACTACGACACGCCCAGCGACATCGCCGACGATGAACGGCATCAATACCTGTTTCAGCATCTCGCGGACTCCGATTACCACGACTGGGCCGAAATCGGACGCCGCCTTGCCTCCGACCGGATTCAACTGTGGGATCTGGCCTTCGCCGAGCCGTACGTATCGATCGTCTTCCGAGGGCTGGAAGCGAATCTTCCCGAGACCAAGGCGATGCTGGACGTGATTTCCCGGCACCTGACCGAGGACGCCACGGCGCTGTCGCGCGCCCGATCCAGCCACCCGGACTTCGACCCCGACCGGCAACACGACCTCGCTCCTTCCACTTCAGAAGCCGATCCTCCCGACGGCTCCGTCGAGACGTCGACAACCGGCGCGCAGCAGCCGAGCAAAGAGCTGTCGGCCGCCGACTTGATTCGCTCGCACGCCTACCGCGACTACGGGATGAGCGGAAACGGCGACCAGAGCGTCTTTGCCACTTCCCTACTCGACGATCCCGATCCACTGCTGCGATCGTTGGGACGGGCCATACTCGACGGCACCCTCCAGGTGGCCGATGTGCCCGACCATCCTCAGGTGCAACATCTGGCAACCGATTACCCCGACACCGCCGCCGAGTTGTTCCAACGGATTCTGGATTACCTGTACGTGCCCGAACCCGAAGCGGAGACGGAAGACTGGGGCACCGTCGATCACGATGACGATCCCTATGCCGACGACAACGACCACACCGAGGACCCCGAAGCGACGCCCGAACCGGAGATCGACGACGATGACGATTTCGAACTGAAACCCACCGCTCCGATGGCCGACACCGGAATCGATCGTCATGAACTGCGCGACGATCCCTGGGGGATCCGCAAGTCCGAAGAATACGAATAACATCGGCTGCCTCTACATGACCACCCATCCCATGGTTCACCGCGCCGCCGCACAAACGTCGATGAATATACTCACGAGTCGGTCTTGATTCGGTCCACTCCACCCGAGTACCGTCGTATTCGATTGACGTTGTGTCTCAGTACATTTCGCTCGACAATCCGCATACTCCGGTGGGATGAGTCAAGACTGAATGATCACCTCCACCACATGATCTGAACCCGAGCAACCGGACAATGACCTTGAAACGCCCTATCACGGAGCGAATGTTATATTCGACATATACATGCATATAAATCTAGGATTATGCGAGGCGTGCCTGTCACGACCCCGGACCGTCCGCCGTCGCCCTCCACACGACCGAGCCGCACGACATCATCAGCACCCGGGGAACCATGACCCCGACTCCACACCACGCGCTCCACACACAAGGAGACTGCATGCTGTACAACGACGTCAGCGAAATCATCACCGACGACATCTTCGTCAACCTCAAGGACTTCCTTCCACAACGCCAGGTCTTCCTCAAATTGGAAGGCCTCAATCCGTCCGGTTCCATCAAAGCCAAGGCGGCCGCGTCGCTCCTCGAAGACGCAGAGAAATCCGGACGTCTCGGCCCCGGGAAAAAGATCATCGAATCCTCGTCGGGAAATCTAGGCATCGCTCTCAGCACCGCCTGCGCCGCAAAAGGCTACCCGCTCACCATCGTCACCGACGCCAACGTCCAGGAATCAGCCCTGCGAACGATGCGAGCGTTGGGAACACGGTTGACCATCATCGAACGCCCCGACAGCACCGGCGGGTTCCTCCACCAACGCATCGACTACATACACCGGTCACTCAACGACGACCCGGACCTGGTGTGGCTCAACCAGTACTCCAACCCCGCCAACGTCTGGGCCCACACCGCCACCACCGCACACGCCGTCGACAACGAGCTCGGACCGATCGACGCGCTCTTCGTCGGAACCGGAACCTCCGGCACCCTGATGGGCTGCTTGGAGTTCCGCCGCACGCACCGACGTCGCCACACCATCGTGGCCGTCGACTCCGAAGGCTCGGTGACGTTCGGAGGACCGCCGAAGCGTCGCTACATCCCGGGTCTCGGGGCGAGCCGAAAGCCCGAGATCTACTCCGAAGCCGAATCGTTCGACAAGGTACTCATACCCGAAGCGGACACGATCGCCGAATGCCACCGGCTGGCGCGAACCTACGGTCTGCTTGCCGGGGGATCCACCGGAACGGTCCTCGCCGCGATACGCAAATACGGAAGACGTTTTCCGCCGGGAGCCCGCATCGCCTCCATTTCCCCCGACATGGGCGAAAAATATCTGCCCACCGTCTACTCCCACGAATGGCTCTCCCGCCATCCCGACCTCATCGACAAGGAGACGACCAGTGTCTGAATTCCACATAGTACCCGGTGCCGTCTGTAAGACCACCCTGGAAAACGACCTCACCGGAGTGGGTTCCCACGTCCGAAAGACGTACCGCGTGCACGACCTCGGCGCGACGGTCAATCCCGACAGCTACTTTCTCCGGTTTCCCGATAAACCCGACAGCCGCGTCATCGCGCTGCCCGCCTATCTCGGAGGCGACGTCGACCGGATCGGCATGAAGTGGATTTCCAGCTTCCCGGGGAATCTCGCCCATGGGATTCCCCGGGCATCGGCCGTGCTGGTGCTCAACGACTACGACACCGGCCGACCGCTCGCCTGCCTGGAATCGGCACACATCAGCGCTCACCGAACCGGAGCGTCGGCGGCGCTCGCGGCCGAAACCCTCGGCGGGCCGGTCGCCAGGAGCGTCGCGGTCGTCGGGGCGGGGGTCATCGCCTCCACCACGCTCGACCACTTGGCGGCCACCAACGTCGATATTCCGGAGCTGATGTGTCACGATCTCGACGGCGATCGGGCGGAACGACTCCTCAAGGACAAGCGGGATCGCTACGGTTGGCCGACTCGTTCGGTGGACTTGGAAACGGCGTTGGAGGCCGACCTGGTCGTCTTCGCTACCACCGCCGGCACTCCCTATGTGCCCGCAGAGCACCGTTTCCGTCCCGGACAGGTCGTTTTGAACGTCTCCCTACGAGACTTGGCTCCCGAGACGGTGTTGGAGGCGGCCAACGTCGTCGACGACGTGGACCACTGTCTCAAGGCCAACACCTCTCCGCATCTCGCCGAGCAGATCACCGGCAAGCGCGATTTCATCGACGGAACCCTGGGCGGCATTCTCAACGGCCGCGACGACGTTACCGGAGATCGCCCGATCATTTTCTCTCCGTTCGGGCTCGGGGTTTTGGACATCGCCGTGGGGAGTTTCGTGCTCGATCGTGCCCTGAAGGAGTCGACCGCAATCCGGATACCTGAATTCTTTGCCTGACAACGACGTGCGATCACGAGGAGACGAACAGTATGACAACTGACGGTGTACTTGACCAAGGGGCAGCACAACAGGCCAAATCGATGCTCGGGAACCGGCTGTCCAGTCCGTCGGCCGAGCAGGTCGAACGGCTCTACGGAAACTATTTTCCTCCCGTACCGACCTTTACCGGATGGGACGACGAAGTGAAGGCGTTCCTCCACGCCGACAATGACGAGCGTGAGAGCATCCTCGCCGGTCTGCGGGGCGACGAGCGCGAACACGGCCGCTTTCTCCATGAAACGCTCGGCGAGATCTACCCGAACCTCTTCGGCTACCGCGACAGCCCCGCCCACACGGAGGTCGACGACGACCTCGAGGTCCATATGCACACCGCCAAGGTGTGCTTGGAACGCGAGTATATCGGCCGATGGCTTCCGTTTCCCGACGTACCGGAGATCGACACGCAGGAGGACGCCGCCGATCACCTCGAACATCTCGCCGAGACCAACCCGGGCGTCGACCATCCCTTGTTCGACTATCTGGCGACCGAGGCCCCGCAGGAGCACCTGGAAATGTTCCTTCGGGGAGAGACGATCCGCAATGAGATCGTCGACGACGAGGTCGCGCTCCTGACCGTCGGCCTGCAAGGCAGTCAGAAGGCGGTCGTCGCCGCCAACCTCTGGGACGAGTGCGGACGGGGGCGTTTGGAGAACTTCCATACCTTCTGGCTCCGGCGACTCATCGAGTCGAGCGACAACGGCTGGGACGGCTTCTACGACTATCGGCAGGGACACCCGTGGTTCGCCAAGATCACCTCCAACACCAATGCGATGCTGCTGTCCCGTCCCGCCTACACGCAGCAGGCTTACGGCTGTTTCCTGGTGTTCGAAAGCTGGGTCGCCCCGCACTTCAAAAACATCCTGACGGCCATGGACCGCTTCGGAATCGACGACGCCGACCGTCGCGTCTACTTTGCCGCACACGTCGCCGTCGACCCCCGCCACGCCGACGAGCTGGCGGACGGAGTGCGGTTCCAACGCCCCCGCATGACGGCGGGCGAGATCAAACAGGTTCTACAAGGCGCTCATCTTGCGGCCGAGGCGGGTAAAAGGCAATATGATCAGTGGTTGGACCACTTTCGCTCAAGCAAGGAGAGCTCCCTCTAAATGACGACCCTGGCTGCGGTTTCACCCCTCCTCATCGTTCTGCTACTGACGGCCGTGTTGCGTCGACCCGCACACCTGGCGTCCTTGCTGGGGATGGCGTTCACCGCCCTCCTGATCGTCGCCGTTCCCACCTTCGCGACCGGGTTGGACGGCTGGGGAAACGCGGTGGCCGGTGCCGGGATCATCACCTTGAGCGCCGCAGTGGTCATCGTCCCGGGGCTCTACCTCAATCAGCAACTGGCGCAGCGGCACGTTGATCAACAGCTCATCGACTGGACTCAGGGTCTTCCCATGTCGCCGCCGCATAAATCGGCGCTCGTCGTCGTGGCGGTGGCTCCGGCACTGGAGTCGCTCACCGGCTTCGGCGTCTCTCTGCTGGTGACCGTCCCGCTTTTGTTGGCCATGACCGACCGATCGACGGCCGTCAAACAGTCACTGCTGGGTATGAACATCATGCCGTGGGGGACTTTGGGCTTGGCGACCATCATCGGTTCATCGCTGGCCGGGCGTCCCACGACCGAGCTCTCGCTGGCCACGGCCGTCGTGAGCGCCGGAGTGTTCCCCTTGTTCGGGGCCCTCACGGCGGTCATGGTCGCGGCCAAGGGCAAGCGGATCGGGGCGCTCGCTTCGGGGGCGCTCCTGGGTGCGGTGTTTTCGGCGTCCCTGTTGGGCATCAACGCTTTCGGCGTCGTCGAACTGGCGGGTGTCGGTGCGGGTGTCTCCACCACGTTGATCGGCCTGGTCCTGTTCTCCGGGCGACGGCGGCTGCAACTGCCACCGTGGAGCGCGGTCCGGCCCTACGCGATCATGTTCGGTCTCGTGGCGTTCCTCCGTATCCTGCCGTCCCTCGGCATCCCGCATGACACCTTGACCATCGACTCGGGCGACGTGTCGTTCAATCTTCTCGCCTCTCCAGGGCTGGCTCTGTTGATAACGGTGCTGATTTTGGCTCGAGGGACTCCGGACCGGACCTTGGCTCGCCAGGCGGGGAAACGCGCGTGGAAGCCGATTACCGCGCTGGCGGGGTTCACGTTCATGGCGCAGTTGATGGTGTACAGCTCGATGGTGAAGACGATCGGCGAGGCCCAACCGGTCACGACGGTGACGGGTTTTCTGTTCGTTTCGGTACTGCTCGGAATGGCATCGGGCTATCTCACCGGATCGGGTGTCGGCGGAAACGCCTTGATGATGCCGCTGCAAAGTTCCGTCGGCGGGGAGCTCGGTCAACCGCTCCTGTTCGCCGCCGTGCAGAATTCCGCCGCCGGGCATACGGTCTTCGCCTCCATGCCGATCGTTCTGCTGACGCTCGCCATCGCGGGGGACGGTAAGAAGGGCGAAGACACCATGCTGATTCGCTACAGTCTCGCCGTGACCGTCGGCGTTTACCTCGCGTTGACGGGAGGAGCGTTCGCCCTCTGGACCGTCGGCTAAGCAACGCTGTTCGCAACGGCCCCTATGGATACAAAGGTCGGATACGACGGTCGTTGCGAACGAACGCAGGGATCCCGGGTCGGGTATTTGACACCTGGCTCGGGTTTTTGTTTGCGCGACACGCGTTTGTGATTGTTGACTTTGCGTTAGCAATACGCGACACTAACGATCGCTGGGTGATCCCGATGGTCGCCCAGGATCTTCGACAGACATCCAGTTTGCCGACGATAGCGACTCGCCAGCTTCAAGCTACCAACTTCGGACTGGCGAGTCGCCCCCAACTACAAAACCTCGAAAGGAGGTCTCGTGTTCTCACACATGGTAGTGCATTCGCACGTTCAATTCCAGTCACGAGCCGGTGTCACCGGGCGCGTCAGTTACTACTAACCCGCCGCCTGACCGGCATATTCACCGCAATCACCGTTTATACCAGCTAATTCCCAATCCACGTGTGTCCAAAAACGGACGGTTGTGGCCGCTTCGAAGGGACACGCGGCTATCCCGTCATGCCCACAAAGCGGGCCCTAGCGAACTCATCGTGTTTCTGGACTCGCTTCGGGAAAGGTCGTTGAAATGCGGGGTTCGACTGGAAACGCGGTGATTGGTGGAGCCGGCTCAATTCGACTGCCTCTTTGTTTCTCACCTATCCCCCGATCCCCGGGGAGAATGGAGATCACCGACATGCCTCAACTGATAGGCACTGTGACGTGGGAAGGCTCCCGCGTCGACATTGTTCAACACTTCGGACGACAAACCCTATGGGTCACCGTGGACGGCAAACTGGCCGCGCTCGTCCACACGTCCGGAACTCGCCTCCGTCCACATAACAACTGGACGATTCTTGACGAAATCCAATCCTGGTTCATGCGCCTCGCCGCTACCGCACAGACCAACCAGGTTCGCGTCTGTCCAGACATCGAACCGACGACACCGGCCGAATCCTCCGACCACGACAGGGAACCGACCTCACCAGCTGGTCGAGATGCCAGTCCGAACCCGTCGGTCGGTCGTGATGTGGAGGCGGTGCAATGAACATCGACTCTCACAACCTGTTCGCCCTCTACGAGGTCATTCTCATCGCCTACCTAGTGGCGGTACCAATGATCTTGGTCCACGACCGAGTCCGGGATAAGCGTTCAGGCATCACCGCCGTCGCCACAACATCCCAGAAAGACACCACAAGCACCAGTCGTTGGCCACGTGTCACTACCACCAGAACAAACACCTATTGTCCTGGTTTCGATTCACACACATCGCATCGTCGTGAATCCCACCGTCACCATGTTCCGTTGAACGGGAGAGGCGATCACCGTACACCGCAACAGAACGATTCGGTCGAGCCCGACAGCACCAGATGGTCAACCACGCACCAGAACCACATTGGTCACCAGCATAACCGGCCCGACCAAGACCCGTGGTCACAGTACTCGCACGGCAACAGTTCAGGACGTCACCGCGCGACCGAGACGGACACGGCCAATCGTGAATCAGCCGAAGGACATACCCTCACACTGCCGGTCGGCAACTACCGTCCCGAGGCTCGCCATGCCACCGACGCTGCCCTCATCAGCCACGACAGGAGAGACCGACAAGCAACGGTCCGCTCATCGCAAGGGCGGCATACGGTAGCGAAACGAGCAGCCTCCCACCTTACCAAGTCGCCGCACCCGTCGCGGGGGTTGGAGCGGTGGAACACGGTCAGTCAACCTGTCACCTACTACAGCAGTGCCTACCAGCGCCCCGCCCACCAGACAAAACACAAAACCCACCACCGGCCCACCAGCCAACCATTGAGCAGACAACGCTCCACCTACCAGTGGCCCACCTACCGCAGAACTGCGTTGTCTCGCCCGTATACCCACGTGCGAACACCCGGGTCAAGCTCGGCATCGTCCCGGCCGTCCGTGTATGAGCGTCAAGAGATCCCGGTGCAACGCCCCTGGACGAGCCCGGAGACACCACCGGAAACAACGGACGTAGAGAGCAGCGAGTCCACTCATGGGCCGGTGTTGACCACGATCGATTGGTGGGACTACCGCATCGAGGTGCGGCAAGCCTCATTCAGATCAGCCACCCTCCTTGCCATTGGCCCCGACAGGACGCCAACGGTGTTGGGTGCGATTCAGTGGGACGCCCAAGCCTGCCACCCGCCCACCTGGACCGACAGACCCGCCCAACAACACCTCGTGCCACACGGCAGCCGTGAATCGGTCGCGCTCACCGACCGCCTCATCCAAGCAGTCGAAGCGGTCTGCCACCGACAAACCACAACACCACCGCGACACGACAACCACGAACCAAACACCGCCAACCCGCCAACACCAATACACACACCAACACAGAGACAACCACAAGCGACGATGCCAGCACAACCACGACACAGACACCAACAGACACACACCCGACCGCCAGCAACAACACGAACGAAAACAGAAGTAAGAGCGCAGACACAGGCGGAGGCGGTGAATGCTTATGTCGGTTCGTTATCTCCCCATCGGGACGTTCAACCTCGGCACCATCACCCACGAGTCCTACCGATTCCACGGACGACTCGACGTAGCCTCTTCCAACGTATTCCTGTTCCTCACCACCAACCACACCAATCCCAACTCTGAAGACGAGCCAGGCGTGGGCAGCGGTGACTTTCAGAGCCTGTCGGACAAGCTGCACGACGACAGTGTGATTGTCGAGTACCGACCTCCGGACGTGTTGGCCAACTGCACCAACCCACTCACACCCACCATCGTGCTCTACGACGACCGACTCTTCCAACACACCATCACCGACGCCGGATGGATCCACCGACTCGCCCACACACTCCACCAAACGGTGACACCACACCTCGACCCCGACCGGACACAACCGAAAGGACACCGTCTACCCGGACAACGCCACAACAAGTGGCGACCCAAATGATCCCGTCACCAACCAACGAACCCGCGCCGAAACAACACGTCCGCCAATGTGCGTCGCGTTGCGGTTCATGATCTTTACTCCCGGTTCTCTCGCCCGGTAACCGGCGCTGCGGGAGAGAGAACCCCGGTCCTGTCGGGGCTCAGATAGGTGGGCAGCCCCGACAGGACCCCTACACGGCGTCGCAAGCACGTAATTTCATCAACCCACACTAATTTTATTGGTGCCCGTAGCGTAAAAACGGCTAGTCCTTGCAATAGCGGCTATATGCAGGATCGCGTTCGACCGGATGCAACGGCTCTGGGCAGGATGGGTTCCAGTCGTCCACCTTCTCAATACACCGCGTCTGCGCCGTGAAGCCTACTTTGCCCCAGACTTGAAACCACACATTCACCAAATCGTCCTTGCGAAGACCTTGAATATTTCGTTTTTCATCAGGGTCAGCAGAGGGGTCTTCGATGCCATGCACCTCGAAACCGGCGGCATCCCATTTATCCCGCAAAATGTCGAAGTACTCACGCCGAACCTTCTTCTTCTGTGAATCTTCCAGCTTAAATTCATAGTCAAGCCTATATTGAACATGATTTTCATTTCGGCAATCCGAGAAGATGAGCAATGACCGGAACTCAAACGATTCAGGCAGATCAGGAAGCAACACAAAGGTCTCTTCCAGCGCATTTTCCAAGTGCTGCCAGGCCTCGCTCTGATCAAAATCATGGTACGGCCCTTGGCTCTCAGGAGTAGTCGAAGGGTCCGTCATACAACCACCAAGCATAAATACGGTGATTACCACAGCTACGAAACCCGGTCCGCCAATTGGGCACTTGCCGGAACTATTCACTGACCTTATTACCATGAGACTCAACCACCTACGAAACTCTTGTCATCAGTCAACGGTCTCGTTTTGTGAATGCGATGGCAACGACTCTGGCTGATCCTTGTTACGGCAACCGGTGGTAATACGGTCATTTTCGGGTTGGACTCCACCCAAAGGCGGGATACATTCGGGATCCCAATCGTCAACCTTCTTGATGCAACCTGAGGTAACTCGCAACGATGAAGTGCCCCATGCACGGTAAATGTAAGTGAATCCATCAGGATGCTTAGCAACCAAAGTGTAGATGTCATTGGTGCGAAAATCGTCTTCGCGAGTAATCTCGATGTCGTGCTTGTTCCAGTAATCTTTTAGCACTGATCGGTAGGTTTCACGCACAAGCTCACTCCGCGAATCCGCCTTGTTGAATTCGTAGGACAACTCCATGACAACGTATTCCTGTGAGGTGAGTCCATCACTGCGTTCACAGGCGAGGGTGCCGAGTGTCCGTACTTCGAAACCGGGAAAATCAGGCAGTTCCTCGACGATCTCCGCTGCCAATCTCTCCAGTTCTTCCCAGGCGCTCGCCTCGTCAATATCACGCTTCACCCTATTCTCACCCTCAGTACGCGTCGGGTTTGTGCATGCTCCCAGAATAAATACGAACGCTGCCACTGCGATGGCAGACAGTTTGAGAAGACTACGTTTGCTCACTGGTTTCGAGTCACTCTGCATTGTCTTCCAATTGAGTCGCAACGTCACCTGTCTGATCAGTAATTATGAGTGCAAGGTTCTCACGTGCTTTGTTGCCATCGCCCCAATAACCACTATGAATGTCACGTCCCTCGCAGCCCGCTGCTATAACTCAACGGTTCCATCTTCTGGAGCAATACAGTGTTTGGAGGCGTAGTCATCCTCAGGCTTTACGCCACCGAGAGGAGGTATGCACTCGGATTTCCAGTCGTCTACTCGTTTGACACATCCCGAGGTAATAGTCAGAGTGGCGAGCCGACGCGTCTTATATACATAGGTGAATTTATCTGGTCGTTTCGAAACCATGGTGCGGTCGCTTCCGTCGCCGTACTCTGATTCTCGGGTAATCTCGAAACCCTTATCGTTCCAGTATTCTTTCAATACCTCGTGGTAGGTTGTCGTAATAAGATCGCTTTCTGATGCAGATTCATCAAAGCGATATACCAACTCCATTCCGACGTAGTCCTCTGAAAGAGTTCCATCGTTCTGATCGCATGCGCCGTAGAACAACATCCGATGCTTGAAACCTGGAAAATCTGGCAGTTGGGAAACTGAATCCGCCATAATCTCTTCCATTCGTTCCCAGGCAGTAGACTGATCAACGTCCCGATCCGGCAAATTATTACTTCCGTTCTTGCTAGGATCCATGCAAGCCCCCAAGGTAAGAAAAATTGCCACAATGACAGTGGCACAAATGAAGCGCTGGTGCCGACGACGGCTCCGAGCATGATGAAACGTGACCATCTTGTTTTATGCCACTTTCTCAGGTTGGTTTGTGATTATCCATGCCAAATTGTCTCGAGCAGCATTGTCTTCCGCCCAGTAACCACTATGAATGGCACGCCCTTCGCTATTGACTGGCGTGAAAAATCCCGGATCAATCTTATTTCCATCGGAATCCATTGGATCGCTCGCGAACTCGGTTGCACCGTAGCCATCATGAACCGGATTCACGCCACCGTGCTTAGCTCTGTATTTGTCTCCGTCCGAGTCATCAGGAGGAGCTTCGAACCCGAATGCTTCACCGATTTCTGAATAGACGTCAGTGGTCAGCCGAATTGCGTCGCCCTCTGCGGTGGTGGTAAAGACGTTTTCTTCACCAACTCCAAGTTCGGAGGCATGCTTGGAATCCATACCAGGGCTGGCGACTCCCACGATCTTGTCGGTATCCAGACTATCCTCCACCGCAGTATGACCAACTACCGTAGTTCCATATGAATGTCCAATCATCGTGGTATGCCCGTTACTCTCATTGGTCGCTTCCAAACCTGCAGAGTATGACGACAACGCCGGAGCGGCATCCTCCGCATAGCTCTTGGACGCGGCGTTGACTACTCCGTCAGGAGCGTCATAATCCATCCACGTAATGACTGCAGTTTCGCCCTCAGATACGTCGCTCGCATCACGTGACATTCGCTCCGAGCGGTCAAGGGACGTATCAAAGTTTCCAAGGTCTGAATCGGTACCAGGAACGTAGGTTGCGCGGAAATCGGCGGTGTCCGGATTGCCGACTGACACGATCGCTCTTCCGTCGTTAGCGGGGTCAAGCCCGAGGAGATAGAAGTCCTGCCCTGTGCCCGCAGGGCCGTCAATTCTATCCTTAAGAGATTCCACGTTATCCCTGCGTTCAGTCATTTCCTTCAACTCGCCGAGTTCATTAGCCAGTGGTTGATATTCAGGAGCAGTCGGCAGTCCTCCAGCGAAGTTTGTCGCATCGCTATAGGCGCTCCCGTCGTCCTCCATCTCCTGCAATTGTTCTTCCAGATACTCAATACGCTCGTCGATGTTGGGATAGTCTCGGTTGAAATCCGTCAGCCACTGGTCCATGTAACGTCGATTTGCGGTATCGCGGTCAGCGGTGGGGACCCCATCCAGCGAACCGACCTCCTCCGGTTGGTTTTGAACCAACCATTCTTGGTCGCTATCGGTCATGGATTTCCACCAGTCGTTCACATCAGCGGGTGAAGCGTCGCCGTCTTCCACCTCGCTGAGAAGATCATCCAGCTCAGATTGCAGGTACTCCTGGTTTTTGCTGGTGTAGTCCGGCTCAGAAATCGACGGCGGAAGGTCCGAGACATCATCGTCGAGGGCTTTGAAATCCGCCCTCAACTCATCGTCAAGAGTCCGCACCTCGCCCATAAGCACTGCGAACTCGAATGACAGGCCACTACGGATCGCTCCCAAATTCTTGAGCGGCAGCGGAATCGACGACCCATTACCATCGTCGGAGTCACGTTCCAGGGCAGATTCTCTAAATTGGAACCTCTCCTCCCCGGTGCCTCCGGTCGGATACAGGCCTTCCACGTCCGCATGATCGATCAGATCCTGAAGCTCTTTTTGCTTGTCGGTGAAGTCATCCGCCGCCTTGTTCACCAGCTTCATCATCGCCTGCACGACTTCGGCGTCGTCCAGATGCCCCTGAACGACCCGGCGCACATAGGCGCGCACCTCATCGGCGTTATCACCGGCGAAATCCTCACTATCGTCATCCTTCAGGATGTCGTGGTCTTTGATGACCTCGTCCTCGATCTCTTCCGCCGCAGCTGCAGCACCTTTCAGGATCCCGCCGATGTTGTCGAACATCGTCACAAAGTCGGTTTCAAGGAACCCCTCCCAACTGATGTCGCTCATTGAATCATCATCCCGTTCTCACCGACGCGATCGCCGCCCACAGCGTCACCGCTGGACGAACCGGTGGGCTCTTCGCCCGTAACGTCACGGTAGTCGTCTGAGGTGAAGTTGTTCGGATCGATCGAATCGGTGATTTCAATGAGGCCCGACGCAGCGTCGGCGTCGGCTTGTTGGGCCAGCTCTACATGGGTGTCGATGTAATCGCATGCATCATTCAATAGGTCCCCGGAGTCATTGCTCCGTTTCTGCCAAAAATGCAATGCCGACACGAGTCCGTCACGAAAAGAGTATTGGTCGTTGGGAAGGTCAGTCATCTCGGAGGCGACATCGGCCACCAGTCTGGTGGACCTCGCCTCCATCTCGTCTACGGTCTCCCGGATATTCGATGACGTTGACTCGGCGACTTCAGGATCGAGTTTGAACACTTTTCCCATCGGTCCTTTGCCTCCTCTGATAACAATCTAAATAAAGGGGGATACAATTGAATATCTCGGCATATAGCTACGCTACAAGATCGTTGCAACCCTTCGATATCGGGTTGCTACAGTCCATTAAAACTGGCACCTGTCAATGAATTATCCTGCGAATATGAATGATTATTGTTGTCCTTCAGTACATGGGATCGCTTCAGCTGACGCACTTCCCCTCTCACCGCCTGTTTGGGGTACATCAATCGCCGTCGTGAGAACCAGCTAGGAATTCAACGCGGAGATTACTTCCGGAACCGCAGTTCACAATGCCTGTAGCCCACCCAGGGATCCTGGCCGTGACCTCACACCGACCGTGCACGATTGCGGATAGTGACGATTCGCTATGGTTGTGTTTACCAGTCCCCCATGCAGAACGTTGTGTAAGGACACCCAGAAATGAACGATTCGCCTGGCACAGCGAACCGAGCGGTTCGACTCATGGTTGCCCTGCTGACACTAGTCATGTTGATGGCGTGGTCCAGTCAAGGAACAGCGCAAACAGCACCATTCGAAGACGGCAACCGGTGGGTAGTCGACCAAATCAACGCCGACAAAGCCTGGAATACCACCAAAGGTGCCGACACGACGGTCGCCGTCATCGACGACGGACTAGGTCAGCACCCACTCTTTGAAAACAAGGACATCCGCGACGGCATCGATGCCGTCGCACCGGACTACACCGCGCGAACGCGTGCCGCCGATCACGGAACGTTTTTGGTGGGAGCTCTGTTTGCTGTAGCTCCTGAGGTAACCGTTCTCCCCATAGCGGTATGGACCCCTTCAGATGCGTTGTTGGGGATGCCGGGTAATCGAAACTCGCGCTCGTTTCGAGATGCACTGTATTACGCAGTGGAAGAAGGAGCCGACGTTATAGCGGTGGCATCGGGCCTATCGGGAGGACCGGAAGAACGGGAACGTAAAGCCCTGCAATACGCAATGGACCAGGGCGTCGTAGTGGTCGCTGCCGCTGGAAACGACCCCGGCATGGCAGTCCCCGAACCTGCTGCCGCTCCGGGAGTGGTCACCGTCAGCGGTTCCAACCGCAACAGCGAGCCCTGGCAGTATTCCACCACGGGCCCGGAAGTGGATCTTGCGGCACCGGCGGCGGCCCGCACTTGCCTGACATCTCAATCGTTTGAGGAACGTTCAGACTGGGCCCCGGAAGTCACTGCGGAGGATCTATACGAAGACTGCGAGGGTACTTCTCTCGCAACGCCTGCTGTAGCAGGTGCTGCGGCATTGGTGAAATCGTCGGATCCGAGCCTGACGGGAAACGATATTATTCAACGTTTGATAGACACCGCATCCGGTGCCGATAGTAAGCGCTCCGAAGAGCTGGGTTTTGGCATTGTTGATGTTCAGGCTGCTATTGAGAGTGATATTAGTGGCATGGAGTCCAACCCGTTGGGCTATCCTTTGGGGGAGCAAGGGGCCAGTGAGGAATATGCGGCTGAGGCGTTGGCGGACAGCCCCCTAGTCGATGCTCCTGAGCCCGACAATGAAGCTACTCCGGAGTCGGATTCAGGTTCTGACGATGTGGACTCTACTGGTGGATCTGAGTCGGCCGGTAGCCAGTCATTGGCGTTGTTGGTGGGCGCTGCCGGTTTGGTGGTACTTGGCGGGGTGATCGTTACGGTGGTGTTGGTGCGCCGGCAACACCGCAACCGTCCCGGTTCTAGCCCTGTTAGAACCGGTGAGGCTCAGAGACCCCAGTAGCCACTACTCTGTTGGCTCGAAGGGCGTCAGCCGGGGTGAGTGGACGCCACCTAGCCGCGCTGTGGTGGGGCCAGCATCGTTTGGTTATTTCGACTCCGTTCCCACTGCTCGAGCCAGCGCTGGTGACATCGTGTCGTATTGGTGTTGGTTGGTGTTTAGTCGTCGTATTCCTCAGGGTTGAGGTAGACGTTGAAGTCAAAGTGGTCTTCAAACAGTTGTAGGCGGCGTTTTCTCCGGTTATCGGTTGCTTCGGAGCCGTCGTCGCTGTCGTGAGTGGCCGTTGTGCTGCCAGCCGTTGTCGTGGCACTAGTGTCTCGGGGAAGACGGTTGAACGGTTTCGGGCGTCCTCGACGTGACCGCGGGTCCTTATCCTCCGAAGTGTCCGGGGAGAGTGTCTTACCGCCTCCGGTGGTAGGCGTGCGCCCCATTCCACCAGGTGGTTGTGTTCGACCGGAGGGGGTGCTTTGATTTCCTGGTATACCTCCGGTGGTGCGTGTTGTTCCGCCGGGGCCGGAGCGGCTGTTAGACGAGCCGTTACCAGCCGGTTGAGTGGCCGCAGTATTCGCCGTGGGGGTATCGGTCCCGGTCGGAAGAGTGGCCCCTACCGATCCGGTTGGCGCATGTGGGGTGATGGTGTTACCGAACAATCCTTGTTGTGGCACAGGGGCACGGTTGGAGGCAAGCCCGGCTCCCGGGCCGGTGTCCAGATCGTCGTAACTATCCGGCTCCCAGGCTACAAACTCATCACCGTCATCCTCATCCCACGGGAGCGGATTACTTTGAGACACACTATCATCAGGAGTACCATACCCCTCAGAAGTATGCGGTGTTTGGTCTGGTGTCGATTCGGTGATCGGTTGACGCGAAGCGGTCACCCCCGACCCCTGCGGCGACAAATTTCCATCGTCGTTCAGCCCCGGAGGAGGCGGCGGAGGTGGCAAATTATCGAATTGTTCGCGTGATTGAGCATAAGTATCGGCTAGATCAGCGACGACCTGAGCGAACTGGTCGAAACGTTCGGCTTTATACGCCTCATAGCGTGCCTTTTCCTTGGACTGCTTGAAACCGTCCTTGGAAAGGAAATTCTCCCCATGATGGTATTCGCACCACTCGTCAAACGTCAGGTTGTAGGCCGGATTCAACCCAAACTCACCGTAGTCGCCTTCCTGCTTAACCTGATCCCACGCTTGCTCCAGAGCCTTACGAGACTCGGCAAACTGTCGTCGACCTATAAGTTTAAGATCGAGGCCTTGTTCTTCCAGGTAATCCTTCAGCTCATAAACCTTGGCCGCGAACCGGTCGGCTGCCGGTCCCGTCCAGAAGTCCATGAGATTATCGGTGTGGTGTTTGGATTCGTTTGCCAACGCTTCAAGACCTTCACCTTTATGGGCGTAAAAGTCACCCGCAAAGGCAAGCGAGTCAGGGTCGGAGGTGGCGAACTGTTCCCACAACTCTTCATGGGTGAAGTTGTAACGATAATGGTCAAATCCACGATCTTCACCAGACATCGGAGCAGCTCCTTCCCAGAGTGTTAATCGAATTCGTCCATAACGCTCTTGAGCTTGGCGTTAGCACTGTCGTCGGCGTCGATATACCGATCGCGAGCCGTCTCCGCCTGCGATATGGTCTCGCCACCCGCCTGGCTGATCTGCTTTAGTTGTGCCGAACGTGGCTGGTAAACGTTGTTGTGGATCGAATTACGGACGTCAATCGCATCATCGAAGTCGCCGAAGGCGGGATCGTCGCCACGGTGTCGAACCATTGTTTCGACATAGCCGTTTCCGTTGGAGTCGAACTTTGGACCCTCATAAGAATTACCCGAATCCATCTTGGAGATGATTTCGAGAAACTCGGTAAGCGAGCTGTCGAAACGCAAGGCGAATTCGTCGAGGGCATCCTCATCAAAGTGGATGATGCGCTCGCCGTTTTGGTAGAACGCGACTCCTTTGGAGGTCCGGGACGGAACAATGGTCAGCCCACCCGGCAGGGTGACTCCCTCGTCAAAATTGGGGTCGTAATCTTCGGGGTGATCGGTCATATCAAATCCTAGGGGGCACTTGGACTTGGCTCTATAACGTACACGTTGACGAACTATTTGTTACTACATGGTTGCATACTCCTGCAAACCACATACGCCGGGGACACGAAAGAACCCTTTGTGCCCCAGCATTAGACAATCAATCTAAACGTCTTCGGTCGCTGAATCCACATAGCTGAGCCCTAATTCGCAACGCACCCCAAACAATGTCGCCTCATCACGCCGCTACCTCCCAGCCCCAAACCGTGATTGTCGCACCCTGAACCATCGACCACTCACATACGCAGGGAACCGAGGTCGAGGTCCTTACCAGGAGGACAGCACTCCCGCCCAACGCCTACTTTTGCCCATTGACATTTCGCTATACCATGGTGTTGTGACGAGTACAGCACCCGTCGCTCGGTAATATGAACGGCATTCTCTTGCCTTGTGAGACAGGCGGTTGTCGGATTGCCGACACGCCTACAATTTCAAGCGAGGTGACTACGAGACGCGACAGTGTCACAGCTTTAGTCGGCAACGATGGTGACTTATCGAGTGAGGGAGCCTTATGATGTTAGTAAGGTGTCAACCGCACTTGGAAACAAAGCATAATTGAACATTCTTCGCTATTGCGAGTGCCCATAAGTATTCCTCTAGCAATGTCATGGAACAGGACCTGCCAGATGAAAGAGACCCTGTGGCTCGCGGCTACCGAAGCCCAGCTGCTAGCACAAGACGGAGAAGAAGCCGAACTCGATACCAGCGGCATCATCGGCTTCTTCCTGTCCAAGATCGCCCCGATCCTTCTTGCCATCCTGGGAATCATCTTCATCGCCCGCGCCAATAAAGGTGAGGTCAGCCGAGTCCTTACGTCCTCCACGATCGCGATCCTCGGCATTGCCTTCATTGCGGGTGCCGGGTTGTTGATCGCCTTCGGTGGGTCTCTTGTGGATGTCATGTTCACCGAAGGCGGCGATGAATCCGGCGAGTAGGCCGTACCGCGACCCTCGAAGCCGGTTACGGTATGGAAATGATTGTCATTAAGCATTCGGGGGCCACTCGGGGCGGCTGATCGCCTCGCGTGTCGCCCGCCCAGGAAAACGCGGACCAACCTCTCCACAATGCCCGACATTCGCCGATAACGTGACCGACATCCAGAATGGAGGAACCACCCCCGCGATGAAGCTGCGCACCGATGACGACATTTATCGCGCCCGACTGCTCTACCTCGGGCCGCCGGGATACACCCTCCCGTTCCATCTCCCGTACGCCCAGTACGGGGTCTTCGCGCTGCTTCTGGCCACCTTGATGCTTCTGCGCTGGCTGATCACCGGCACGGTCGACCTGTTCCCGTCCATCGAGATCGCCCTCTCCCTCGTTGCCACCTCGGTGATCTTCAAGTTCGTCGACTCCGACCGCCCTGCCCGTGCGGTCATTCGCACCGCCCTGACCGACTGGCGACGCTCCCGCGACGCCGCCGAAACGACTCCCCTGCCCTCGTTCACCGCCCGCAAGGTACGACTGCGGCCCTTGGTGGTGGAACCGTCCGTGGCCGCCGAACACCTGGAAGCGCATAGGCAACGACAACGTCGGCGGCGACATCCGCTCCAGGCGTCGCCCATGGCCAACCGGGCGCATGTGCGTACGCAACGTGATCTTCGGGGAAGAAATATTGTCAGTCAACCTAATGGGAGTGCCCGATGAGTGACGACCAGAGTCCTGCCGCCGGCCACGGCTCGGCATCCGCCGACTCCGAAAGGGCTGACCGCTCCGGCGATCCGGGTACCGCCGCGCCGGTCGCCAAGTTCTCGGCTCCCCGCCCTCCCGCCAAGGTTCGCGAGCGCGAACGCGCCCGCCAGCCGAAGGCCTTGGATCAGTTGGACGATACGACGGCGTTGGTGGATGCGGTGTTTCGGGCCGAGCAGCCGCCCCCTGAAGCCGCGAAACAAACATCACAGTCAGTGCCTGAACGATCACAGAATCGTGGGGTTACACGTGGGGATAGGGACTCGGGTCGATCGAGTTCTCCACAGGGTTATCCACAGGATGGCAAAAGTTATCCACAGACTCAGCCAAGTTATCCACAGGTCGTATCTCACCCTGTGGATAACTCAGCGGACAATTCGGGCATGCCCGCCCAGTCTGGTCACACCACCCCGCCGCCGAGCGATCCCACGGCTTCTACCAGCGTTAATAACGGGGTTTCAGACAGACGTGCCGGAAGTGGAGCTGATGCGAATTGGGCTCCGACTCCGCCACATCCTGTGGATAACTCGGCTTCGGCCAGTGGCGGTTATCCACAGGACGGGCATTTTTCCCCAGGGCACATTGTGAATTATCCACAGGCGAATCGGGGGCTTCCCCCGGATGTGGAAGAGCGCTTGCGAGCGGTCACCGATAACCAAGTGAACGCACAGCCGCGTCCGCCGCATGTGAGCCAAACGGAGGCGTCGGCCGTCCCGCCGCCCGCCGCCGATCCGTCGTCGGATCTGGTTCCCGTCGAGCAGACCGACGATGCGACGAAGTCGCAACGCAAGCGAAAGGACAAGGAAAAGCAACCCAAGCCGCGTCGTGCCACGCGTCCGATCGAGCGTGATTCCGAGCGACCGCCGAACCGTGAGCTGTCTCTGACCGAGATCTCGGGGCACGTGGTGTTCACTCCGCAAACGGTGACGGCATGGTATGTGATTCCGGGGGTGCGTTGGTCGTTCCGCCCCGATTTGGAACGCGAAGCGCTCATCACCGCCATCGCTGAACAGTACGCGTCTTTGGCGGGGATGCGCCTGCATCTGCGCCGCACCACCCGCCCGTTCCCGGCCGCCGACTGGGCGCGCACGGTCGATGAGAACACGCCGACGCCACTGCCGGGCGTGCCGGGCGGAACGTCCTGGGGCGATCACCTGGTCGCCGCCCAACAGCATCTGCATTCGTTGAGCCATTCGGAAGGCGAGACCTACCTCGGTATTACCTTTGCTCGCCGTAGTCTTTTCGAACAGTGGGGCGACAAGCTGTCGCGTATGTTCGGACGCAGCAGCACCTTGGGCGAACGCGAGCGCGTCGAGAAACGCTGCCAGCAGTTCGACGAGATCCTGGGGTCGTTCGGGGTGCGTGCCCGTCGTGCGTCCACGCAGCAGATCGAGTGGTTGATCTACCGTTCGGTGGCGTTGGGTATGGAGCCTCCGGCGCACCTGTCCGGGCTCGGCTCCGATTGGGAGATCGGCGATACTCTGGCGCTGACCGAGCAGATCGAACGCTACCGTTCTCCGTACGGCTCGTCGGTCAAGCTGGTCAATCGCCTCACCGGCGAAGAGACTCACACCGCCATCGTCACGGTCGGTCGTATGGAGGAGCTGGAGATTCCGCAGCGGCATGAGCCGTGGCTGCATTTCCACGAGCGCTGTCCTTGGCCGTTGGAGATCAGTAGCCGGGTCGACATTCTCGGGGCGGGCGAGGCGTTCAAGGATCTCGACCACCGCCTGCGTCTGATTCGCTCCCAGCAGCACGACTATGACGAGCATGCTCTCGATGCGCCTCCGGAGTTGCAGCGTCTGGCTGAGCGGGCGCTCGTGGTGGGAGACGAGATGACCACGGGACTGCCTATTGAGGCGGCCCGTGCGCACGGTTGGCACCGCATCGCCGTTTCGGCTCCCACGAAGGAGGAGTGCCTGGAGCGCGCGCGGACGTTGATTCAGACCTATCAGCGCGACATGCGCATTAGCGTGCAGCATCCGAAGAATCAGGATTGGCTGGCTCGGGAGTTCATCCCGGGGGAGCCGTTGGCGTCGACGGGTTATGTACGTCGGATGCCGGTGAAGCTCTTCGCGGCGGGTCTTCCGCAGGCGGGCAGTGCGATCGGTGATCATCGTGGGGATCTGATCGGTAATACCAGTGGCACGAGCCGCCGACCGGTGTTTCTTGACCTGCATTTCGCTACGGAGGTGCGGGAGAAGTCGGGCCTGAGCGTGTTCGTGGCCGAACCCGGTGGTGGTAAGTCGACCATGATGGGCGCGTTGGGCTATCTCGCCGCACGGCGTGGGGTGCAGGTGACGCTGCTCGATCCGTCGGGTCCCTTGGCGGAGCTGTGCGAGATGCCGGAGATGAAGCCCTACAGCCGGGTGTTGAACCTGACGGGTTCGGAGTACGGGACGTTGGCCCCGTACGCGTTGATTCCCAGCCCGAACCGCGATCACTATCCCGACACCGCCGAGGGCGACCGGGAGTACGAGATCGCCGTTTCGGGGGCTCGGAGTGAGCGCCGCATGTTGGTGCAGGACATCTGTTCCATGCTGCTGCCGCCGCAGGTGGCGCGGGAGGCGTCCACGGCGCGGCTGTTGCGTCACGCGGCGCGCTACGTTCCGGCGGAGGAGGACAGCGCGCTGGAAGACATTGTGGAATGCTTGCAAGACGCCGAGGGCGAGCGCCGCGACGACGGTGCCGAGTTGGCGGCGTTGTTGTTGGACACCGCCGAGATGCCGTTGGCGAAGCTGTTCTTCGGCAATCCCGCCGAGGGGGCTTTGGACGACGACACCGCTCTGACGGTGATCACCATGTCGGGTCTGCGTCTGCCTGATCTCGGCATCGAACGCGAATACTGGAGCGCCGAAGAGGCGTTGGCCCTGCCGATGCTGCACACCGCGCACCGTTTGGCCGTGCGGCGGGCGTACGGGACCGATATCAATCGCCGAAAGCTCGTGGGGCTGGACGAGGCTCACTTCATGGAGGGTTGGCGTTCGGGGCGTTCGTTCTTGGTGCGTCTGGCGCGGGATTCGCGTAAGTGGAACCTGTCGGCCTTGGTGGCGAGTCAGAACCCCAATGACATTTTGAGTCTGGACGTCCAGAACCTCGTGTCGAACGTGTTCGTCGGTCGTATCGCCGAAGACGCCGAGGTGGCGGCCGATGCCCTGCGGATGTTGCGGGTTCCGACCGGTGTGGGCTACGAGGACGTCTTGGCGTCGCTCAGTTCCATTGATGCTGACAAATCCAGTCGCTTGCCGTATCGTGAGTTTCTGATGCGGGACGTAGACGGGCGAGTGCAGCGCATCCGGGCTGATTTCAGTTGGGTGCGTGGGCTTCTCGACTACCTCGACACCACTCCGGGAAGTCGGAACCAGAAGAACGGCAAGGGGCGCGACGATGGACCGCAGCGTGCCGCCGATGGGCGAGTGCGTTCCGATGCCGCCGCTCGGGAGCGCGAGGAGCAAACTCAGGGCGGCGACTCTCCGAATCCCGATTCCACGCCCGGCTATGACGGGACGAACGTCTTGGAGGAGCTCGAGAAGGAAGCCGACGCCGAGTTGGATGCCGAGCTGCGCCGACGGGATCGGGCCGATCTACGGCGTTCCTCCGACCGCGAGGGGAGCGAATCCGAGTCGGAGGACTCTGATGGGGCCATTGAGGACAGTTCGGAGGTCCGTCGTGAGCCACCGTCACAGAAGAGCGATGGGGCTACTGTGGACAGATCTATTGAGATGGGGCTGCCACCGCGCACCAAGCAGAACAGCATGCGCCCCACGCGATCTCCCGAGAATACCTCATTTAACCCCAAAAAGGGTGAAACTGGACACAATTCCAATCCGAGCTCGGGAGGAAATCGCGCATGAAACGGGTTCTTCCAGTGCTTAAGCAGGCCTTTTCCCGGCAACAACCGGCTAAAGCACGCCGTGGACGGACAACACGCGGCACGACGTACGTAGACGAATCCCGGCGTGTTGATTGCGGCGTCACTTCAAATTGTGCCAAGATGGTACCCAGCCGGGTTGGTCAAGGGTTTAAGCGCTATGAAGAATCCTTTCCGGGGGGAATGCGACCAACCTGGCCGTCATTTGCCTTGGCGGCCTTGCTATTGGTTCTTCTGGTGTTCGTACCTCTAGCGGCTGCTAAGGCTTTTACTTTTTCCGATGAATCCACAAGCGCCAGTCCACAAGAGACCCGCTATGTCAGCTTCACCCAAGACATAATGGACGGCCCTGAGTCCTCGCTCGTACTCCCCCCTGAAAACACGTTGCCCGAAAACACTCAGCCTCGCTATTCAGATACGAGCAAACAGGGCCGCACATATCAGTTTAGTCCTATAAATGACACAGGACAAGACGGAGAAGGCTGGAACGACTCAGAAAACCCTTATCTACAGCAACAACAGCAGCAAAACGACGACGAAGAAGAAACCCCACCGCCCAACGACGGCGACGACGGAACCACCGACCCGAACGAAGACGACGAACCAACCCCACAGGAAGAGGAAAGCCCCGGCGACGAAGACGGATCCGACGTCACCCCACAACAAACCAACTCCTGTACCGACTGGGAATGGCACAACGAATGGTTTAACTGCATCGACAACCTACCCGACGCCCCCGAAGTCGAATGCGCCGAAGAACCCACCCCCTCCAGCCCCGACAGCGGCATGGCCGGATGGTTCGCCGAACCCACCCTCGACAGTGACAAAGACGAAGGCATCGGCATGTACACCTCCTACGGGTACGCCGGTTACCAACTACCGATGTACGGCTCCAAGGCACCCAGCGTCGCCGGATCCTGCGTCGACGCCCTCAGCCTCCCCAACGGAGCCGACTCCGCCAACGCCGTCGCCAACCTACAGTTCAACCTCGCCACCGCCACCACCGGAGCCTCCAACTCCATGCGGCAATACGCCTGGGAGCCCGGAACCATGTGGAGCTGGTCAGACGAATTCCTCGAAACCGGAACCAACGCCGTCTACACCCGCGTGTTCTCCGTATTCGGAGCCATCACGCTCGCCATCGTGGGGCTGTACCTGCTGTGGCGCTCGCGTCAGGCGGAGATGAGCAACGCGGTCACGACCGCGTCGTGGGCGGCGCTGATCATGGTGCTCGTCATCGCGGTCGCACAGTGGCCGACGCAGGCGTCCGGTTGGGCCGACAAGGGGCTGACCATGGGACTGAACGTCTCCACCAACATGCTCCCCGACGAAGGCGCGGAAGGGTGTATCGAGGCCCCGGGTGCCGACCAAGACGAGTACGAAGAGATCAAAGAGTACAACCCGGATGACTGCATCGACACTCGTGGCGGTGCGGTCAAGGCTTCCGACATGGTCGTGGACAAAGTCCTCTACGAAAACTGGCTGCGTGCCATGCTCGGTCAAGGAACTGAATTCACCCCCACCGACGACGAGGACGAAGACGGCAACCCGGTTGTCACCGATGCCAACACCGCCTACAAATACGGTCCCGCACTGTACTGGGCGCAGGCATTGACGTGGAACGAGAACGAGCGCGCTGAGGAAGACCCCGCTAACCGAGCGGAGATCTTCGAGGAGAAACAAAAGACCTGGCGCAACCTAGCCGCTCAAATCGAACGCGAAGACCCCGAAGCGCACGCCGCTTTGGTCGGTGAGCGTGCATGGGAGCGCGCCGGCACCGCCTTGCTGGCACTCGTTACCGCGTTGTTCTTCTCCCTCTTCGACTTGACGTCTTCGCTGTTGATCATCCTGGGATTCATGGTGGTTCGCTTCGCGATCATCGCCTTGCCGATCATCGGTACGGTCGCCTTGCTCAGACCTGCAGGCGGTCCGTTCAAACGGCTGGTGAACATCGTGCTTGCTTCGATCATCAACGTGATGGTCTTTGCGGTGGCCGCCGTGGTGTATCTATACGCCGCATCCCTGATCTTGGGAGCCAATTTGCCCTCTTGGCTGCAGATCGTCCTGATCGGATTGGTCGGGGTATCAGCGTGGATGCTCTTGCGACCGTTCCGAAGGCTCGCTTCCATGCAGGGCAGCCAATCGGCCACCGATTCCCTGCTCGCGCGCAATGACTCGAACAACGAACGTGACTCCAATGCCCGTAAGCAAACGCAAAGCATTCAGGACACGAATACCAACATCAGTCAGATGCGTCGCGAACAGGCGCAACGCCGCCCCGAAACTCGCCCGGACACCGGTTCGGTCTCCGATCAAGCCTCAACTCCACGCCAGGAGGCACACGGCGGTTACGCTCCGGGACAGCAACCGGTTCAGTCGTTCGGTGGCGATGTTTACCGTCCAGGGGGTGGTCGTTGATGATGGTCATGAGATGGCTGGGGAAACTGGCGTTCAGCCGCTTCGGCATAGTGATCATGATTCTGCTGGCGGTGGGCCTCGTACTGGTCTTCGTCGAGCAACGCGTCTCCGGGCCCATGCGCCACGATGATCAGGTGACCGGTTCGGACGCCGAGCAATCGAACGAATCCGCCCCTAACGAACCGATGGACGACGGCGACGTCGTATTCGAAGAGACCACCGATCCAGAACTGTCTCCGGAGGCGGTCGATTTCGCCATGGAGTTCGTAGAGGCCTATTTGGACGTCGAAGGTAAGCGCCAGGACGTCTGGCTCCAGGAATTGGAACCGTTTCTCACCGAGTACATTCACGAGTCGTTGGAAACCGTTGACCTCGAGGCGGTTCCCGCCGACGACGTGCAAGGGGATCCGATTATCAATGAGGATCAAGTGGATGTGGAGCTTGGAGAGGGAACAATTCACCTCACCGTCTCGGAGGATGAAGAGGCGTACGGGAAGAGTCCGGTAATCGTCGAACTCGATTGGACTCCGGCATGACGTTGGGAGCTCAACGTTTCGACAAGCCCGTTCGAAGGTGGAAGCGCCTACTGATCGGGCTCGTCTCCGTGGTCGCGGTGTGTTGTATTGGGGTCGTCTTCACCTTTGTCCAAGTATTTAGTGGCGATGACGACGACGGTAATAACTACGAGGCTTACTGGGCCGGTTGTGGCAACGACGTCGAGGTCGATCCCGACGACGAGTTTCCGCCAGTCCCACCTTATTCATCCGAACAGGTTCAGAATGCCGCCATCATCGTGTCGGTAGGACAGGAAATGGATATACCGGCACGCGGCTGGGTCGTAGCCGTGGCCACCGCGATGCAGGAATCGCGTATTACCAACCTCGGGCACCTCGGAGACGACAACGACCACGACTCACTCGGACTTTTTCAACAGCGACCCAGCACTGGATGGGGAACGCCCGAAGAGATCATGGATCCGGTCTATGCTTCGACCAAGTTCTACGAAAAGCTGCAGACGATCGACGGATGGGAAGCGCTCCCACTCACGGAAGCGGCGCAGGCCGTCCAGCGTTCCGCCTTTCCAGGCGCATATGCCAAGCACGAAACCAAGGCAGGCGAGATCGTCAACGTACTGACCGGCGGTGGCGGACGAGTCTCCGGTGTATCGGTCAATTTGGGTGAATGCGCTGGTCCAGGTGATATTTCCGCACTGGGCTGGACATCCCCGGTCCCCGGCGAACCGGTCAGTTCGAGCTTCCGCACGATGACCCGGCCCGACCACCACGGGGTCGATATCATGGCCGATCCCGGTACACCGATCTACGCGGCAGCCAGCGGTCGCGTGATCAAAGTGCTGTGTAATGCCTATACAGGAGCCGGAGATCCATACTCTTGCGACGTCGACGGATCACCCGCGATTCTAGGCTGCGGATGGTATGTCGATATACAACACGCTGCCGGATACATTACGCGCTATTGCCACATGAAAGAAGAGCCGTACGTTAAGCCTGGACAATACGTCAAGGCAGGGGAACAGATCGGGATCGTTGGCTCGTCCGGTAACTCGTCTGGACCTCACTTGCACTATGAAGTGCATGTCAATGATGACGGCAGTGCGTCAGGCGCAGTTGATCCAATCCCGTTTATGGAACAGGTCGGGGCCGAGCTGGGGTAGTGAATACTCAATCGTCATCTTCTGATGACGTTGGCATCCAAGGTTCCAGTTCGTCGCCTGTCGTAAAGTTGGATACGCAGCTATCGCCAGTAACGTTGACATCAACGGTGAGGTTTACCTGCAAAGAATCTGCACCGTTATCGTTTTGGAAGGTAATTTTCAGAGGAACAGATACCACGTCCTCCTCAAGTTCGGCGGAACCGTTGGAACCTGTCCTACCAGAGTCATAGCCGCTAGAAGTGATCTCCTGTATGGCTTCGACAACCTTCTGCGGATCATCACCAGAAGATTCAACGCATTGCATCTCTCGAGCGGCTATAGGATCATTATGTTTACGGATCTGGTTGACGAATTCTATTGCCAGCTGCTCTGGTGTCACCGACCCGCCCTCAGACTCGGATTCAGTACCGCCATCATCCACGAAGACAGCATTACTAACGCAGAACCCATTGCCCTGCTTCAGCACTGATACCTGCAAGCGATAATGCTGACGAGAGTCGTTCTGGAAAAACAAGTCCCGAACCACGGTATATAGGCCATTCTCTTCGTAGGAGTCAACCGGTCGAATATCGACTTGGCCCGCTTTACCAGTATCAGATTCAAAGTCGTCACGCAGAGATTTCAAGGTAGCGATACCGACTTCTGGATCTGCTCCGTCACAAATGGCAACATATTCTTCGTTTCCCTTTGACCCATGCTGCAAATATCGGTCTGCCGCAACTTTTTCAGACGCAGGGGCTTGATCCTTAAGCGCTACCTCGTCCTCACCATCCGCGCCGCCTTGCGCTACTGCCGGACCTAGCCAAGCGCCCATTCCCAGCGCCACAATCCATGCACCAGCCATGGCCCCAACCTTGCGCCAGTCACGGGGTGGGTCATCGATCGACGTGTTCGGTTCCAAAAACGGCTTAGCCTCATCCTTAGGATTCGCCGTCTTCTTGTCACGACGTCGGTCCATCGATGTTCAACCTCCACAACCCATCACTTTTATCTCCTTCCAATCTTCGCATGTATTGCGATCCTCAGAACAGGAGTCCGAGTGAATTTTCAACTTCCGGCTCACCTCGAGACCATCGCCCCCAGAGAAACTATTGCTTCTTTATTACCAACAAACTGCGCTCCACAACTGCTGAAGTGCTTCGCTTGGGCCACCAGCACCCAGCCATGCCATCCCACGCCGCTCCCCGGACCTTCCGGTGTGGCCCAGCGTTTCATAGCACTGTCCCCTTCATACACCGGTTGCTAACGTATGCAACTATGAAGTAACAAATCGTTCACTGCTTTGTACGTAACTAAACAAGTCCAACTCCCCCAAGGATTTGAAATGACCGACCAACCCGAGAGCTTTGCCCCTGAATCCGGTTCGAGCGTCACCTTGCCCGGTGGAATCGAAATCCGCCCGTCCCGCACTTCCCAAGGCGTCGCCATCTACTACGGCGGCGAACGCATTATCAACTTCGACGAAGACGCGCTCGACGAGTTCTCACTCAAACTCGGAAGCTCACTCGACGAGTTCGTGGAAATCATCTCGAAGATGGATTCAGGCAACTCCTACGAAGGCCCAAAGTTCGATTCAAACGGAAACGGCTACATCGAAACGACGGTGCAGCATCGCGGCGACGACCCCGCTTTCGGGGACTTTGAAGACGCTCTGGATGTCCGAGACTCATTCTTCAAAAACGTTTACGAGCCACGCGCCGCACAACTCAAGCAGATCAAAGAAGCCGGTCACCAAACCGTCGCACGGGCCGACGCAGCCCGAGACCGCTATATCGACGCTGACGACAATGCGAATGCCAAGCTCAAAGGCATCATGGACGAATTCGACTAACCCTTTAGGAAGGATTGAGCGGCTATGTCCAGCGAGGGTCGTGGATTCGACTACTACCGCTACAACTTCACCCACGAACAACTCTGGGAACAATTCTCAACCTCCGACCCCGACTCACTCGCCCACGCCGAAAACTTCTACACGCACAAAGGTGACGGAGTCGAAGCCCTCGGCAACGAATCAAAACAACAAACCGACACCCTCATGCACTTCTGGACCGGCCCCGCAGCCGAACGCTTCGCCGCCAAACTATTCGAACTCAAAGAATACCTGGATACGCACGGTTCAGAGTTTAAATCAATCGGACGTAGCTACCTTTCGGAACCACAACGTGCACTAGAGGATGCCTGGTCGCGTGTTAAACAGGTCGGTGAATACGGCGAGTTCGGCCTTAATCCCGCCTACAACCTAACGTTTGACGAGTGGTGCGAACACCACCACGGAGAAAACTTCCTCTCCAAAGACGGCTTCAAACAATCCAAAGAAAAAGCACGCTACGAAGCCTACAAATCAGAACGATTCGACCAATTCGCCGAAATCGTCTCCGACCTCGCCGACGTCTACGCCGTCTACCGCGACGGATTCGACAAAATGGACCCTCCCCCACCACCTCCCGGTCTAGATCCCGATGACGTGTCTTTGACCCCGCAAGGTTCACAAGCCACATCGACACGCGAACCCATCAACAACCCCACCACGTCGGGAGCTAACCCCGGCGGTGCGACAGCTGATGACGACGGTTCCAATAACCTCACTGAGAATGACCCAGCACCGTGGGACGACGATGACGACGACTTCGTCGCCTGGAACCCCGACACCTACGACAACCTCGACACCGACCCCGCCACCGGACTCGCCGCCAGCCGAGCACCCACACCCCAATACGGACTATTCGGAAACCCCATCCAACCCAACACCCCCACTGCCGGACCCACCGTCCCCGGCACACCCGACACCACCATCACCTCCACCAACCCGAGCACCACCACGCCTGGTAGCAGTAACAGCGCGGCAGGAGGCGGACGACCCGCTGGATCAACAACATCAACCACCAGCTCCACCTCCGGAGGTAGCCGATCACAAGCCCCGGGAGGGATGGGACGCTCCCCCAACGCCACCAGCAGTAAGACCTCCACGCCCGACGATGACGACGCTAAAAACAAGCGGTCACGGCAGGGCCGACCAAAACCATTCAACCGCCTCCCCCGCAACACCGCCACAACAACGGCAGGAAGCACTACAGCCGCTCACGACAGCGATGACGACTCCGAGACAACCGATAACCGTCGGAAACGCCGCCTACAACTCTTTGAAGACCACTTCGACTTCAACGTCTACCTCAACCCCGAAGAATACGACGACTAACCACCAACCAACACCACAACATAATGCCACCCGTGCTGGCTAAACCAGCGGTAACGGTGTCGTAGTACCCGAACCCGAACGACGCTGGATCCACGACAGCGCACTAGGATCGCGTCCTCCCTCTCCGATCTCCATCTGCTAGCTTTCCCTGTCGAACACGGAGAGGTGGCTACTGAGGCCCGAATGGGTTCTGAGCCCCACCGGTTCCAACAGGACCAGGACTGGTGCGTTTGCGGCGCTGCTGGCGCACCAACACCACCGTCACGATCACGCCACCAAGCACCACCAAACCGGCAGCGCCTATCAACAACCCCAACGATTGGCCACTATCCGCTTCAGACTCAGCACCAGCAGACTCCTCACCTTCGGAACCCGAATCAGACTCCGGAGCAGTGTCGTCGGCCTCGGGGGTGTCGACGAGGCGGTTGTCTGCCAAAGCCTCCGCCGCATACTCCTCGCTGGCCCCTTGTTCGCCCAAGGGATAGCCCAACGGGTTGGACTCCACGCCACTAATATCGCTCTCAATAGCAGCCTGAACATCCACAACTCCATACCCCAGCTCGTCGGAACGGCTGCCGTCGACGCCGGAGGCGGTGTCTATCAAACGCTGAATAATGTCATTACCAGTCAAGCTAGGGTCAGACGCCTTCACCAACGCCGCGGCACCCGCCACCGCCGGAGCAGCATACGACGTCCCCTGACAGTCCTCATACAAATCCTCTTCAGTCGCCTCCGGAGCCCAATCCGGACGCTCCTCCGCCGACTGCGTCAACAAACACGGGCGATAATCCGCCGGAGCCGCCACCACAACCTCAGGACCCGTCGTCGACGAGGACCACGAATCGCCATTACGGCCCGTACCACTCACCACAACCACACCCGGTTCCCTCGCAGGATCACCCACAGCCGCATCGGGATCATTCCCACCAGCCGCCACCACAACCACACCCTGATCCATGGCATACTGCAACGCCATCTGCTCCCGCTCCCTCGGGCCGCCACTCAACCCCGACGAAATATTAATAACATCGGCACCCTCCTCCACCGCATAATAAATCGCATCAGCAAAAGCACGAGAATTACGATTCGGCTTCATACCCGGTGCAATCTCTTCCGGTGCCCACACTGCAATCGGGAGAATTGTGACCTTAGGGGCGACCGCTACCAACGCTCCAGCAAGGGCCGTGCCGTGATACGAGGCCCGACTATGAGCGGACCGCTCAGGAGCCGTTGAGTCAACTCCGTCGCGAATATCCATACCCTCGAATACTGGATGCGCAGCAATGCCATCGTCAATGATGGCGACTGTGATTCCTTCGCCTTGCGTCGTATCCCAGGCCTCGTCCGCATTGATCTGATCGACAACCCACCGGTTACCGTCTTCGAACGCCTCCGTCTGCGCTCCAGCCCTACTCGACCAAATAACCAACATCGCCATCGCGATCAGCAAGACCAGACACCGAACCGGCCAACGCGCCAGGCCAAAGGAACCGTAGATCATCGCGCATCCTTACGTAACGCTTGACATGGGGGACTTATAGACACAACCATAGCGAACCATCACTATCCGCAACACTCCGCCCACACAAGCGCACCCAAGCTGGATGGTTCTACTCATTTACGAGTCTTGGCTCGATATCCTCAATCAAGCTCATCGCGATATCGTTCCACTCCTCCTCGTCGTACGAGGACTTACCGGAACCCAGGTGGACTTTGATACTCAGATTCTCCCTTTGGACACCCAAATGAAAGTGTTGCATTGTAACGCCTCTGCTGGACTCCGTGATCGATTGAAACCTATCCACTTGATCCCAACCGTCAGGATTATCCGGACTGTTCGGTTCTTCCTCCAATACGCTCAAGTCTTCCGGCCATTCCAGCCTTGATTGGGAGTTAGCCAACGCAACCTCTATTTCGACATCGATGGGCAGCGCTGATTTAATCTCCGGTTCTGTAAGCTCTTCAAACTCATAATTAGCGCTACAGGTCAAACTTGCCGTACTTGCTAGGCTCTCAGGAACGTATCCACCGAGAAGTTCCCACTCAACGCGATCCCTGACAGATGACCCATGATGCGATGCGGCAAACAAGCTGTAACGAGTGTACTGCTCGGGTACAACATCCTGAATATAGGTTGTGCTTGGAGACACATCCATAGTTGTGAATACGTCATATTCAAGATGCGAGTACATTTCTTCCATCTCACCACTACCGGGGTACACAATATTCAAATTCGCATCCGCGCTTGATGGGTCATCGGTACACGATGTAGCGAGGAATAGGACAGCCAGAACAAGCGCGGCACGAACCTTGAACCGAATATGATACTTCGTCACCTTACCTAGATCCCACACTGATCCACCTTTGCAGCCTTCACATCGATCCCAAATACCATCTTCACTTCGTCCTCAACGCAATTGGTAGCCATTTAGCCCAATTGGACCGTGTTTCGCAAACCAATACAGTGATCTAGATTCAGTCTAGTATCAAATGAAGTTCGGCAAGGTAACCGGTACTTACCCATACCAGTAACCCGTACACTGGGCAATCATAGAATTAGTATTAAAAGTCGCTCAGTGCCGCTACCGACGAGTGGTCCTTCCCCACGAGCCCGCTACGGAGAACCCGGCTCGCTCCCGGAACCCGCATGGCTTTCACCATCCATCGCCGCAACCACAACTGCGCCATCGTTTGCGGCAGGAAGACCTTCTCCGCATTCTTCCGAGCCGTCATTTTCCGATCGCGTACTACGTCCTTCAGCCGTGACTCACACTCCCGCAACGCCGACGGAACATCCTCAGACGATGTCACATCCCGTAGACGTTCTCCCAAAACATACGCACCGGCCACCCCCAATGACGCACCCTGTCCCGCAACCAGGGACACCGCATAAGCCGCATCCCCCAAGAACATCGTGCGACCGTCGACCCACTGTGGAAGATCGATTTGGGCGACAACATCGTAGTAGATCTCGGACGGAGAAGGACACCCGTCGAGCGCTCGCTGCGCCAATGGCCCAATCCCGTCGTATCGCTCTTTAAGAACGGTACGCGGGTCGTCAGGCAATGGCCCCGAATCGCGATGCACCGTAAATACGGCAACCTTGCCTTCCCGCGTCCCGTAGAACCCCATCTGAGCATCCAACGATTCGGTGAGAATCAGGGAACCGTTGACCTGATCAAATACCTCTGGATCGTCGAACACAAAGGCAGCGGTATGCATTCCCAGCGGGTAGAGAAACTTGTCTTCGGAACCGAATTTCATTTCACGAGTCTGCGAATGAATCCCGTCAGCGCCGATCAACAGGTCGGCCTCGACGGTCGTCCCATCGGACAACTCCGCGACAACCGTTTCTGACGTTTCATCAATCGACTCGATGACCGTGCTGTAGCGAATATCGGCTCGGTCCCCGACTGCTTCGGTCAGTAGGTATTCCAGGTCCGGGCGCATGATGCTCACGAGTTTTCCGCTCATGGCCTTCTCCAAGGTGCCGTACCGCAACCGTGCCCGCACGTTATTGTCGGCGTCGACGTAGTCGGCCTGCGCCACTTGTTGTCCGAATTCATGGAGACGATCTTCATACCCCATGAGCTCTACGGCTTCATAGCCCGGACCGAAAAAGTCGATCATGTATCCCTGCGGGCGTGGACCGGACGCTTTTTCGACTACAGCGACATCCCATCCATGACTGGTCAACCGTTCGGCTGCGGCCATTCCGGTTATTCCGGCTCCACTGATAAGCGCTTTCATGCCGCACCACTTTCCGACCGGAGGACCTGCTTGAGTGAGGGTGCCATCGTTGATGCTGCGAGAGATGGGTTGAGCGCCTTGTGCAGGACGAACCCGTCGAGTGCGGACATGAACGTGAGTGCCGGCCCGTCGGACGATATGTTGTGGCGTTCGAGGAACTGCCCGACCTCCTCTTGGAACTCAACTGTGGCCGTGGTGAATTCGTCCCGTAGCCGCTCATCGCGCGTTGCCTGAAGGTAGGTTTCCGCGAACAGCAACGAAGTCGGATCGAGACCCGAGAACATGTCGATGTGGGCGAGCATGGCGTCAACCGCGTCTTCTGGCTGGTCGACGAGTGCCAATGCACCGCCTACGGCACCCAGGGTTTCGCGTATGACTCGCATGGCGGACTGACACAGCAAATCCTGCAGCGAATCGAAATGATAGTGAACGAGCCCGGACCTAACTTCGGCTCGTTCTGCCAACTTACGTGTGCTGACGCCGTTCCAACCCAACTCGGGTATCAGTTCAGCACCCGCTTCCAGCAGTTTCTCTCGAACTTCACTGCCCCGGGATTGCGGAGCACTTTCTTGGTCATTCGTCTTGGTCATGTGACCAAATTACCACGCAGTGCCGTACTTGTACAAGACTTCCCGACATTTCCGTCTAGCCAACGGTCCTTGATGCGGCGACGATCAACGGCAGCGACTGCCCGTATCTCCTCAAATGACCTGGTTTTTCAGCTGGCACATTGGACGGTAAGAATTGTTTCGGTTTCTGGTTACGCGATGTCGTTTATCCCAAGAAATGGTGGCCAGGGGTGCCTCATGTCCCTGGCCACGTTCATTGGTAGGTGGTTCGGTGGGTTGGTTAGTCGGGTTGGTTGAGGTAGGGCCTGACGGTCCAGGCGATTTTGTCGGTCAGTTCGGGCAGCCAGGTGGTGCTACGGCGCGCTCGGGTGTAGAGGCGTTCGTTGTAAAGCACTACGTTGGGTCGCCTCCATTCGTGGCAGTAGGCGATCGCGTCCGGTGGACACTCCCGTTCAGGTGTCGATTCCTTCTCCCCTTCAGGCTCGAGGCACGATGTGGCTCTGCCTCGTAGTCCGTCATTCGTCCTGGTGTTGACGGGGAGAAGGTAGACGGTTTTACCGGTCACATCGAGGTGGGCGTGCCAGTGGTGCCGGTCGTGTTCGATGGTGCCGATGACGACGGCGTCGGTCGGCAAATAGTTAACCGGCATGAGTCACGGGCTCCTCTCTAGGATCGATGAACCGAGTGGGAACGTGGCGATTGTGGAAGAATCGTTCCACCGCCGCGCGGAGACGTTGGTCGAGCCAGAACATGTCCATCGTGCCGTTGGCGATCAGACTGTGACGTGCTGGATTATCACTCCAGTCGATATGGTCGGCATACTGGGCATCCCAGGCAATCGATCCCAGAAGTGTTTCGGCTCCGCCGGGCTCGACGGCGACGATGGCCGCCGACATGAGCGTCATTCGCCGCAACTCGATAGTGCGTGCCAGGAATCCCACTCGCGCGATGACCGGTCCGGTCGTGGGCAGTTGTCCCCGCCAGCAGACCTGACGATGCTCGGGGTAGAACGATTCCCGCTCATACGGGGCCGTGCGGTCTTGGCTGTGTCCCAACGGTCGTGTTCGATATCCCGGAGGAGGTGACGTGTTGACCCCAGCGAAACGGCCACCACTGTCACGCGAGACGGTGGTGGCCCTGCGACCTGAGCCGAGTCTTTGGCCGGTGGCATCGTCCGTACCGTGACCGGTGCTCATCCCCTCTGCGAGACCGCGACCGTATGCAGGGGCTGTACGAGGAGCGGATCCGGTAGCGTGACGAGATCCTGCACGAGGATCGGGGCTCGTGGTCCGATCGGTAGACCGACCCGTGGCCAACGGGGCATCGGTCGCACTGAACGACCGTCCAACAGCAGGCTCGGCGTCGGCCCCGGCCGTGCTGGTTCTGGCACTCCGCCTGGCTTTACCGAGGCTACTTGAAGCAGCAGCGCCATTGGCAGCGACACTAACCGTGGCGAGGCGAAAAGCCGCCAGGACGAAGGTGACAATGCTGGCGATGACGGTGATTTCTGCATACAGCGGATCGATCATGACAGGACACCACCCAGCTGCTGTTCCACGCGGGCCGCGATAGCTTCCGCGTCAGGGGCGTGGGCACTGTCCAGGTGAGTAAGTTGGTCGTGAGCTTCCATGGCGTGGCCGAGTATCCAGCCGTCCATCCCCGCAGGGATCGACCACCCCGACACCGGAGTCAACAAGCTGGTGCCCGTGCCGCAGTGGACTGTAGCGGCGGAGTTGCCGTTGATCTCCACCCAGAGAGTGTGGCGGCTGGTTTTGTGGACGATGTCGATGGTGTTGCCGTTGAACGTCAGTGTCTTCAACACTGTAGGCATAACAATGCTCCGATCTCCCCTTCCAGACACAAGGCATGAAGGGGGTGTGGACGGTACATGGTGCAACGGTTCAAGGGAGCAAAAACGGACGCCGAGTGCGAGACGGAAGCGCTACCGACGCGACCGGCGGTGGTGATGGTGGAAAAAGACAGGGCTATCCACTAAGATGAGAAAACACAAAGCACTCCTTTCGAGGTGTTGTTTTTGTTGCGGTGGCTCGCCAGAACCTTGTTTGGTCGCATGGCTGGCGAGCCACTACTGCAATCGGACTGGATGCCTGATTGAAGTCCTCGACGATCATCGGGATCGCCCGGCAGTCGACAGTGTCACCCACACGCGACACAAAGTCAACAACCAACACGCCACGGGCCCACAAACCGTCCAATTCTTCATTCCCTATATGCTTTTCTCTTCATACATTGAGTTCCTCTAGAACGGAATGACTTCACAAGAGTCCCTAGTCCGATATATAGCTTCACACCGTCACAAATTCAGTTCATCAATATTTCTCGATCATACCTTGGATCGTAGTATGAACTCGCCGGTTAAGGCCCCGATTTCAGTCTCGCTCAACCCAATGGTCTTTCAAGATGAACTCGGCAAGCTCACGAATTTCCTTAACTTCACTAAGTTGAGGCTCGTCTGGACCGAATCCTTTCACAGTAGCTTGTGCAGATATTTCAACGTTCCTAATAAGGCCACAAAAGTCAATCAGGTGGGTACTATAGGTACTCCCGCTATTTGGTACCTCAACTTCACTATTACTAACAGTCGCATTCATTTGATTCCATTCAGTTTTATTCGTATTAAAATCGGTTTTTTCGTTGTAATTGCAATCAGTTTCTTCAATAGGTTCCTCACCACGAACAGCTACAAGTACCTGAATCTCAGAAATATCTCCATTGTCAGCATCTGCAAAATTTTTGCGCACCTCATCCCAGCCGACTCTGTATCTACAGGTCAAAATACTCTCCGTTACCGAACCTGATTTCGAATCGATTTCTTCGTCGCCTGGAAATTTGTCTGCTACAGACGATGGGACTTCTTTCGGGCAAAAATCAGGACTAGAAATGGCCTTCGATGGGATATATGACGTTGATTCCTCGGAGGTAGACGGGACTGGGTTAACATTACCATTCTGTGAAGTACAGCTACCTACAAATGATATAGCCACTACAATACCCAAAACCCGATACACCAAGAGCATCATCTGTTTAAACCTTGTCTCCATCCGTCTCTCCTCTCAATCTGCAGGTTTCCACGTATATCTCGCTGCCATAACTGCGTCTAGTTATCATTCCGCATTTTACGAGATCCACGCTTCGCCGTATCGGTCTCTACATAATCCATTTGGTCATACCCCTCAAGTTCCTCCCAATAAGGATTATCGAAATCATAGTTCCCTGTATCATCACCACCAGCAGGGAAATCCGTTTCAGTCGCGCTAATATCTCCCGGATTAAAATCGTTTTCTAGCTTTCCGGCATCCTCAAGATCATCGATATACCGTTGTGCGTCTTCCACGGAATCGTTGTCGGCTTCAGAATACGCCAAAGCCGCATCACGCAATTGTTCACAAGCTGCATAATATCGAGCAGAAGTAGTACGTATAATGTCGATTATAAATTCATTCAAATCGGTAACCATATTGTCGGGAGGTGTTGCCGATCCATCATGGGTTGCAAGGCTAGGAAGACTGGAATCAAGGCCCCGAACCTCGTGCACTAGACGATCATAACCCTCACCTAGGCCGGAAAGCTGCTTCGCCATTCCAAATAGAACGCTTATATCAACGTGGTATCCGTCTTGCGTATTACCGCTTCCCTCCGGATTATTCCGGCTAATGTCATATAGCTCTAGGTTGCGTGAGGGGACACTCCCAAGAGACGAATACAATTTGGACACCGAGGTTTCGTATAGCGTTTCAAACTCTTCTACTTCATGTTTAATCGCCCTTAGGAGACCATAATGTTTTACAACAACTTCAATTGTGTTGTTAATGAATATTGTCTTAGGATCTCCAAATTTTGCCTGTTGCCATTGGGCAATTCCTACAATACTCGAAATAGAATCACCGATGACAGGAACTAGGTCGACGATTGCTTTCGAAACATTGAACGCATCACCTTGATCCTTTAGGTGAGTTTCCGTTGTCTGTATGTTGGACGCTGCTGTTATAGCGGATTCCAGGATCTCTATCGTCTGCTCACGGGTCTGAACAATCGAATTTGCTCGAGCGTTAATTGCTTGTGCACATCCAACCATAATCCCAGATTGATTACCCAATGTTGTTATAAGGTTAGAAAAGAAGCCTTCAGCAGCAGTATCAGCAGCAAGACCGGTCCAGTCAACCATCCAAGCTGATCCGCCCCGACTGGTATCAATGGTCTGTACAGCCTCGTACAGAGACACGTCTTGCGATAGGTCACGCATCATTTCTACGTCGCTGCTCGGCGACGCCGCATTATCCATAGGGTGGTCAAGCGTTCCGATGGCACGAACAAGCAAGTCCCACCGATCCTTAAGTTCCTCCACATCATGGTCAGCGAACCAGAGGATTTCTCGCTCTAGCACGTCTCTATCCTCAGCGGCCCATTCGTTGGCTGTCCTGAGCACTTGTATCGCCTGGCAACCTTCAGCTAGGACTTCTTGGTCAACGCTGTACTCTTCACCGTCGCCCGTATTACCGTTTGGAACGTGGAAGTTACATTCTCTGTGGTTGTACTCCCTTGGATCTCCAGAGGGCATTGATCCTGTATCGATAAATTTTAGGGTATCGCAATATCCGAGATGACGTTGAATGGTTTCATTGTTCAAGAAGTTCCACTTTTCAGCAAGCACCTTAAGCGCTTCCGGCCCTGCTGCAATGGAATCCACCATGCCTTGCATTCCACTGCCGCCACCCTCCAGCGCCATATGCCCAGGACCCACCTCGTTCGTCGGGAATCTAGCGGCGTTTTCCAGTGCATAGCTTGACATCGTCTCAGCTATATCGACGGTATGCCGCCAAGCCAATGCCTTCTCGAACTTCTCCAATAGTGATTCAACGTGAGTTACGTGTTCCTGGCCCATGCGATCTCGGGTCCTTTCGAACAAGTCAGGCGGTATGGCTGGGGGACAATCGTTCTAGCACCACCATAAGGCATTGTAACCAACTGATTTCAGATACGTTATAAGCTGAATAGATATACCACAACTACCCAGGTTTAAGGTTTAGCGAAATGTTGCGGGCATCTGGGACACACGGTCTGTCCCCGCTCGTTCATACTCCGTTGAGCATGAGGCGTAAGTTTCGAAATTTTGTGTGGTGTTTCGACTGGTTTTAGTTTGTGTCGGCCACAAAGTCGAGCACATCGGTCCACGGTGGTGTTGTCCGGTTTCGAGCAAGTGCCCTTCGACGTAACCTTATTCAGCGAGTGGCCCTTCAAGGAACCCTCAGCTCAAGGTGTTAGGGAGGGCCGCCAGGTTCCGCACCACCATCTCCGACATGGACTGATTCCTCTCCACCATCACTCACCCCATCGACATCCGTATCCAGACGAGGGCCGACAACGATCTCTCCAGTCTTGAAGCTTCCAACCCAACTCGGCCTTACCGAAGCAGCGCGTTACGAATCCCGCCGCCACAATACGAGGAACACCGACAGACACTCCTTCCTGCTGGTTAACGGCAACGGCACCTTGACACGCCAACTACGGCAGCGATCCCGCCCACACCCTGTACGTACCCGTCTCAGACATTCTCGCCGACCTCGAAACCACGCGAAACATCATGGTCCCGGACATCACACCACTCACCCAGTACGATTGCAGCTTCTACGACCCCTGCTAAGAATGTCCTCATACGGAAAGGCGCCGAAATCTCCCTGGGTGTCACCGAGCTAGGCATGGACACCGACGTTCGCCGTTCTATCGCAATCAACCACGGAATACCTTTGACTCCGAACCCGTTAATCGACGAGGAAGCATTCCCCACGGGTGCAAATCCAAACGTCAACTGCACAAGACTCGCCGCGAACGATACAGAACAGACTATTGAGCCGGAACTCGACGGTTCATTCTGCGGTGAACCTTAATATGAGCTATCGTTCTGACATGGACGTGCGGCGGTTGACTTCCGCGCCAAATATCTAGCGTCTTCACAGAATGTGCGCTGTCTTCAACGATGCGGACAACGGTGTATTTGACATATCGACTGACTCGACGACAACAACCGACACACCCAAGGCTTCAAACCGTCCAATCGGCCGCCATCGCACCCAACTGTCTGCTCTTGGCACTGCAATCCTGCACTCCACAAACAGCTCTTCGGTGACCCAAGGTTGACTTCCTTGCACCCCTTCAGTACTCTGCAATTGGAGTAACGGTTACGTTGCAGTAACCGTATCCCCCTGATAATCCCAGATACCGCTGATGTGTTCCGTTCCAGTAGGAATCCTGACGCAGGAAGCTGTACATGTGCAGAAACAGGCATTGAACCCCAATGACCGGAACCAATTAGGTCGATTCTAACAATGCTACGGCTCGCTGAGGCGATTCTGAGCGCGGAGAATACGCACCATACCAGTGTATCTACACCCCCTAATTCATAAATAACAACGGCCTACCTCATCTCAAATGAAAGGATTGGCTTCCCCCGTGGGAAACGTTCTGAGGCTTGATACTGATGAAGTTGAGTCAGCCTCCAAGAATCTACGCGATCTAGCTGACGAAACGACAACTTCAGCTAGCGGACTCATCTCAGAATCGTCCAATGCCCTAATAGATATCGACATTCGGGAGTACCAGTTTCGTGCGGGTTTGATCCGGGCGCTTGATGCTTGGTACGACCGAGCTAAAGGGTTCGCGAATCGTATAGAGGATGCGTCGGAGTATGTTGAAACCCACGTGAGCCTGGCACGAGAAGCCGACGAGAACGCCTCAGACAGCCTTGTTGAACTCCAAGACGCCATTAGCGCCGATGATTACACGACGTCCGACTACCGAGACGCTACTGGAGCTGAGTCCAGCTCCGATGAGTCTCAAACGCCGAGTGGACGGAATGGCGAGGTGCGGTTCAGCTGATGAGTGAACTGAATTGGGAAACCTTCCGCAACACCGACTTCTCCTCGCTCGGCGATTTCGCCGCCGTCCTGAAAAAATACATAGGTGAATGCGAAGAGACCGAGGATCGCGTTTTCAAAGACAATCCAGTGTTTGGCGACGACGACAGCGATGATTTTGCCGGTGATACCGCCGATGAAACCAGAGCATTTTTGGACAGAACAGTATCTCGCTATCTCGACAATACTGAAATGCTCGACCGCATCGTGAAGTTGCTGGCAGGAGCTGAAGATGATCTCAGTGACTATCAATCAGATCTGGAAGACCTGTTTGAAACGGCGGGTACAGGCCTTACACCCACCGGTAAACCAGGAAAAGAAGAGTTCGTGATTAACGGACGCGATTCAGGGGGCATCGACAAGCCCGACGACCCGGAGGTAACGTCGTTCCGCAACTGGGATATTGACGACCATTGCGAAGAGATGAGTATCCGGTTCCGCGAGCTCATGGAAAATGTACGTGACCTGGATGACGATATAGATAACAATCTGTCAAGCCTTGACGACGACCTCATAGATTTGCCTCCCACCTTGGCGGTTGCGGACTACGAGAGTAAGACTCGAAGTTTCCTGGAGAATGAACTCGATGATTTTACCAAAGGTGAAGAGGATCCAGATAAGGTCCACGACTGGTGGAACGCCTTGAGCGAAGAAAATCGCGAATGGATGATCGAAAACAACTACGAACAAATCGGACCGCTTAACGGCATACCTAGCAACGACCGCGATAGTGCAAATCGACTCATGCTCGACCTTGAACTAAACGATCCTAAATACGACGACCTTGACCAGCTTGACGAACTCCGAGACAAAATCGAGAGAATGGATCTTGGCATTGAGGAAAAATATGAACAAGAACCTACACCAAGAAACGGAATGGAAACAATCTACACTGAGGAATACCTCGAAACTAGAGAGAAGATTGAACGCCTAGAAAAGCTGGAGCGAGACTATGCAAATCTTAACAACCTACAAGATAAAATTACGTCGAACGACGACTCTTTTCTCCTCAAGTACGATACTGATGAGACCAACGGAGCGGTTGTCGCAATAGGCAATCCTGATGAAAAGGATAATGTTGGAGTACTGGTTCCTGGAACTAATTCAAGCATGGATAATGCCGATCGGTATATCGACAATATAGCAACCATAGAAGACCAAGTCAGCGACGATACCTCTGTAGTGCTCTGGATGGATTACGACGCGCCCGATGACGTCGAAGAAGCTTTTTGGGCCGACAGAAATGAGTCGGGGCATGAAACTCTAAACGACTACGGCAAATCGATTGATACAACTAATACAAACGGTTCAGACGTAAATCTAACCTACACTGGACACTCCTACGGAGGGTTCTTGATCGGCGAAGCAGCTGCCAACGATTCGGAACCTACACCGGCTGACAATTTGGTATTTGTAGCTGCGTCCGGCAGCGGTAATGACGTAAACCAGGTCCATGATTATGAAGGAATCGATGAGGACAACATGTGGTCCACCATGGCTAATGGAGACTCGTTGGGGCTACCATCTGGGCTAATAGGTCACGGTTCCGATCCAACAACTCCTAGTTTCGAAGCAGAAACCTTCGAAAGCGATTCGCTTGATCGTAACGGAAATCCAAGCAACGAAGGAAATAAGATCCACACTGGCTACTTTGCACCAGAAAATCAGGCCGTAAAAGAGATCGCCCGGATAATGTCAGGTAATCCAACCTAGAAGTACCATGCTAATGCGTAATTATTCCCTAGTACTTTTCCCGACTATATTTCTTATCCTATTGATGGTAGGAGGTTGTATGAAACATTACGGACCTGAAGATATAGAAAACTACTATCCAGAACGTTCATTTGACCAATCAGAAGGGTGGCAGCGCGCGGAAGAAGCAGCTAAACAGACGCAAAGGTTTCTTCCGAACGATTTTCCTGGTTTTATGACGCGCAAAACTGGAGGTTCAACATACTGTTATACCGATACTGGTGAACGAACACCATTCGTTTCCTACCGAGTCTATTACTCCATCCGAGGTTTCGAATCACCACCCCTAGATCGGTACTTTACAACTGACTATGATTCCCTCAAAACAGCTTGGCAGAATCAGGGGTTCGACAACATAAGAGAATGGACCAGCGGACCGAACGACGAAGAAAAGTCAATTGAAGCAGACCGTCCGGATGGAGTACACCTCTGGTATACAGCAGGCCCGGAGTATGGCGTAGGATTGACAATCCAGACAGGTTGCATGCGTGCAGTTGAAGGCTTCGAGGAGGAATACATACCACCACTAGACAGCGTCAATCGAGAAGGCGACAAGGTCGGGTCGAAGTGGCGAGAAGAAGCCGATGAACACCATGGCACAAAACTGGAAGAGGAAAACGAATAGAACCTGATACAGAACGTTGCCCAACTTGGGTACCAGTGTGGCAAAAACCGCGAGGTAGACTGGCTCTGAAACGTTACTTTATTGATGGGTCACTCAAAGGTCACCGATGAAAGGTACTGGGCTATCAGTTCACAGGGTTGGGAGCTGGGACCTTCAAGTTATCCTTCTATATCGGATTGAATCCTGCATCGTTTCATTCAGTCAGCGCCTGCTCTGGGACCCGGTTCTCTAGGTGTTAGGGAGAGCCTCCTCGTTCCGCACCGCCATTCCCGACAGGCGGATCAGGTTCAGCTTTTCGTAGAACGGCACTACGTCCTCGTCGCACACCAAATCCACCGAATACATGTCGCCCAGGACGTCCAACATCCGCTTAACGAGCTCCTGCCCAATCCCCTTTCCTTGGTACTCCGGTAGGACCTCAAGCCAGGGAATGAAGGCGGTCAAATTCCCATCGCTAATAGCGTTGATAAACCCGATCGTGCGGTCCTCGGCGACGGCGAAGACCACCGCATGACTCCCCTTCAGCGAAGCCAGAAAGGATTCCTGACTCGGAGCGGTCGGCCATCCTACGAAGAAGTCAGCGGCCACAGGAGTCGGAGACGAGGCGATGTCGGTCGTATATGTGATCATGTCTCGATGCTAATCGTCCCGCTAGACTTTCTGTCATGAGCCGAGTTCAACCCGCACCCCACACCCCTCCGGATCGGTGTGCGCGGTCGTCTCGGCCCGGAAGTACGGCTTCTAGGTTCTCAGCAAGCTTGGCGATGCTCACCGCTCTACTGCTTGCCCTATCGGCCTGCGGCGCAAGTTCGGATTCGGAAACCTCCGAACCCATGTCGGGCTCGATGACCGTCTTTGCCGCCTCTTCCCTCAATGAAGCACTGACCGACATCAAGGCCGACTTCGTCAGCGAATACCCCGACTTGAACCTGACGATCAGCTTCAACGGCAGTGCTACTCTCGCCGCTCAGATCAATCGTGGAGCTCCCGCCGACGTCTTCGCGTCCGCGTCCGAGGTGAACATGGCCGACGTAGCCGACGAGGGAAATCTCGGCTCCGAACCCTCCGCCTTCGTACAAAATGAACTGGTCATCGCCGTTCCAGAAGACAACCCCTTCGATGTCTCCGATTTGAACGACCTGGCCGCCTCCGAAGCGACCGTCGCCGTCTGCGCCGTGGAGGCTCCCTGCGGGCAGATCTCCGACCGCGTCCTCAGCGCATCGAACTCCAGCCCGAACATCCAGACCTATGAAAAGAGCGTCAAGTCCACCCTCGCGAAACTCGAGCTCGGTCAAGTCGACGCCGCACTCGTCTACCGCAGCGACGTCCTCACCGCGAGCGCCGACCTACGTCCCATCCCCCTCTCCCCTGAGCTGGACCCTTTCGCCACGTATTCCATCGCGCTCGTCGAACGCGCGCTGAATCCGGAGGCCGGGGAGGCGTTCATCGATTACGTGCGTTCGGCTTCCGGGCAGCACGTCTTGGAACAGTACGGATATCGGTCGGTGTTATATGGTTCGCCTACCACAGTCGTTTGTGCAGCGCGGGGAGTCGCGGAGTCGTCGGGTCAATGACGGCGTCCCGTTGGGTTTGTTGTTTCCGGCCATGCTCGGCGCGTTGTTTTTGGTTCTGCCGTTGCTCGGGATTCTGACGCGCACGCCGTGGAGCGAGCTGCCGTCCCGGCTGGCCGATCCGGCGATTCGGAGTGCGTTGTGGTTGTCGGTGCAGACGGCGACGATTGCGACGTTGGTGTGTCTTGTTTTGGGGATTCCGCTGGCGTGGTTGTTGGCGCGCAGTCGTCTTCGTGGTTTGGGGGTTCTGCGGGCGTTCATTACCGTTCCTTTGGTTCTTCCTCCGGTTGTTGGCGGTATCGCGTTGCTGTTGGTGTTCGGGCGCGATAGTTTCATCGGTCGGCGGTTGGAGGATTGGTTTGACGTCGTGATTCCGTTCAGCACGACGGGCGTGGTCTTGGCGATGGTGTTCGTGGCGATGCCGTTTCTGGTGGTGTCGGTGGAGGGTGCGCTTCGCTCCGCCGATGACCGTTATGAGGACGCCGCCGCTACTTTGGGGGCGAGCCGGTGGTCGACGTTTCTGCACGTCACGCTTCCTAATATCGTTCCGGGCGTGGTGTCGGGCGCGGTGTTGTGTTGGGCGCGAGCGCTTGGCGAGTTCGGGGCCACGATCACGTTCGCGGGTAACTTTCCGGGGCGGACGCAGACGATGCCTTTGGCGGTGTATTTGGCGCTGGAGTCGGACCTGGAGGGGGCTTTGGTGTTGAGTTTGATCCTGCTGGTGGTGTCGGTGGTGATCCTGTTCGCGTTGCGGACGAAGTGGGTGGGTGGTCATGGTCGTTGAGTCGGTTTTGGACGCCCGGGTGGTCGTGGATCGTGGGGAGTTCGCCGTTGACGTGTCGCTCTCGCTGTCGGCCGGAGAGACGGTCGCGATCGTCGGCCCGAACGGCGCGGGGAAGACGACGGTTCTGTCGGCGCTGGCCGGTTTGTTGCCGGTGGAGGCGGGTCGTATCGCCGTCGGCGGCACGGTGGTGGATGACCCCGACACTGGGGTTTGGCTTGCGGCGCAGCGGCGGAACGTGGGGATGGTTTTTCAGGATTATCTGTTGTTTCCGCATTTGAGCGCGTTGGACAATGTGGCGTTCGGTTTGCGTCGTCGGGGTTGGCGTCGTGCGGCGGCGCGTCGCGAGGCGGCGGATTGGTTGAAGCGCGTTGGCCTCGATGCGAGCGCGATGAGTCGTAAGCCCCGGCGTTTGTCGGGTGGTCAGGCGCAGCGGGTGGCGGTGGCGCGTTCGATGGCACCTGAGCCTGGGGTGTTGCTGTTGGATGAACCGCTGGCGGCTTTGGACGCGCGCACGAGACTCGATATGCGTGCTGAACTTCATCAGCGTTTGAACGAGCATCAGGGCGGTGCGGTCGTGGTGACGCATGATCCGGTGGACGCGTTGGTTTTGGCCGACCGCATGGTGGTGGTGGAGTCGGGGCGTGTGGTCCAGGAGGGCACGGCCGCCGAGATTACGAGCCAACCGCGGACTGATTATGTGGCGCGTTTGGTCGGGTTGAATCTGTATCGCGGATTGGCGCGTGGCACGTCGGTGGTGTTGGACAACGGCATGACGGTGGAGACGGGCGAATCGTTGCGGGGCGCGGCGTTCGTGGCATTCAGCCCGCAGGCGGTGGCGTTGCATGCCGTTGAGCCGGAGGGTAGTCCGCGTAATTCGTGGCCGGTGGAGGTGGAGAGTCTGTATCGGCATGGTGATCACGTGCGGGTGGCGCTCGCGGGTTCGGTGCGGTTGGCGGCAGATGTGACGCCTTCTGCGGCAGCGGAGTTGGCGTTGAGTCCTGGGCGTCGTCTGTGGGCGGCGGTGAAGGCCACCGAGGTGCGGGCTTACCCGGATTGAGCTACCGCACGGTCCGGCAAATGTAGCGTAACGTTTCGATATCACGGCTTGGCCGTTCGTGGGGCATACGGATAGAGTGCAGCGTGTATAGCCCGAATAAATAGACAGCCGTAAACTCGTGCGCCGTCGGCCACGAGTCGATTCCTGGAGACCCCAATGCCCCAACGTACCCGGCGGAGCTACACCCTGGCCGCTGCTAGCGGTGTTATCGCTCTGGCGTGCACGACGATCGGAATGACGTCGGCGTTTGCCAGCAACAGTGAAGCTCCCAGAGACTCGTACCTGAAAGTCACCGAACTCAACGCGACGTTCGACGGCGACACCGACATCAATGCCCACCGTATGGCGATCGACGTCTACAACGAGGAAGGCCGTACCGCTGAGGACGTCACGATGAGCGTGACGTTGAGTGAGGAGACACCCAGCGACATCGCCTTCATACCGTTGGACGGTAACAGCGAAAACGCCTCCTGCGAGCTGGTGACTCCTCATGATATGGCATGCGACCTCGGCGATATCGCGTCCGGGGAAGTCCGCCACGTCTACGACATTCTCATGCTCATTACTCCTGATTCCGAGTCGACGACCGGAACGGTGAGCGTTGACAGCGCCACTCCGGTGGACGCCGCGCACTCTCAGCTAACGCAGAACTTCACGGTGTCACGTGGCAACCTGGGAGCTGATCTGGGCGTCAAGAGCACCGACATGATCGACATTCCCTTCGGGGAGAACGCACCGCTCGGTAAGGACGAAATTTCGCTGTACAACCAGGGGTCGGTCGATGCCGACGGAGTCGTTGTCAGCGCGCAGGTTCCCGCCGGAGTCACCATCGTCGACACCGTGGACGAGTGCGAGGTAGTCGATGAGATCGGCTTGATCTGTCGCTTCCCCGAACTGGAGGTTCCCGCTTCGACTGGCGGCTACAAGGATCACGTTGATATCGATCTGGCCACGCTTCAGCTCAAGGACGGCGTAACGGGACCCGCGAACCTGGGGTTCATTGACGGAACGTTCATTGCGCTCACCTCGCCCGGGGCCGACGAGGACGACGAAGCCGGTGCGAGCGCGCAGAGCCGGGCGAGCGACGAGCCCTACACCGGTGAGGTCGAGGTTCAGAGCAGCGTGCCCGATATCGGCCACAATCCCCAGTCCGGTCGCCTGCAGATCGGCGTGACCGCAGTGGGAGGCCCGGACCCGAGCCCGACCGACGACCCGTCGGAGGATCCGACCGAAGAGCCCACAGGTGAACCCACGGAGGACCCCACCGAGGAGCCGACCGGGGACCCCACGGAGAATCCCACCGAATCGCCGGGCGATCCGACTTCGGAGCCGTCCGACCCGGGTGACAAGGACGAGGACGTTCTTCCGGTGACCGGCAACAACTACGCGACTCTGATGTGGTTCGCGGCCGCTCTCGTGGCCGCCGGTGTCTCGCTGGTGTATCTCACTCGGGCCAAGAAGGTGCGGACCGAGTAGGACAACCGAATACCTGATATAAATCGGCCGGTTCCGTGAACTACGGAGCCGGCCGATTTTCTGTATACGGAAGCGGCGTCTATGCCGGGGGTTCTAGCCTTCGCAGTAACGCTCGTAGGCGATGTCGCGCTCCACCGGTCGCAGCGGCTCCGGGCACGGTGGATTCCAGTTGTCCACCTTGTTGATACACCGGGTCTGCGCCAGGATCGACACCTGTCCCCAGACGCGATACCAGACGTTGACCGCGTCGCTTTCCCGCAGCCCTTGGATATTGCGGTCGGCACCGAGTTTGCCGGACGGTTCGTCGACTCCGTGCACATTGAACCCGGCCAACGCCCATTTAGCGTGCAAGGCGTCGTAGTTGTCCAGACGTACCGCTGTGCTCCTGGAATCGTCCAGGGTGAAGCGATACCGCAGCTCGTATTGGGCGTGGTTGTGGTGGGCGCACGTGTCGTCGAAACTCAGCAGGATACGTGACTCGAATTTCTCCGGTCGTTCGGGAAATACGGCGAGCGTCTCGTCGATGGCCGACTCTAGGCGCTGCCACACGTCACTCTGATCGAAATCATGCTGTGCAGCATGCTCAGCGTTGTTCGAATCAGTCATACAACCTCCCAAGAATACGGCCGATACCAGCACCACCGCCCACGGATACGAGCGCGGAGGTCATTCATTCACTGTAGTCGCCCGTAATGATGTCGGCCATGCTTTCACGCGACGGATTATTCGAATCCCAGTATGCCGAGTGCGTCGCGATCTTGCCCTTATCGCCTGCGTCGCTTTCGAAGACGTTACCTCCGAAGTCGTCGTTGGTCGGGTCGGGGCCATGAGCCACATCCCAATCCGGAACCACGCCGATGATGTCGTTGTCGTCCTTCACCGCGTAGAAGTCGGAACTGTCGATACCGAGACCACCGGCACTGTCGACGCCCATTCCGGGACTGGCGACCGAGATGATCTGGTCGGTCGCGATGCCGTATTCCGACGCGGACTCGCCGATCAGGCGCGTTCCGTACGAATGGCCGATCGCGGTGGTGTTGGAGTCGCCGGTCGAGTCCATACCCTCCATGAAGTTGGAGAAGTCTTCCGCGCCTTCTTCAGCGGCGGTGGTCACAGCGGCCCCGACGTGGTCAGGGGCGTCGTAGCCCAGCCACATGACGCTGGCCGTTTCCTCGCCCGGGCTGCGTTCCTGGGCGTCCAAGGCCATTTGTTCGGACCGGTCCATCAGACCGCCGTGTGAACCGGAGAAGTCGGCCGCCGTACCGGGGACGTATACCGCCGTGTTGTCGGCGGTGTCGGGGTTGCCGACCGACAGAGCGACCTTGCCGTCGCCTCCGATGTCATAGTCCATCAAGTAGTAGTCCTGCCCCGACGGCGATTCACTGGTGATCCTGTCCTGCAGGTTTTCCATCCGGTCGCGGTCGTCCCTCTCCTGCAACAGCCCGTCGAGCTTGTCCCGGGTCTCTCGGTACTCCTCGGAGTGCAGAAACGGGTGGTCTCCGATAATGCCACCGCCGTATCCGGATTGTTCCTGCCTCAATTCGGAGAGCCGGTCCTGGAGATCCTGTATCTCGGTGTCAAGGTCCGGGTGATCGGAGTAGCTGAGGTCGAGCGCGTTTTCCAGGCGCAGACGGTTGGCGTCGTCACGAGCGTCGGTGGGTATGCCGTCGGTGCGCCCGATCGACTCGTAGTTCTCCTGCAGCATCTGCTGTTGATCGCTCTTGTCGAGGGAGTTCCACCAGTCGGTCATATCGCTCGCCTGGGCGTCGCCGGAATCGACGGCCTTCTGCAGCCGTTCGTATTCGGCTTCGGCGTACTCGTACATTCCCTGGTCGTATTCCGCCGACGCCAGCGACGGAGGTAGGTCGATGACCGAGTCGTCCACGGCGTTGAGCCGTTCCTTCAGGTCGGAATCGTACTCCCGCGCCTCGTTCATGAGTTCTTTGAACCGCTGCGACATGGTGTCACAGTGGTCGGCGATCTCGACGTCCTGATAGAAGGTCACGTCGGAGCCGCCGGCGCGACCGTTGACGACGAACTTCTCGTTGCCCACCGTTCCGGCGGGACTCAACCCGGGACCCGCCTCTTCCAAGATCTTCTCGAGGTCGGTCTGTTTAGAGGTGAACTCCTCTTCCGCGTCCAGCACGATTTTCATGATGCGTTCGGGTATCTCCAGATCGTCCAGATACCGGCTGACCGTTCGCGTCAGGTAATACCGAGTCTCGTCGGCGACGTCCCCGGTGAAGTCCTCACTGTCCTCCACCCCGAACACATCGTTGTCCTTGAAAACCTTGTCTTCGACCTCCTCACAGTCACCGATGTGCTTTTTCAGATAGGCCGCGAAATCGCCCAGATATGAAAAGTCGGTGTCCTGAAGGGTCTTCCAATCGAGGTCGCTCATCGTCGTTTCCGTTCACCGTCATCGCCATTGCCCGACCTCGGCCGATGGACTGCATCGTTTGTCATGTGCGGGCAAGGACTTTTCTACACTTGTGGGGTTCGGTGGGCGTTGTCATCGAAGGCTGCGGTAACCCGGGCCCATATCGGTCAATTGGTGTGCGTATTCGCGTTCGGTGCCGGTGACGCGATAATAATCCGATTCCGTGTAGTCGTCGGCGTCAATGGAGTCCTGCAGTTCCACCAGCCCCTGGGAAACGTCCTCGTCGACCTGGCGCGCCATTTCCACATGGGTGTCAACGTATTCGGCCGTGTCGTTGAAACGTTCGGAGACGTCTTGATTTCGAGTCGCCCAGAACGACAGCGCACTCGACAGTCCGGAACGAAAGTCGAACTTGCCAACGTCAACGTCGACAAGGGAGTTCGAGGCTTCCTCGCTCACCTTGTTCGCCGCATCGCTGACCTCGTCTCCCAAATCGCGCAGATTGCTCGCCGCAGTCTCCAATTTTTCGGGATCGAGTTTCAGTTCACTCCCCATACCGTTGCCTCCATTGGAAACGTCATTTACCATTTAGTCACAAACACGTTTGTTCTGAATCGCCGAGCACAGAGGCACTGAAACCCCCTATAGCCACAGAAAATTCGCGTTTATCACTCTCTTATACCAGAGCTCATATTAATTATTTAAATACTACTGTGAACATGCAACGGACGGAACCTTGCCGAAACGTCAATTGTTTCGAACATAATAGTCATCGCGTATGCACCCCATGGGTTTCGAGAGCGGCTCCGTGAGGGCTCAGGGTGGAGAATATTGGATTGAGAGGGATCCTACGTTGCCGGTAACCTGGTTATATGCTGGAACTCGACCCCTTTGTACACGACTACTATGAACAAGGCGGCGAAGTCCACCGCCTGAATCAGGACGCCCGAGGTCGGTTGGAATTCATTCGCACACAGGACCTCGTGCGCCGATCCCTGCCCGGGCGCTCGCTCGACGTGCTGGACGTAGGCGGGGCGACCGGCGTCCACTCCGCATGGCTACACGACGACGGCCATAACGTCACGCTCATCGATCCGGTGGAATCTCAGGTCGAACAGGCACGATCGATCCCCGGAATCACCGCGACGGTCGGAGACGCCCGCGACCTTCCCTTCGCCGACAACAGCTTCGACGTCGTCCTACTGCTGGGCCCGCTGTATCACCTTTTGGACCGCTCCGACCGCGTACGGGCCCTGGCGGAGGCGGGGCGGGTCGCCCGCTCGACGGTCGTGATCGCCACTATCAACCGGACCGCCTCATGGACCGACAGCCTGCGGCGTCGGGGCCCGAGCAGCGAGCCCCTGATGACCACAGACGAAGACCTGGCACTGATCGAGACCGGGGCCTTGGATATCCCCGAGTCGGCGTTCACTCGGGCCTATCTGCATTGGCCCGCCGGCATCGCCGCCGAGGCAGCCGACGCCGACCTGTCGCTCCAGTCGCAGGCGCTGGTCGAAGGCCCCGTTTACGAGCATTCTCGACTCGAGGAGTTCTGGGCGCACGAGCCCACGCGCGACAATATCCTGCGGGTACTGCGCCGCGTGGAGACCGAGCCGTCATTGCTGTGCACGGGTTCGCACCTACTAACGATCGCGGGGCCGGAACGTTGAACGGTCCCGGCTGGGCCCGTCATGCCCACCTGACCACCGCTGTCAGAAAATTGACATGATGCGGTGCCCGCTCCACGCCGCTCAGGCGAGACCGTCTATCCCTTTTGGATAGGTGATCTCGGTTAGCCCTCGTGACAACACCGAAAGTAGTTGTGGTCACGCAGCACAGCTTATAGCCAGTCTATTATGGATCATCTCGGCCTCCGAGGCGATTCCATAATAGACTCAACAGGGAATCCGGCAATTAGCATAAAATACCCACGGCCTCAAGACCTACGCCGGAAAGTCGACTCCGTGTGTGGGTGGACAGACAGATACAACTTGGTTACATTGCATTAGATGATCGACTTTCCCGGTGTCTATGAAACTCCTGGCGCAGGCGAATACGAGATGTCGGCCCTGCTGTCGGAGTGCGGAAACTTCGCCGAAGCATTGGACCACATCGACCAGGCCATGGAGCAGAGCCGCCCGTACGTCAACGCCCGTATCGACTCCACGACCACCGACGTCGGTTCCATCTTCTACGCCAAGGTCATCACCTTGCGGTGCCAATGTCTCGCGGGACTGGGGCGCTTCAGCGAAGCCCTCCGCGATTCCGCACCGTTCGTCGGCGTATACGCCGATTGGGAACGCCGCCACCTGGAAGGTTCCACCGCCGACCTCGCCGCCCTGCATTCGGATCGCTCCGAATGGCTGCACGAATGCGGCTTTACCGAACAGGCCGTTCAAGAGGCCCGCGCCGCCGTCACACGGTTCAGCCGCCTGGCGGCCAATGTATCGGGCATCTACCGCCCCGACTGCGCCGAAGCCCTGCGGAGACTGGCCGAGTACGCGTTCGAGCTCGACCCCGAGTCGGTCGGCGCGGAACTCGACGAGTGCTTCGCCTACGAGCAGGTCACCGGTCATCCTGCCGCCCAACTCCCCCGCGCGGGAGACGAGGCCCTACGAGCGGCCAAAAAGCTCGTGCGGCGCGATGAAAAGGACCCCGCCGAGGAACACCTCAACTTCGCTACCGCGCACTACATCCGCCTGTTCGCCGATAACTACCACTGGGGCACCGATCTCACCACGGCCTACTACTTCCATCTCACCCTGCGCCTAGGAGCACGTCGACCCAACTCCACCCTGCTCGACCCCTCACGCCGCGCTCTGGAATGCGCCCGCATCATGTTCGACGCCGACGCCAACCGGCATCGCGAGACGTATCAAAAAGTCCTGCAATGGCGCATCCACGCCCTGGAGGTCAATGGAATGCAACGTGAAGCACTCCAATTGCAACAGACGGCCAATCGCTTGGCCCACCTGTAATGGACAGTGATACGCGGATACCGATCGAGCGAATAACGGCTCGATCGATTGACATTGTGGAAATTGAAGTGCCACAATTACAACAGTTTCTTTACTGTTTTCCTGACGGCATCCGCCCGCACCGCCGAGCAAAAAGGAGGTCACCCCCGATCCCACGACCCGACGGACGACACCACGGTTCACAGAAATCGACCTATCCTCCAAGGCAGACGCGCATGGACGAACACAGTCGACATCACCCGCCCTATCGGATATCCGACGCCCTACCCCCGACTCGGCCGCGACGACGATTCGACCTCCGCCGCGACCACAACGACGACGCCCACCTCAGTCTCCCGCTCCCACCCACTCCTTCTCACATCCCGGGAATCACACCACACGTACTGCGCATAGCACTGGGAGCCACCGCGATCGTGATCATACTGGGAGTCATACTCGTCTGCCGCATGCTTACCAAATCCTCCTAGCGCGCGCACGCGGGTCGATCAATTCGCCTACGGTTGCGGTGAACCAAATCCGACAAGCAAATTCATTGAGTCCCCAACCCCGAACGGCTTATAGTTGACTCATGGGTTCTTCCAGCTCGAGCGCGCTAGGTTTTACCGAGAGTTTTATTCTTATCAATCTCGGTATCATCACTTTCGCTGCGCTCGCCGTTCTGGCAACCTATCTGGTACGTATTCTCCTCAATCGGAAATCCGCCCCCAAGGACGGCCCCCGAACCTCCGCCCAGACCCGACCTCCGCCGCCCGCCACCCGTAAGGTTCGTCGCACTCGATTCCGCGTTGTGCGCCTTCCACAACGTCTACGTCACCACAGGCCCACGCGCCGTTGAGCGGCCCGCACCCCGCTTTCCACCGGCTTACCGCTCCGGACGGCGCTCTCGTCGACTTGGTGCCTTCCGATACGATCGAGTAGGGAGTCGATCGAGACCTACCCGGAATTTCGGACCGGTATCGAAACACTATTCCTCGGTACCAGGCAGCGGCCGTACGGCCGACGTGGGCCGGCAGTCTCGTGCCACTCCCGAAAACGGACACCTAACAGCCCAGAAGCCCAAGAGAACAGGTAGAACCATGACCTATCCCCCCGGCGGAGGATACGATCCCAACTCCCAGCCGCAGCAGCCGATGAACAATCCTCCCTACCAACCGAGTGGCCCACCGGGCGGGCAGCCGGGCGGCTATCAATCACTTCCCCCCACCGCTCCCGGCGGTTTCAACGCGCCCAATAATCCCTACGGACCACCCGGCGGCGGGGACAACCGTTCCAAACTCATGTTGGTCCTCGCCTCGATCGTCGGGCTGGTCCTCGTTCTCGGAATCGGGGCGGTCATCGTGGTGCCCAAATGGATCAATGACTCAGAGGACCAGGCGTCCGAGGAGCAGAGCTCCGAACAATCCGACGAGTCCGATAACGACGACAACTCCGGTGATGACAACACCGCCGGTGACGACACCAATAATGACGACAACGGAGACGACACCAGCGATGACAATGTCGGTGGAGAAAACGAAGGCGGTTGGTCGGACTTCGTCACCATGGAAGAGATCGAGTCCGGCACGGTCGAAGACGTCGCACTGCAGTACCTGATCGCGCAGAAGGAATTCGACGCCGACACCATGGAAGAGCTGGTGTGCAACAATCCGGACAGTAGCATCGAATGGGACCTGGACTACTATAGCGACGGCGAACAATACTACGAGTTCGACGAGTACACCACGACGTACTTCAGTTCGCGTGACGTCCACGGCGAAATCCAAGTGGCCTACCAAAGCCTGTCCCGTGGTTCGCCGCTGCACGAGGACATCGATTCGGTGTTCATCGTGGTCAAGGAGGACTACGAGTGGAAGATCTGTGATCGCTCCTACCTCTAAACGCACGAGCTCACACAGCTGAATATCCGGGTGGTCGAGCGTGAGAGATCACCGCGCCACTTTGAGAAGGTGATCATCGCATCGGCCGCTCCATGGAGCGGCCGATATTCGTGTCAGTCTCCGCTTGAATCTCATTCGCCACAGTATTTCGATGGCCGTGGCGATCGACGGCTAAAATGAAGGTCCGGTCAAATCTCAGCCGTCGCAGGCACGAGGCCGGTGTGTTCAGACTCGGGCGGCCTTCCCGCCGTGTACTCGACACGCTGAGTCATTCCCAACGAAAGGTGGTGCACCCGGTGGAGGAGACAAGGACGGACGACTCGTTTCCCGGGTTCGCGAACCCGGTCGTCCCCACCGCCGAGGAGATCCGTGACTGGGCCATGGATCCCACCGCACCCGCTCCGGACGGTCGTCAATGGGATTTGCTGCTCGCCGAGGACGAATTGATATCCACGTGGCTGGAATTGGCCGCCAATCACCGGTGCCCGAAACGTTCCTTCGCTCTCCATGTGCTTTATATTTACGCTTCCAGCGCGGTTCGGACACGTTACCGTATTCACTCGGAGAAAAGATTGGAAAAGCTGCTGGAAAAGGCCGAAGAGTCCGGAGACGAATACGTGGGACTATGGCGCACCAATACCCGTCGGCTCATGGCCAAACCCAAACTTTTCAACTACAACGACTGGTGTAACGGCGGATTGGTCTACCGACCCCGTCAGATATAGAGCAATACCTGGACATCATGCGTACCGGGATTGACGTACGATTGTCCATGACCGCGTTTCGTATCGTCGAACGCGAGAGAAGATAAGCGCCGGTTGCCCATAGCCGGGCCAAGTCGTCCAGAAAGTGCCACCATGAGCGAGTACCCTGACCGTCAGGCTTCCATGCGACTGTCTCACGCCGACCGGGAGACGTTGGTGACGCGTCTCCAGGACGCGCTGGAAGAGGGATACCTCGACTTGGGCGAATTCGACGAACGCGTCGCCAAGGCCCACCAGGCGCGTTTCGTCGCCGACACCAAAGGCCTGTTGGACGACATTCCCGACGGCCAAATCGACATTGTCTCCGGCCGCTCGGTCACCGAATTCACCGAACCGTTGACACTTGACGCCAACATGGGTTCACAAAAACAGAAAGGCGTCTGGACGGTCCCGGAGGACGTTGAAGTCAAGGCCAGTATGGGAACGGTCGTCCTCGATTTCCGACAGGCGGAAATGCCCCATGAGCGAGTGAACGTCCATGTCTCCAGTTTTGCGGGAAAGGTCGTCCTGATTCTTCCGGACGACTGGATCGCTCAGGACAACGTCACCGCCAGCATGGGAAGTGTGTCGAATAAATGCGGTCAATCCGACCAGCGACCGAAACGGAGAGTGCGCGTAACGGGAAAGGCGCACATGGGATCGGTGAAGATTCGTCGGGAGCACCGTTTTCTATGGTGGCGTTGGTGAATCCCCGACCGTGAGAATGCGGCGCGGAAGTGCCTCCAATGAGCGGACGGCCGGGTCGACGTAAAGTCCGATAACGACCCGCAAGGGTTTCCCCTATATCCCCAAGCCGACATACGAGAGTAGTACCGGCAATTAACTTCTCCCCGCATTCTTTTCCATTTACATATCCGTATGCCCCAATTCGCTGATCAAGCATCGTATTATCCCAGGACATTTCTCGATCGATTCCTCTATGGACAAATAGTCGCGAGAATACACTAATTTCTCTCACTATAACGTTTTAATCACGTTCCATAAGAATATTCATAAACTTAGGAGCCTACCTACTTCCGGTGGCAATAGACTCGCAAGAATCACTGGCAGTTTCTTGCTGTCGCCCAACGACAAAGGAGCTCGATCAATGGGAGATGTGCCAACGGTGTTTCACCGGTACACCACCAGACGAGCGAAGTTGCTTGGGGCCACAATAGCCACCTCTGCCCTTACCGCAGGACTCTTGGCTTCCGCCCCGGCCTTCGCCAACCCCGGACAACAAGAACCGACCGGCCTCGAAATTGCCCCGGAGCTGGCCGACAATCTCAGCGACCAGCCCGAGGAGCTCGACGAAGGTCGCTACATCGTGCAACTCGAAACGCCTTCGGTCGTCGAGCACGAAAACGAGAGCAACCCCAACCTCGGCGAGGAAGGTATCGACTTCGACAGCAGCGAAGTCGCCTCCTATAAAGACAAGCTCGACGACGAACGTGACGACCTGGCCGACGACCACGGCGTCACGCAGGACGCCGAGTACGACACCGTCCTCAACGGTTTCGCCGGCTTCCTGGACGCCGACCAAGCGGCCGCTCTGTCCAAGGACGACCGCGTGAAGGGTGTCTACAAAGACGAGCTCATGGAGCCCGACACCGACAACACGCCTGAGTTCCTCGGCCTGGAAGGCTCCGAGGGCAACGCGTGGGACGACGAGTTCGGCGACCCCGAGAGCGCCGGCGAAGGCGTCATCGTGGGTATCGTCGACACCGGTGTGTGGCCGGAAAACCCGTCGCTCGCCCCGCTTCCCGAACCGCGTCCCGATCAGGACGTCATCGACGCGAAGTGGAACGGTGAGTGCGACGAGGGCGACGAGGCCGACGACGCCTACAACGTCGAATGCAACAACAAGTTGATCGGTGCCCAGTACTTCGACACCCGTGGCGAAGCCGACGGCCCCAACGGTTGGGCCTCTCCGCGTGAAGAGGTCAACCACGGTACGCACGTCAGCACCACCGCCGCCGGTAACTACCAGACCGAGGTGGAAATCGACGGCCAGGAGTTCACGTCGGTCTCCGGTATGGCCCCGGCCGCCCGCGTGGCGACCTACAAGGTCTGCTGGGCCTTGAGCGGCTCCTGCGCCTCCTCCAACTCGGTCGCCGCCATCGAGCAGGCCGTGCTGGACGGCGTCGACGTCATCAACTTCTCCATCGGCGGTTCGCGCTCCAGCGTGATCACCCCGGTCGCCTTGGCGTACTTCAACGCCGCCGCCTCCGGTGTGTTCGTCGCCAACAGTGCCGGTAACAGTGGCCCCGACTCGACCGTGGCCCACAACTACCCGTGGACGACCACCGTGGCCGCCTCCACGCACGACCGCACGTTCAGCGCCGAGATGAACTTCGACGGAAACACCGTTCCCGCCGGAGCCTTCACCTCGACTCAGGAGTTCGGTGTGGTGAACGCCAAGGACATCGTCGCCGACGGTGCCGACGCCGACCAGGCCCGCCACTGCGCGACCGGAACCCTGGACGCCGACGCGGTGAACGGCGAAGCCGTTCTCTGCGACCGTGGCATCGCCTTCGCCGAAATGGCGACCGAGGTCGACCGCATCGGCGGTGACGCCTTCGTGGTTCTCAACCAGGAAGACAGCGAAGCCCGCCTGATCAGCCAGAGCTACGAGGTCCCCATGGTCCACGTCCTCTACGAAGACGGTGTGGCCCTTGAGGAATACGCCGCCTCCGCCGAGGAACCGACCTTCACCGTAGAGGTCGGCACCTCCGAGACGACCGCTCCCCAAATGGCGGACTTCTCCTCGGCCGGTCCCACCCAAGTGCAGGACGGTAACCTGCTCAAGCCGGACATCACCGCGCCCGGTGTGGAGATCCTCGCCGGTTACCCCGAGTGGGTCAACGGCAATGACTACGGTCTGATGCAGGGTACGTCCATGGCCAGCCCGCACATCGCCGGTCTGGGTGCGCTTTTGAAGGGCGCCAACCCCGACTGGACCCCGGCTCAAGTCAAGTCGGCGATCATGACCACCGCCTACACCACCGACACCGAGGGCAACACGATCCAGCGGAGCGGTGAGGACGCGACCATGTTCGACTTCGGCGCGGGTCACGTCGACCCCACCGAAATGTTCGACCCGGGCCTTACGTACAACCACGACGCACCTGACTGGATCAAGTACATGTGCTCGATCGGTCAAGGCCAGCAGCTGCCCGAGCTCGCCCCGCTGTGTGACAGCGACGACGCCGCCTGGGACTACGGCGACCCGTGGGACCTGAACTACCCGTCCATCCAGATCGACAAGCTGGCCGGTTCGGTGGAAGTCACCCGTACCGTCACCAACGTCGACGAGAAGATGGGTGTCTACTTCCCCGAGATCGACGCTCCCGACGGCATCACCGTCAGCATCGACAAGCGCGTTCTGGTGGTTCGCCCCGGCGACAGCGTCGACTACACCCTGACCATCAAGAGCGACGGAGCCGTCAACAACGAGTTCGCCTTCGGTGACCTCAAGCTCCGCGACAACCGTGGTCACGAGGTTCGCTCCCCGATCGCGGTCAAGCCGATCGTGGCGGCAGTGGACGGCGAGTTCAAGGCCGACACCGCCAGCGGAAGCGAAACCTTCGAGGGTCGTTCGTCCTTCGACGGAACCATGACCGCCAACGTCAGCGGACTGGAGAAGTCCGAGGAGAAAACGGCCACGCTCACCAACCCGACCGGGGACAGCTTCGACACGTCGAACCCCAGCGAGAGTGAGCACACCAAGTCGTACGTGGTCGACGCCACGGACTCCGAGCTGGTCCGCTTCGCCACCTACAACGACGATCACGTCGAAGGCGCCGACCTCGACCTATTCGTCTACCAGGTGTTCGAGGACGGTTCGGCCGCTCTGGTCGGCAACTCCGCCACGGCCGCCTCCAATGAGTCGGTCACGCTGGGCGGCGGTTACTACGTCGTCTTCGTCGACCTGTGGGGCGGACCCGACTCGGTGGACTCGGTGATGCACTCCTGGAGTGTGGACGCCGAAGCGACCGGTAACGCTCAAGTCGACCCCGAGTCCTTCGAGGTCACTTCCGGTGGAGACTTCACCGTGGACTTCAGCTGGGAGGTCGACGCGGGTCGTTACTTCGGTGCGATCAACTACGCCGACCCCAATGGAGACACCTCCACCACGCTGGTCAGCGTGATGAATTAAGTTCCAGCCGGTCTGCGGACCACGCTGGTAGAACAGTCGAGGGGCGGCCCGTCGGGCCGCCCCTCACTCGTGTCCGCAGGTGTGGTCGTCTCTCCGGCCGCGGTGGTCTGATCGCCGTCAGGGCCGCCGCTCGGCGACTCCGCGCCTCACACCACCGCGTTCCTTATATTTCCGGGTCGTCGTTCAGTCTTCTCGCCATACCGGGCAGGACATACAACGCGGTCCACCTCGCCCGGTCACCAGCTCCGAGCCCGGAATGGTCACCACTTCAACCCCGGCCTTGGCGAGGCGTTCGTTGGTGATGGTGTTGCGTTCGTAGGCCACCACGGTTCCCGGCGCGATCGCCAGAGTGTTGTTCCCGTCGTCCCACTGTTCGCGATCGGCCGTCACACGGTCCAGCATCCCGGTGTGGATGACGTCGATATCGTGTCCCACCGCGCCGGCGGCGGCCTTCAAGAACGGGCTCGGCCCCTCCACGGCGATGTCGTCGTCGGTTTGGCGAATGGTGTAGGCGGTCAGCTGGTCCTCGGCGGGTGCGTACATGACCATCTTGTCGCGATCGACCATCGTGCAGATGGTGTCGATGTGCATGGTGGCGCGCCGCTGCGCGATCGGAACGGCCAAGACGGTATGAATGCTGTTGGTCTTGAACGCCTTACGGGCCATGCGTTCCGCACCCGAAGCGGTGGTCCGTTCCCCGACCCCGATGGCCAGGACTCCCGGAGCCAGGAGGAGAACGTCGCCGCCCTCCACCGATTCCAGACTCGCGTCGTAATGGTGCGGGACCTCGGCGAAACGAGGATGGTGGTTGTAAATGATGCTGGTCAGGGTGGTCTCCCTATGCCGCGCGGGCATGGCCAGCGACGTGACCGCCGCTCCCGTGGGCAACCACAGCGACGAGTCACGAGTGAACATCATATTGGGCAAGGGGCCCACGACGAAGTCCTCGGGGTGCAGCATGCGCCACGCCAAGGAGTTCTCCGACAAGCGCGGAGACTCCCGCTGATCGGACAGTTCCTGTTTTGTCAGACCTTCGATCAAAACCGTCGCGAGACTGTTGCCGTCGAGCGTCTCCAAGTAATCGGAGATGAAACTCTGCAGTGCCGTCGGCGACTGCGAATAGTGCGCCGTACCGAACGGTTCCGGCTCAGCGAAAATGGAGGCGATTGCCTCGCTACGTGCCTCCTTGACCTCCAAGGCCGTGGCGAGCAATTCGCGCACGTACAGAACCTCAACACCGCGATCGGTGAGGGCGCGGGCGAACGCGTCATGCTCTTCTCCGGCCCGTTCCACCCAGGGAAGGCCGTCGAAGAGAAGGGTGCTCGAATTCCTCGGGGTGAGCCGTTTCAGCTCACCGCCCGGTCGATGCAGCATGACGGTTCGTAGGGCGCCGACCTCACTGTTGACTCCATATTCCTGTGCCATCATGAGCTTGAGCGTAGTTCACGTCAAAGGCAGTTGGTCGCTCAGGTCGGCACGCGGGCCGGATGCCAGCACTTTTCCGGCGTCCACGGCCTCCGAGAAAGTGATCTTTCCAGTAACCAGATCCAGGAATACCTCAGGTGTAGTTTCAATCACATTCGGCGGGGTGCCGCGCCGGTGTCGAGGCCCCTCGACGACCTGTACCGCCCCGAACGGAGGAACCCGCACCTCCACGCTATGCCCAGGAGCTTTGTCCGACAGCAACCGGAGCGCGGCTCGCGTGGCGTCTTTCAAGAGACCACGATCCTCGGGGTGGGCCACCGCTTCACGAATCATTTCACCGGGGTCGGCCATGGTCGAGGTTTCCTCCTTAGCGATACTTATTAATAATGTAGGAAGAGCCCGTACCGAAAGGCCGCCCGCGAACGGAACGGACGCCTGCCTCGTCACGTTTCAGCAGACCAGGTGCCTTTGGCGGACTCTGGTGGTTAGCGTCGTGGACTGGTCATTGTCACGGTGGCGATGAATTCAGTAGGCTAACTAAACCGATACCCGGATTCGTTAACCAAATCGAGACCAGTCATGCTGTTAGCCTACCGATTCGGTAGGACATTATGAGCCCAGGAGGGGATTTTGATGGCCCGAAGTTCCGTCGGTACGTCCCATGCCGCCGGGACCACCGCCGAGCGCCCGGTGGTCACTCGGACAGGACGCGCGCTAATGGCGGTCGTGGTCGGTCTCTTCGCCGGTGTATCACTCATCACCCCGGCCTTTGCCCAGGACTACAAGTTGAAGATCGACACCAACAACGTCGAACTCCAGGTACAGGGCAACGCGCAAACCGTCACCGCCACGGTCAACGGCCCCAAGGACGAACAGGCGACCATCACCGCGCAGTTGAGCGGCGTCGACCAGGAAGTCGGACTGTCGGTCGACGGACGCAACTGCGAACAAACCACCGACGGTGCCACGTCCACCTGTCAGGTCAAGTTCAAGCGTCAGGCCAAACAGGTGGCCTTCCTGCTCTCCCCCATCGCGGACTCGGAGATGACCACCGAAGACGTCAAACAGGGCAATCTCCAGGTGACCATCAGCGGGAACCCCGACCCCAAGACGGCCAACGTCTCGATCACCGGTAATCGCGAACCCAAGGAAGACTCCATCAGTTCGGTGGCCGGAACCGTCGAATCCGGCGGCGAGCCGATCGAGGGCGCGGAGGTCAACCTCGAAGACTCCGAGGGCAACACCTACGACAAGACCACCGACTCCACGGGACGCTTCGAGTTCCTGGGCAGCGAAGACCGCTATATCGCCCCCGGCGAGATGACCCTCACCGTCACCAAAGACGGCTACGAGACTCAGACGATCAACCGCAATGTCCTCACCACCCTCGACGAGACCATTAAGATGCCGTCGACCGAAGAGGAGGCCGCGGAGGAAGAGGAAGAGCCGGCGTCCGAAGACACCGAACCGGCCACCGAAGCCGCCTCCGAGGAGTCCGGTATTTCGGGCACCCTGCTGACCATGATCATCATCGGTGCGATCCTCGTCATCGGCGGAATCATCGCCATCATCCTGCTCCTGCGCAGCGGTAAGGACGACGATGACGACCGCGATTCGGACCGTCCGCTTCCGAACCTGCCGCCCGACCACCAGGGACAGGCCGCTCAGGTCGGCTCCCCCGGCGTCTACCAGGCCTCCGGCCCGGCCACGCAGGAGGAAGCGCCCACAATGGTCCATAACGGCCCGTTGATCAACGACAACGAGTTCGCCTCCTACGGTTCACAGCCCAACGCCAACGCCTTCGGCCCCGAATACGACAACTCCTCCACGCAGGTGATGCCGCAGTACGGAGCCGGTCAGTCGCCACCGCCTCCTCCTCCGGGAGCACCCGGCGGCGACGACACGACCATCCTTCCCACCGTGGAAAAGGGCGGACCGCAAGGCGGCCCGACGCCCCCCGCGCAGGATCCGAACGCCGATACCCCCACTCAGGTGTTCAACGCCAATCAGATCCAGGGGCAGAGCGATCAGCTTCCGCCACCACCGCCTCCGGCGGGTTCGAACCCGCCTCGGAACGGTGAATCGGAGCCGCCCGAACGCCGCAACCAGTGGGGCGATTGGGGACACCGCCGTGACGACCGAGGCGGCTGGTAACGCAAAACCGCAGGGGTGGGGCTCGTCCCCGCCCCTGAGTGTTGTGGGACGCCTTCCGTCCTGGGGTGATGGCATTTCCGGGTATGTCATATAGACTGAGAAGTGAAGGCTACGGCGCGACGACGGTCTTGCGGTAGCTTCTCAGTTCCGAACCTTGCACCATCGATTGAATCCTGTCGGGTCAACCGGAACAGCCACCCAGTGGACGGTATAACCCGACAGTCCGACCGTGGTTAGGTAGTCGAGCAGCACAGAAGACACGAGAGTGAGAGCTCTTCGAGTCCGGCCGGCTCCGCCGACTGAGGCTGAATCCACCTCAGCGGTCACACTGCCTAGCTAGACGAAAATCCCGACAGAGGAGTTTTCCAGTGGCCCGAGGCGATGGCCGACTCACCACCGACCTGGAACCCGATAACCCCGGACCGCGAGACGCGTGCGGAATCGTCGGAATCTGGGCACCCGGCGAGGAAGTAGCAAAACTAACGTATTTCGGACTCTACGCACTCCAGCATCGCGGTCAAGAGGCCGCGGGCATCGCCGTCGCCGACGGCGACCGTACCGTCGTCTACAAGGACGTCGGCCTCGTCGCTCAAGTCTTCGACGAAAAAACTCTGGCGCCGTTGCAGGGTTACGTCTCCATCGGACATGCCAGGTACTCCACTACCGGCTCATCAACCTGGGAGAACGCTCAGCCGACCATTCGGGCCAATTCCAACGGCGTGTCAATCTCCCTGGCGCATAATGGAAATCTCGTCAACACCGCCGACCTCGCCGCCACCGCCAAAGCAAACGGCCTTCCACCCGGCTCCATGACCTCCGATACGGGGGTTCTCACCGCCCTGTTGACCGGCCACGAGTCCAACGACCTGGCCGAAGCGGCGTGCGAAGTACTGCCGCAGGTCAAGGGTGCCTACTCGCTGGTGTTCAACGACAACGACACCCTCTACGCCACACGTGACCCGCAGGGTTTCCGTCCACTCATGCTCGGCAAACTGGACAACGGCTGGATGGTCGCCTCGGAAACGGCCGCCCTCGACACCGTGGGCGCTCGATTCGAACGTGAGATTGAACCCGGCGAGATCGTCAGCATCAACGAAAACGGTGTCAAGTCCACGCACTTCACCGCTCCGCAGCCGAAACAGTGCCTTTTCGAGTGGGCGTACCTGGCTCGACCCGATTCGCGCATCGACGGCCAGACCATGTACCAGTCGCGGATCAACGTCGGCCGCACTCTCGCGCGGGAACACCCCGCCGACGCCGACATGGTCATCGGAGTGCCCGAATCGGGCATCCCCGCGGCCATCGGCTACGCGACCGAGTCCAAGATCCCCTACGGGCTCGGGTTCACCAAGAACACCTACGTAGGCCGCACCTTCATTCAGCCCTCCGAATCGCTGCGGAAACTCGGAGTTCGACTCAAACTCAATCCGCTGTCCGACCAGATTCGCGGCAAGCGACTCGTCGTCGTCGACGACACGATCGTACGCGGCACCACCCAGCGCGCCTTGGTGAAGATGCTGCGCGACGCCGGAGCATTGGAAGTCCATGTACGGATTTCGGCTCCACCGATCAAGTGGCCCTGCTTCATGGGCATTGACTTCGCCACGCGTGAAGAGCTGATCGCCAATGCCTACGACCTGGACGGTATCCGAGACCAGATCGGTGCCGACAGCCTCGGCTATGTTTCTCTCGACGGCCTGACGGCCGCCTCCGAGCAGAAGGCCGATAATCTCTGCCGTGCTTGTTTCGACGGACAGTACCCCGTCGAGCTGCCCGACAACCTCGGCAAAAACCTCCTTGAAATCGCTTCAACCTAGGAGTCGAAACCCATGCCAACCATTAGCTACGCCTCTGCCGGGGTCAATCTCGAGGCCGGAGACGCCGCCGTCGACGCCATCAAACCGGCGCTCAAAAGCACCACACGACCGGAGGTCGTCGGAGGCATCGGCGGATTCGCGGGCCTGTTCGCCCTGGACGTCGACAAATACACCAAACCGCTCCTGGCCTCCTCCACCGACGGAGTCGGAACCAAACTCGCCATCGCGCAGCAGATGGACATACACGACACCGTCGGTCTCGACCTGGTCGCCATGGTCGTCGACGACCTGGTGGTGTGCGGGGCCGAACCGCTGTTCCTGCTGGACTACATCGCCACCGGAGAGGTCTCGCCCGACCGTATCTCCGACATCGCCGCCGGTATCGCCGACGGTTGCCGCTATGCGGGCTGCGCCCTCATCGGCGGCGAGATCGCTGAGCACCCGGGCGTCATGAACAGCACCGACTACGACATCTCCGCCACCGGCGTCGGTGTCGTAGAGGCCGAAAAGGTGCTGGGTCCCGAGAAGGTCCAAGACGGCGACGTCGTCATCGCCATGCGTTCGTCCGGAGCGCACTCCAACGGTTTCTCGCTGATCCGTGAGGCCTTGAAGACCGGAGGCGCGAACCTCGACAGCGTGGTGGAGGAGTTCGGCTCTCAGCGCACGCTGGGCGAAGAGCTCATGACCCCCACCCACATCTACGCGAAAGACTGCCTGGAACTGATCTCGGAATGCCAGGTGCACTCCTTCGCCCACATCACCGGCGGCGGTCTGGCGGGCAATGTCATTCGCGCGCTGCCCGACGGCATGGAGGCGAGCATCGACCGTTCGAGCTGGTGCCCGAACCCCGTCTTCGACGTGGTGCAGCGTATCGGCGACATCGAAGCGCAGGAAATGGAGCGGACGTTCAACATGGGGGTCGGCATGGTGGCCATCCTGCCTGAGGACCAGGTCGACCGGGCCATCGCGCTCCTGACCGCCCGTCACGTGGAAGCCTGGGTCGCGGGTCGCGTGACCGCCGGAGACCACAAGGTCGGTCTGACAGGATCGTACGCCAAGGACTAAACGCTTTCACCACAATCGAATACGCTCAGGGTCGTTCCACGGAACGGCCCTTTTCAACGTCCACACGATCCCCCGTATTCGAGTGAAACCCACCGTGAACACAGTCCTTACGGGGCAAGAACTTTCGATTGTACGTCACCGTCGCAAGCGATTTTAGCGCCGCGACTCCCGTATGCTGCGGCGATTCAGAGAACCCCATTCCCACATAGATAGGCATCATACTTAATATGCGTGCTCCATGTGGTGTGGCACGTCCTTGTTACTGTGAGGACGCATCGACCGCACGACGACTCGCGTCTCAACCAATCCGCTGACGGTCCAAGTGCGATGCTCCCATCTGAAAACAGCGACAGGCGACCACGAACCACGGCGCCTAGGGGCCTTCACAGTATGACTTCAAAAACGAACCGAATACTAACCTCCCTGACCATCCCGGCGGCTCTCGCGGCCATGGCCGCATGCGGAACGGAAAGCGGTTCCGCCGCCACGGAACCCACAGCGTCCGAAAGCACCTCGGTTCCAGCTCCCACCAACCACGACAGCGAAACGCCCCAGCCGGAATTCGACGTCTCCAAAGTCGGTTCCCTCTTGGCGGACGAATCCATCGTCGAAGAATTCAATGCGGAAATCACGCGATTCGACGACCACGAACAGTTCGACGACGACGATCTACCCGAACGAAAGGACCCCTCGGCGGCCGAGCTGGCGGCAGGGTCATGCCTCGCTCTCAACGAGGGAAACTCCCTTTTGGATTACCAAAAATGGATCTCGGAGGAATACGGGCTCTCCACAGGAGACGCGTCATTGTTGACCTACACCGGTGCGATTTTCTGCCCCGACGAGGAAGCCGTATACGCCGAGTACTTCGAAACGGCCTAAGATCTTAAGGCCATGGACGAAACCGGTGGGTGGAAGCATCGTCGCCCACCGGTCAGGCGCTCGCGGGAACCTTCTGGACTTCGTCCTTTTCCACCGGTCGAGGTCGAATCACCTTTGCCGCGAGTCCGGCCAGCGCGGTAGCGATGGTGATGCCGCCACCGAGCCACAATCCGGCGCGACCGCCCGCGATATCGGAGGCGACCCCGACGATCGGGGCGCAAATCGGGGTGGAACCCAGGAAGACCAGCATGTAGACCGACATGACACGACCGCGCATGGCACCGCCCACGCCCATCTGAATCCGCTGATTCGCTGCCTGGGCAAAGTAGACCATGGCGAAACCGGTGGGAACCAAGAGAATAGCCGCGTACAGCATGTTCGGGGCAAACCCGGCCGCCGTGGTACCGACTCCCAGGGCCAGACCCGACCAGATGACGGTATAGGCGGTAGGACGCCCGTAGCGACGTCCACTCACCAACGCTCCTACCAAGGCACCGACCGACAGGCTCGTCAGAAGCAACCCGAAGGCGTCGGCGTCCGTGTTGAACTCCGTCTTGGACAACATGGACAGGGTGACGGGGAAGTTGAAGGCAAACCCACCGATAAAGGCGACCATGACGATAACGGCCAGAATATCGCGCCGTTCTTTCACAAATCGCAAAGCCGGAAGAATGGCGTTGTCCCTGCTCGGTACGACCTGGTTTTTCAAGGTACGGTGCGTCAGAATATAGTTGGCGACCGCCGGAGTCAGGAAGACGACCGCGGTCAAGCTGAGAACCGTCCCGGTCGACGTCAGCGCGATCAGAAGCCCGGCAATGGACGGACCGCAGATACGCGACAGGTTGAAGATCGCCGAACCCAGGGAAATCGCGTTGGGGAGCATGTCCCGGTCCACCAGTTCGGAGAAGAACGATTGCCTGGTCGGACCTTCAATGGTGGCGATGCAGCCCGAAATGAAGACGGCAAGGTACACATGCCAGATTTCAGCGTGGCCGCTCAGAACGATGACCGACAGACACGCGGTGATCGTCGCTTGCCCCATCGAGGAGAACATGAGAATTCGGCGCTTGTCGAAGGCGTCGGCGATGCGTCCACCGTGCAACCCGAACAGAAGCATCGGGCCGAACTGCAGGGCGAGCGTTCCGCCAAGCGCCAAACCGGAATCACCGGACAGAAGCAGCACCAACCACGACAGGGTGGTCGTCTGCAACCAAAAACTGAGGGTGCCGCCCACCTGGCCAGCGGCGTAAATCCGATATTCCGGGACGCTCAAGGCACGGAAGGTCTGGTGCAATTGTTGCGTAAATTTGGGCGACATATCGAGTTCAAGTCTATTTACTTGCCGCCCGGCTAGCTACCCTATGAGCTTAAAGTCACCGCATTCATAAACACTGTGGACACCATTAGACACCCACCGTAATCAATACGCCGCAAACACAAAAAGGTCGACGCTAATACGGCGTCGACCCAATCGTCAAAATGCTCCCCATCGGCGAGCCGCAAGCACTGAAAGTGCGACGCGGCGGTAGAGCTACCCGTTTTCCCAAAAGAGCTCAACCACCAAGCCATCCCCCGGGATAAATCAACTGGCGAGCTTCGAGCGAAGCGCAGAAGCGGTAGAGCTGGAGAGGAGCTCAGGCGCTGCACAGTGCGTTGAATAGTGGGGTTCTGAGAACGCCGCTAGGCAACGTGCTGTGCAGCGCCTGAGCGGTCACTACTTACCACCAAAAAGGACGTCGTCCCATGCTGGTAGTTCGCTTCGTGAGCGCCCGCCCGAGGCGGCCATGAGCGGGTCGTCTCCGGATCCGCCGGTACGTTCGTTCTTGTGGTCGCCGGGGCGCAGGAGCGCCAGCGACGGTACTTCCGGGCTTTCGCGCTCTTCGCTTCCGGTGGTGGATCCGGGTAGCCCGGTGGGTCCCGATCGTGATGAGCGTGAGTCTGTCATCTCCGGCTCGAAGGGACGCTCCAGCACTTCCTTGAGACGGTCGCGGTGCAGGTGGTCGCCGGTGGGCGCTGGTGACGATCCTCCGTCGCCGGACGCTGAGCGTCCAACCAGGGGTTCGTCGAGCCCTGCCGAGCTCACGGCGGCGGGTTCGCGTGTGGTCCGGGCGGGCGCTTCGGTGTCGTCCACCGCCGGCACTTCCACAGTGGACCCGTTGCTTCCGGACAGACCGGCTTGACGGCTGACTCCGTGCATGGGATCGCGTGTGGGCTGGTCGGCGTTGGCGTGGTCCTTCCGTCCCACGGCCGGGCCGGAGGTCATGTTCGTGGTCAGGCGCGGCTGTGGTGTCTGGCTGGACAGGAACTGCGCCATTTCGTCGTCGGGCCGCACGCTGCGACGGGTGCGATCCAACTGCCAGCAGGCATGGGCGGTGGTCTTTCCGGACGACCAGGCCGCCTGCACCATCCAGGAGCCGTCTTCGAGTCGCCAGGCGTCCCAGGAGACGGTTTCGGGGTCGACGCCGTGCTGTGCGAGCTTCGCATCCACCACAGTGGACATGCGTTCGTTTTCGCCCGAAGTGTTGAGATGGGCTCGCCGAGCCGATTGCGCCAGCATGGCTCGTTCTTGGAGGACCGGACCCGCGTATCGCAGGACGCGATCCACTGGAACCGATGCGGACGTGGCGATGTCGTCGGCCGATTCACCGGATCTGATCCGCGTCTGAATATCGCGGGGCGACAGGTTCAAAGCATGACGCGGCGTACTGGATTTATTGCCGTCGTCTTTGACCATGATCTTGGGGTCTCCGGTATCGGATTGGCTAATGTCAATTGTTGACTGAACACGTTCGTCGAGTGGAAGGGCCAATAGCCTGCCCAGCTCATCCGCGAGCACAAGTGCTTGGCCATCATCCGAGAGGGCTACGAACCTCACTGGTCTCATGCCCGTCACCTCGTCCCTGTCGTTGGCACCCTTACGTGAGAACGTCTATTGTCGAAGCGACGGCACTGGACGTCGTCCAGGTCCATCGCCCGAGTTCGCCGATTCCGGTGGCAGATCAAACGCTTCTACACACTCGCTCGAAACTGTCCTGCCTCACGGCCTCGAACGTTTCCCGTCTGGTCGAATAGTCTGGTTCCGCACCTCAAACTGTACCGTCTTCAGGCCACAAGCATGAAGTACATTCGATACTTTTTAGCCCGTAACGCATTGAATTAATCTCAAACGGCGGTTTCCGCCGAATCCGTACCACCCGTCCCGGTCACCGCGGCGAGGTAAAGCACCTGTTCGGTTCGGGCGATTGCCGTGTCGCCGTCGGTACGATACATTTATCGGCGTGCCAGCCAACCGCGAGCAGCCGAACAACGGTTCCGAACCCACCGAAGAGGAGCTACTCACTCCGACCTTCGTTCCCGCACGGTACCCCGAAAAGAGAGGCACCGAGCCGCTGCGGATCGCCATGATGCCCATATTCGCCCTCGGCACATGCGTATGGATCGTGGCGTTCCTCCTCACGGTCGTCTACCGGGATTCACTCGAAGCGGACGGTCGCGGCTGGTGGGCCGTCTGCGCCGCGATCGGCATCGCGCTCGGCATCCTCGGCACCACCACCATGTTCTTCCGCGATCGCCGAGTACGCCAAGCGAGAGAGGCGGAGCGTCACAGTTCCTCCGACTCGGCGTCGTTAAACACAGTCTCGGACTGAAACACCCCGCGCGGCGACGTGTCGACGAATTCCCCGACCTGCGAGTGCGCCCCACAGCCGTGATCGGCGGACACGACCTTGCCGTCTTCCTTCGAATACATGTTCGCGCAGGCTCCGAACGCAAGACGCATCGAACCGGCCAACGGCAGAAAGAAGCCACACGTTCCACACCGCGCGTCGCGCGGGGCCGCCTCGGCGACCGGAGAGTAGGGGCCGTGGTCGCCTTCGTACCAACGCTGTGCGGTATCGATACGGCCGTCGCGATTCATCACCCGTTCCCGACCGACGCCGAGTTCGAAGGCGATGTCCTCGACCGCGAAGTCGTCGGACAGCTGATAGGCGGGCATGAGACGAGCGTCTTCGTCGGAGGTGGGAAGTATCTCACCGACGCCGACCTCGCCCTCGTCGAGCCGATGCAGCCACGGAACCCATTCGGGCGCCTGCAGGGCGTCCGAACCCGGCAACAGGGCCACTTCGGAGACGGTCACGTTCCGGGAGCGCGGCGCACGGGTCGTCACGACCGACCAGCACCAACCTCGATACCCGGCGAGGGTGGTCTCGAAGTAGTGGGTGACAACACGGTCGTCCTCGGCGACGGCCTCAAGGTGAGCGCCGACGCCCTCCCCGGCCTCTTCGGCCGCTTCGCGAGCGCGGTCCACCGCTTCCGCCAGAATCTTGTCGAGGCGGGGGCGGCGCTTGCGGTTTCGAACAATGGTTGAAGAGCTCTCTGGCACGTCTCCAAGCATAGGTCACTCTCACTACCGCGTAGTGACTTGCCCGGTGTTAGATACGCCCAGACCATATGTCCGCTACACAGTGCGTTAGTTTGCAGGGATGCAAACGCTAATCGTATGTGCGGTGGACGCCGAGGCCGATGCGGTCCGGGCGGGATTGTCCGAGGGTTCAGCCCACCGGGTGATCACCGTCGGGGTTGGACCGGCGGCTGCCGCGGCCGGGACCGCCACGGCGCTCGCGAGCGGTCGTTACGACGCCGTCGTCAACGCCGGGGTCTGTGGTGCATTCGCGGGGCGCGCCGAGGTGGGCGATGTGGTGATCGCCGATCGTTCCATCGCGGCCGATTTGGGGGTGGATCTGGCCGATCAGTTCCAGCCGCTGGACGACCTGGGTTTCGGGTCGATCGAGGTGTCGGCCGATCCGGCGTTGACGCGCGACGTCGAGGGTTGGCGGGGTGATCTTCTCACTTTGACGTCGATTACCGGCACGGGTGATAAGGCTCAGTTGTTGACCAATCGTTTTCCTAAGGCCTTGGCCGAGGCGATGGAGGGTTTCGGGGCCGCTACGGCCGCACGGCAGCATGGGGTGTCGTTCGCCGAGATTCGCACGGTCTCCAATTACGTGGGCGACCGCGATGTGGCGAATTGGAATTGGAAGCAGGCGTTCGGGCGGTTGACCGAGGCGGTGCGTCGGCTGTGACTCTGCGTTTCGCTCATTCGCCGTGTCCCAATGACACGTTTCTTTTCCACGCGTGGACGCATGGCTTGGTGGACGGCCCTGAGGTCGCGGTCGACTTCGCCGACATCGATGTCACGAATGATCCGGAGCGCCGTGACGACGCTTGGGACGTTATGAAGGTGTCGTACGGTAATCTGCCGCGTTTGGGTTCCGAGTGGCGGCTTTTGCCGGCCGGGGGCGCCTTGGGTCATGATTGTGGCCCTTTGCTGCTGCGGCGGGGCGACGACGCGGCGGCCACGGGTGGTCGTTTGGCGGTGCCGTCGCTGTATTCCACGGCTTATGCCTTGCAGAACATGTGGGCGTCGGAGGTGGGACATCGTTGGGACTCGGTGACGGTGGTCGGTTTCGACGAGATCATGCCTCGGCTCGCGGCGGGTGAGTTCGACGCGGGTTTGGTGATTCATGAGGCGCGGTTTACGTACCATCGCTGGGATTTGGCGAAGGTGCTGGATTTGGGCGAATGGTGGGAGTCCAATACCGGAGTGCCGATTCCTTTGGGGGCGATCGTCATGCGTCGGTCACTGGATCATCGTCCGGTGGTGAAGGCGATACGTCGTTCACTCGAGTACGCCCGCGCGCACCCGGACGCGAGCGCCGATTACATTGCCCGCCACGCGCAGGAGATGGACGCCGAGGTGTGTCGACAGCACATCGCGCTGTACGTGAACGATTTTTCTCACGATCTCGGACGGTCGGGTCGTGTGGCGGTGCGGCGACTGCTCGCGACCATGGACGCCGAAGAGTCCGATATCGAGCGTTTGAACGCGGACCTGGAGGAGTCGTAGGCCGCTGGGCTCGGGAGAGTCGACGGTTCGTATCGTCTCGCGGCGACAAGCGGTCCACGGATGACCGATGGTCCACTGGTGCTGTGGGTTGCGGACGCGCTAACCTAATGTAGTACTTGTTTAGTGACCGTCGAGACAAAGGATTACGAGGTTCTGCCGTGCCAACTGGTCGAGTGAAGTGGTTTGACGCCGAAAAGGGTTTCGGTTTCCTTACCCAGGATGACGGCGGCAAGGACGTATTCGTTCACCGTGATTCGCTTGCCGACGGATTGCAGGAAATCGTCAAGGGGCAAAAGGTCGAGTTCAGCATCATCGACACCCGTAAAGGGGCCCAGGCGATGGGCGTCCATGTTCTGGAACAGTCACCGTTGAAGCCCGCTGAGTTGCAGCCCAAACATACTCCTGAGGAGCTCAACAGTATGTTGCAGGACATGGTGGGGGTACTGGAAACTCAGGTCATGCCGACTTTGGCGCGGGGGCGTCGCCCGGATAAGAAGGTGTCGGCCAAGATCGCCGAGGTCTTGCGTGCCGTGGCGCACGAGTTGGATTAGTTCGCTGCGCTCCGGGTTCTGGCCGCGAGGGGAAATACGAGTCGTTGACGTAGGCTGGGGATCATGAAGGGCACCGTCAAAGTCGATCAACTGCTCAGTAGGCTCGCGAGCCTCGATTCCCTCTTGGTCGCGTTCTCCGGCGGAGCGGATTCCGCTTTTCTTCTGGCCGCCGCCACCAAAGCTCTGGGGAGTCGGCGCGTCGCGGCCGCAACAGCGCTCTCGCCGTCGCTTCCGGAGGCGGAAGTGGCCGCCGCGCGGGACTTCGCCGCCGAGTTGGGCGTCCGGCATTACCTACCCGAGACCAATGAGCTGCAGCGGGAAGGCTACCGGCGTAATGCGGGGGACCGGTGTTTCTTCTGTAAGACCGAATTGATGAGCGTCCTGGGGCCGTTGGCGGAATCGGAGGGTTTCGCTCATATCGCCACCGGCACCAATGCCGACGACACCGTGGCCGGGTTTCGTCCCGGGATTCGGGCCGGAGTCAACGCGGGTGCGCTCATTCCCTTGGCCGACGCGGAGTTGACCAAGGACGAGGTGCGCGCCCAGTCTCGCGAGTGGGGTCTACGCACGTGGGATAAACCCGCCGCCGCGTGCCTGTCGAGTCGTATCGCCTACGGCATCGAGATCACTCCGAGTCATCTGGCTCGCGTGGGACAGGCGGAGGCCGACCTGCGGGACGCCCTGCGCCGACACGATATCCCGGTGCGCAACCTTCGGGTTCGCGACATGGGTGACGACTCCGCACGCGTGGAGATCGACGCGGAACTGGTGAGCGAGTTGGAAACCCGACCGGACGTGTTGGACAGCGTCGTCGGCTTCACGTCGGTGACGGTCGATCCACAGGGTTTCCGTTCGGGAGCGATGAACGAACTCCTGGCCGATCCCGCACGTTACCGGTGACCCACGCGCGGAGCGAGCGCGGCAATAGTCGGCTGAACTGCGGACACGGGCGCGCCGCCTCCCAGATATAGTAGGGGCATGACGAACGACAAGCTCCCTAAGACCGTCCCGGGTGGTAAAAGCCGGGTCGTGCAGACAGGTCACCTGGAAGTCGGGGAAATTACGTCCCCTCACATCGGTGCGTCCGCGCCGTTCGGCGACGACGTCACCGTCCCGATGCCGGTCGAGGATCTGAATTGGGAATACGCCCAGCCGGTCGACACTCGTGTCGACGATTAACCACCTCAACGTTGCCGTTTCACGCGTCGGCGCTGGACGATCGTCCAGCGCCGTTCGCTTGTTCTTAGTCAGGCTCGCCGGGTGACGGATTTGTCCAGCAGGCTCGCCAAGGTGGTTCCGAAGTCCATGTCGGCGGCGGCTATCGCCATGGGCGTCAGCGACGTCTCGGTCATTCCCGGAGCGATATTGGCCTCCAGCACGGTGATCTCGCCCTGCGGGTCGACGATGATATCGACGCGGGAGAAATCCCGTAGCCCCAAGGCTTGATGGGCCTTCACCGCGATCTCGCCGACGCGGCGCTCGGTGTCGGCGTCCAGGCGAGCGGGAACGTGCCAGCGGGTCGCGCCCGGGTTGTAGCGGGCGGTGAAGTCGAACGTCCCCGACAGCGGTTCGGCCTCCACGGCGGGCAAGGCGCGCGGGCCGTCGCCGAAGTCGATGACGGTGACGGCGACGTCCTTACCCGACAGGAACGCCTCCACCATCGCTTCGTCGCCGTAGGAGTAGGTGGACATGAGTGCGGTGGGGAGTTCTTCGGCGCTCGACACGTAATTGACCCCCATGGACGAACCACCGGCGGCGGGTTTCACCACCAGCGGAAGCCCCACCGATTCCACCAGAGAGTCGAGGAGTCGTGGAGTCCCCAAGTCCGAGAACACCTGTCGATGCAGGGTGACCGAGTGGGCCACCGGGACTTTCGCGGCGTGCAGGTAGTCCTTGGCGTTCGCCTTGTTCCAAGACCGGCGTGCCGCCACCGAGGTGGAACCCACGTACGGCAACCCCATGGTCTCCAGAACCGCGCGCAGCGCACCGTCCTCACCGGCGGCGCCGTGCAGCAGCGGCACGATCACGTCGGGACGCTCGCTGTCGAGCGATTCCAGGAGGTGACGGTCCGAATCCAGTAGCCGCACGTGCCAGCCGTGGTCGTAGAGGGCGTCGGCGGCACGGCGGCCGGACCGCATGGAGATGTCGTGCTCATACGACATGCCTCCGGCCAATACGACCGCCGTTCCGGACTCGTCCCGTTCCGGGCTCTGGGTTCCAGCTGTGGTCAATGTGCTTCTCCTGCGGGTCACTCGGTGTCTGCCGTGAACGCGTCACGCAGCCGACGTTCGTCGGAGATGACTCCCCCGAGTCGGCGGACGCCCTCACGGATCTCGTCGCTGGTGGGGAACGAAAAGTTCAATCGCATATGCGCGGCTCCGTCGCCGTCGGAATAGAATCCCGTTCCCGGAACGTAGGCTACCCGTTCGGACAGGGCGCGCGGCAGCATGGCCTTGGAATCCAAGCCCGCGGGCAGGTCCAGCCACACGAACATGCCGCCCTCGGGTCGCGTCCACGACGTGCCCTGAGGCATGTAGTCGCTCAGGGCTCCCAGCAAGGCGTCGCGCCGCTCCTGGTAGAGCGTGGTGAAGACCTTGACCTGCTGCTGCCATTCCATTTCGGTGAGAAAACGACGGGTGGCCTCCTGCGTCAACGCCGGTGGGCACAAAATGGACGCCTCCACCGCCAGCAGGAGTTTGTCGCGTACCGCCGGTGGAGCCAAAACCCAGCCCAGACGAAGCCCGGCGGCGAAGATCTTCGAAACCGTCCCCAGATAGATCACGCCACGCTCCACCCGGGCGCGCAACGGCTTGGGAGGTTCGTCTTCGAAGGTGATCATGGAATAGGGGTCGTCCTCGATGACCAGCAGGCCGTAACGTTCGGCGATGGTCAGGATTTCGTCACGACGCTCCTCGGAGAGCGTCACCCCGGCGGGATTCTGGTAAGTGGGCACGGTGTAGAGGAACTTGGCCTCCCGCCCTTGAGTCTCCAGCTTCCGTAGTGCTTCTTCCAGCCCGGCGGGAATGAGGCCCTGGGCGTCCATGGGCAGGTGGCGTACGTCGGCCTGCGCCGCCTGAAAGACTCCGAGCGCTCCGACGTAGGTGGGGCCTTCGGCGAGGACGATGTCGCCGGGATCGAGGAACGTGCGGGCCAGCAGGTCGAGCCCCTGCTGAGCTCCGGTGGTCAGGACGAGGTCGTCGGCCGAGGCCCGAATACCGGTCAGTTCCAAGACGTCCGCAATGGCTTCCCGTAGTCTGGGGTCGCCCTGACCCGGGCAGTACATGAACGACTTGGGTCCCGAATCGTGAAGAAGCCGGGAGAACATCTCCTCCAGGTCGTCGAACGGCAGGGCGGCGGTGTACGGATTACCGCCCGCGAGGGAGACCACTTCCGGGCGATTGGCCACGGAAAACAGGGCCCGGATTTCGCTCTGTGCCATCCCGTGGACCCTGGCTGCATACCGACCGGTGTAATCGTCAAGCGTTGTTCCGGACACGCGGTAACCTCCTTAGGCCACAAGACGTAAGAGCCGTACCCGGCAGGTCGCCGCCGACCGTACCGGACTTAGGTAATAACGTCCTCTACATTACGCGCCATCGACCGGATCCACGAACGGTTTCCCACTGGTGAGGACTCGCGCGCCGGAACCGAAGCGGGTGGCTAGACGGCGTGCGCCACAGCGAAGGCCAGCCAACCGGCGGCCAGACCCCCGCACAGATTCGCCGCCACATTGCCGAGCGCGACATGCCACCTACCCGATTCGGCCAGCATGAGCGTCTCGTACGAGAGCGTGGAATAAGTGGTCAGCGCTCCACAGAATCCGACGGCCACGAAACGGTAGAGAAAGGGATCGCTGATCAACACGGCGGCCATAACGGCCAGAAACGTGCCCACGACGTTCACGATAAACGTGCCCCACGGCAAACCACGTCCCCACAGGTGCGCGGCGATCCGGTCGGTGAGGAAACGGGCGGGAGCGCCGAGAGCCCCGCCCAACGCGACGGCGAGAACGGTCAGCACGACGTCCTCCTGCGCGAACGCCGCTCATCCCAACGCCGCGTGAGATACATGCCGCCGGCGGCGGCGCTCAAGGCGACCGCGAGACTCACAAACGCGAACAGCAATGCCAGACCGCGCTCGCCGGAGTCCACGGCGGCACCGATGTCGAGGATGTAAGCCGAAAAGGAGGTGAATCCGCCGAGGAAGCCGACCCCTACGAACGGACGCAGATAAGCCCCGCCCGGTTTCAGTTCGACGGCCACGACCATGACCACACCGATGAGGAAGCCACCCACGGCGTTGGCCAGAAAAATTCCCAGGTCGAACTGATCGGGAGCGCTCGGAAACGCGCGGGTGAGTCCATACCGTGCCAGGGCCCCGCCGACTCCACCGAGGCTGACGGCAGCGAGCGCCCGTACCGGCGTGTCGCGCAGTACGTCGGAAAGACGAAAGCTGTCGGATCTGTTCACCACTCCGAGGTTAGCGATGTGAGAATGAGTCGGTGTATTCCCACTTCGGCGGGTGAGCGCACTATCTCACAAACCGTTGCCGCTCGCATGGCACGGCAGTACCGTCGAGGGCGATGTCTTTTATCGCAACGAACAAATGGCTGACACGCCGCCGATACTTGGATTTCGGCCACGTGTCCACCCGCCTGTGTTCGCTCGCGATTCTTTAACGCCCGTCGGTTTCCGGCGGACTTCTTCCCCGCTCGACACGTATTTGTCGTCGTCTCCGTATACGTCCTTACCCGACGTGTGCGGTGACCGTCGAGCTTTTGGTTCATCCGTACCTTGCCCGACCGAGCGTCGCACGGTGGTCACCGCCGCCGTTGGGGCACCTCGGCATCGCGCGTCCGGCCCGACCTACGCGGTCGGCATTGTCGGGCTGCGCGAAAAACACAGTTTGAGGATTCACGTTGAAGTTTTTGAAATCCATACCGTTTTCAGTGCAGCTGTTCATCGGTCTGTTCGCCGGTCTGGCCCTGGGCTGGGTCGCTCGGCAGTGGGCCGTCGGCTGGCTGGGCGAAAGTCTCATCACCGTGGGCGGTCTGTTCGTCCAGCTTCTGTTCCTGATCGTTCCGCTTCTGGTGTTCACCGCGATCGTGGCCGCCGTGGGGAATCTGCGCAATCTCACCAACGCCGGTCGCCTGGTGGGAAAGACCCTGCTGTGGTTCATGGCGACGGCGCTCATTGCCGTCGGCGTGGGGATCACCCTCGGGTTGGTGGTCAACCCGGGTGACGGGGTGCATCTGTCGGCCATCGACAATGAGGGAGCGCCGGATTCCAGCGGTTCCTGGTTGGACTTCCTGACCGGTATCGTTCCCAGCAACATCGTTGAGGCGTTCGCCGAGGTCAATGTCCTCCAGATCGTCTTCCTCGCGATCATCATCGGTGCCGCCGCCGTGAAGGTCGGCGACAAGGCCGAGGCGTTCTTCTCCTTCAACACGTCATTGCTGGAGATCACGCAGAAGGCCCTGTGGTGGATCATCCGCCTCGCCCCCATCGGTACCGCCGGTCTGATCGGGCGGGCCGTCTACTCCTACGGCTGGGACCTCTTGGCTCCCTTGGCGAAGTTCAGCGCGTCGATCTACATCGGCTGCTTCATCGTTCTGCTGGTCATCTACCCGATCGTGCTGCGCGGCTTCGCGAAGGTATCACCCCTTACCTGGCTGCGCAAGGCCTGGCCCGCTCTCCAGCTGGCCTTTGCCTCCCGTTCTTCGGTAGGAACCATGCCGTTGGCGCAGCGCACCGTCACCGAACGCATGGGTGTGAACCGCAATTACGCGGCCTTCGCCTCGCCGTTCGGTGCCACCACCAAGATGGACGGTTGCGCCGCCATCTACCCGGCCATCGCCGCGATCTTCATCGCTGAGGTGTACGGCATGCCGTTGGGTGTGGCCGATTACGTACTCATCGCCTTCGTGTCGGTGATCGGTTCGGCCGCCACCGCCGGTCTCACCGGTGCGACGGTCATGCTGACGTTGACGCTCAGCACGCTGGGTCTGCCGTTGGAAGGTGTCGGTCTCCTCCTGGCGATCGACCCGATCCTGGACATGATCCGTACCGCGACCAACGTGGCCGGTCAGATGGTCGTTCCGGTCGTCGTGGCCAAGTCCGAGGACATGCTCGACCGGACGGTGTTCAACGCACCGCCGCAGCCGCTCGACGAGGTGCCGTCCTTCGCCGCTGACGAGGACGATTCACAGGCGGAGGCCGAACCACCGGCCGACGAGCTGGTCGGTGCGAAGAGTTAATCCGACATAGTGATATTCGGGGCCGTGGCGGTCAAGTCCGCCGCGGCCTCGTTGTCGTCAGTAGTCCCAACCGGCGGTGCGCAGAATGACGGTGACCAAACCGGCCCCCAGAATCGCGGCCGCGCTTCCGGCCACTCCGGCCCTCCAGCCCGATTTAGGGAGCCGCAACAGCACCGCCAGCAGAAACGATGCCGTGAGTGCCGAGGCCACCCATGCCCAGGATTCACTCGCCGCTTCCCATACCCGCGCTCCGAAGGAACACCCCGATTCGGGGCACAGGCTGCGTTCCACCGGGGCGAATACCACCCAGAGGGCGTAGACCACCAAGCCGGAGACGTACCACAGCAAGGTCACCATGAGTGTCGGCCAGTAGGCGCGCTCACCCGGACGGTCCAGATCGGACTGAGGTGTGCGGGGCTCTCGTGCCTCCGCCCGCTCATCGTCGCCGTCGGCCGTTCTGCCGCCTCGCACCGTCAGCCCCCTCGCTCGATCGGGAAATTCGTGACAAATATTTTTTATCCACAGCCTGTAGACAGTAAAATAGCTGTTCACACGATTAAATCACAAAAGTGAAACCAGAGTTGTCCACACCTTTTCCACAGGTTGGGGCCAGTTATCCACAGGTTATCCACAGTTCGTGTCGCGTCGAACTTGCCACCGCTCGATTTCCCCTCTAGCGTCGAATGGACCGGACGTGCCGGCGGAACGTCACCGGGCGATCGACACCTGGGACGCGTCCCCGTTCTGCCGCGCCCTCCGCATCGACATGGGTGAACGGCCCGGCTTCCGGCAGTGACCCGAACGCCAATCGACCCCGTCTCGCCGCACCGTCCGCATTCGTGGCGTTACATTGAACGATGGCGCGGGACCGTTCCACGACGGAAACCGGCTCCCGCTTCGCGACGGCAGCGTGACACCGCCACCGACGACTTGACCGACCTGAACCACCAAGGAGCTACCGTTGACCGACCTGACCACCGGTAACCTCCATTCCCAGTTCGGGCCGCCCCCGGACGACCCGTACGGTTCCGGACCGCCCGACGCCGCCGGGCCAGGGGGCTATGAGCGTACCCCACCACAGGACATCGCCGCCGAACAGAGTGTGCTCGGCGGAATGCTGCTGTCCAAGGACGCCATCGCCGACGTCATCGAAATCATCAAGACCGTCGACTTCTACAAGCCCAGCCACGCCCTGATCTACGACGCCATCTGCGACAAGTACGCCGACGGCGAGCCCGCCGACGCCATCACCATTGCCGCCGCGCTGGCCGATTCGGGCGACTTGAACAAGATCGGCGGCGGGCCGTACCTCCACGACCTCCTCGACGCCGTTCCCACCGCCGCCAACGCCGGCTATTACGCCCGGATCGTGCACGAGAAGGCCGTGCTGCGTCGCCTCATCGAAGCGGGCACCAAGATCGTGCAGTTCGGATACGGCGGCGGCAAGGGCGGGCGCGACGTCGACGACCTGGTCGACCTTTCGCAGCAGGCCGTCTACGACGTCACCGACCGCCGCAAAAGTGAAGACTTTTCCATGCTGCAGGATCTTCTGCAGCCGACCTTGGACGAAATCGAGACCATTGGAGACAATCAAGGTCTCATCACCGGTATTCCCACCGGTTTCACCGATCTCGACAAACTGCTCTCGGGAATCCAACCCGGCCAGCTGATCATCGTGGCCGGTCGCCCCGGTCTCGGTAAGTCGACCGTGGCGATGGACTTCCTGCGTCACGCCTCCCTGCATCACCGTATGAGCTCGGCCCTGTTCAGTCTGGAAATGAGCAAATTCGAGATCGTCATGCGCCTGCTGTCGGCCGAAACCCGAGTTCCCATGCACGTCTTGCGCGACGGAAGTTTGGAAGACGACGACTGGACCCGCCTGGTCCGACGCATGGGAGAAATCAGTGAGTCGCCGCTGTTCATCGACGACACCGCCTCGATGACGCTCATGGAGATCCGGGCCAAGGCTCGGCGTCTCAAACAGAAGAACGACCTCAAAATGATGGTCGTCGACTATCTTCAGCTCATGACGTCCCCCAAACAAGTGGAGTCGCGCCAGCAGGAGGTATCGGAGATTTCCCGTGGCCTCAAGCTGCTGGCCAAGGAGGTCGAATGCCCCATCATCGCCGTAGCACAGCTCAACCGTGGCCCCGAGCAGCGCACCGACCGTCGACCACAACTCAGCGACCTGCGTGAAAGTGGTTCGCTGGAACAGGATGCCGACGTCGTGCTCCTGCTACATCGTGACGACTACTACGACAAGGAGTCGCCCCGTGCCGGGGAGGCCGACTTCATCGTCGCCAAGCACCGTAACGGTGCCACCGATACCGTCACCGTCGCCAGCCAACTGCACCTGTCCCGGTTCGTCGACCTGGCGATTTAGGCGCTCAATCCGGAAGAGTTCGCCGCCCCAGGCGATGGGGCGGAATACCCCGCTGTAGAGCCTCCCACAGCAGTGCGGCCAAGCGGTACCGCGGATTGGCCCGCAGCGCACAGTCCACCGCTTCGGCGGCGACCACTCCGTTGCCGCAGCGGTAGGCGGCGAAGGCGGCCACGCACGCCACCGTGGCACAGGGCGTGCCGCGTAGATGCCGCGCCGCCCAAATCCACAAGTCTACATTGTTCTGCCCCGGATCATCGCCCATACAGTCCAAGAGCCAATCGCGCACCTCCACGTCGCTGAGCGCGAGCGCGATCTCGGCGATCTCGGCCGCCTCGGGCAACCGGGTCTGCTGCCGCCAATAATCCAGACACAGCAGGTCCTTACCCCGCGATTCCGGGTCGGTCGTATCGTCGTCGGCCTGACGACGGCGTTGTTCCTCCAGAGCCCGAGCGACCTTGTCGCATTCGCGGCGCTCGGCCGGTTTGAACAGGCGTGCCAGGTCGCGGCGATTCTTCGGCCCCGATCCGCCCGCCGCGATCATGGCGCAGACGGCCGGGCTGGCGGTGGGAACGGACTCGGCGGAACGATCCGGATCCGGCCAGCGTGGGTACAGGTAGCCGTCGCGCACTTGGGCGGTGACGATAACCCGCATGGGGACGGTGTCGTGCTCGCAGCGCTGCCGTAGTTTGTCCAGCAGCGCACCGGCGGCACCGTAGCCGATAATGGCCAAACGGTCACATCCGTTGTGGCGCAGGATGACCACGTAGTGCTCGACGTCGGAATCCTGAATCTCACCGTCGTCGACCCGGACCCGCAAGGCACAGCGCACCAGGTTGTGCCGCAGTCCGACCAATACGACCGAATCGGACTCGGGTTCGTATCCGAGCAGGTAAGGGATAAGCCCGGCCAAGTCGGCGGCGCTGTCGATGTGAACGTTCGTGGAATTGGCTGCGGTAGTCATGACATCAGTCTCTTCCCGCCGTCAGGACGTGTCCAGTAATCCGACCACCTGTGGATAAACCTGTGGATAACTCTCAACGTTAGCCCTTTCCGGCGATATGTGAGCGATTTTTCTCCCTCTTCGTCGCGGCGCAATCCTGCGGGACAGAGCGTGGAAACATCCCCTTTTCGCACGTCCCGACCACCTCACTGACACTCCGGGCGTACTTGGTCGCGTCGCTGCATTGGCCTAGACTGAAGGGCCCATTCGAATCGTCATCGCGACGCTCCGCGCGACTCAACGCCGTGAACCGCGAACGTCGAATGGCGTTGAACGAGGAACGATCACTCGAATCGCACGCAACACGCCTGGCCAGGTTGAGGAAACTACGCATGTCGAAGCAATTCGCCCATCTGCACGTCCACACCGAATACTCCATGCTCGACGGAGCCGCCAAACTCGGCCCGCTATTCGAAGAGGCACAACGCCTCGGCCAACCCGCCCTCGCCATGACCGACCACGGCAACATGTACGGGGCCTACTCCTTCTACCACGAGGCCAAAAAGGCCGGCATCAAACCGATCCTGGGAATCGAGGCCTACCTCGCGCCCCACGACCGCTTCCACAAAAAGCCCGTCCGCTGGGGCGATCCGTCCCAAATTCGCGACGACCTCTCGGGAAACGGTTCCTACACCCACGCCACCATGCTCGCCAAGAACACCACCGGGCTGCGTAACCTCTTCAAACTCTCCTCGTACGCCAGCTTCGAAGGCACCTACTACAAGCCGCGCATGGACCGCGAACTCATCGCCCCCAACGCCGAGGGCATCATCGCCACCACCGGTTGCCCGGGTGGTGAGGTGCAGACCCGCCTCCGACTGGGTCAGATCGACGAGGCCTACCAGGCGGCCAGCGACTTCCGCGACATCTTCGGCCCCGAGAACTACTTCCTCGAACTCATGGAGCACGGCAACTCCGTGGAACGCCGCGTCGCCGACGAGCTGTACGAAATGGCGCGCAAGATGAACCTGCGGCCGCTGGTCACCAACGATTCCCACTACGTCACCGACGACCAGCAGCACGAACACGCGGCGCTGCTGTGCGTGCAATCGGGATCGACCCTGGACGACCCCAAACGTTTCCAGTTCGAAGGAGACGGCTACTTCCTCCGCTCCGCCGAGCAGATGTATCAGCTGCGCTCCGATGAGGCCTGGCAGGAGGGCTGTGCCAATACGCTGCTGGTGGCCGAAATGATCGAAGACTACGACGAGGTCTTCAACGAAGCCGACCGGATGCCGCGCATCGAAGTCCCCAGCGGCTACGACCAAGGCAGCTGGCTGACCCGCGAGGTCTTCCAGGGACTGGCCGAACGATTCCCCGACGGCACGATTCCCGAGGAGTACAAGTCCCGTGCCCAGTTCGAGCTGGACGTCATCATCAAAACCGGCTACCCCTCGTACTTCCTCGTCGTCGCCGACCTCATCAACTACGCCCGCCGGGAAGGCATCTACGTCGGTCCCGGTCGCGGTTCCGCCGCCGGTTCGCTCGTCGCCTACGCCCTCAAGATCACCAATATCGACCCACTTGAGTACGGCCTGCTGTTCGAGCGTTTCCTCAACCCCGAACGTGTCTCCATGCCCGATATCGATATCGACTTCGATGATCGTCGCCGAGGAGAGATGATCACCTACGCCACCGAGAAGTACGGACAGGACTTCGTCGCCCAGGTGATCACCTTCGGCACGATTAAAACCAAGGCCGCTTTGAAGGACGCCGCCCGCGTCCACCACGGGCAGGCCGGTTTCGCGCTCGCCGACCGCATTTCCAAGGCACTGCCGCCTCCCGTCGCCGCCAAGGACATTCCCCTTCAAGGCATCACCGACCCCAAGCACGAACGGTACAAGGAAGCCGCCGAAGTGCGCGGACTCATTGAAAACGACAATGAGGTCAAGCAGATCTTCGAAACCGCGCAAGGTCTGGAGGGCCTCATCCGCAACGCGGGGGTGCACGCCTGTGCCGTTATTCTGTCCTCGCAACCGCTCACCGAATGCGTCCCGATGTGGGCACGTCCGGACGGTTCGATCATCACCGGCTGGGACTACCCCAGCTGTGAGGACATCGGACTGTTGAAGATGGACTTCCTCGGTCTACGCAACCTGACGGTCATCGGCGACGCCATCGAAGCCATCAAACTCAACCGTGGGGTGGACATCGACCTCGATACGTTGACGGTGGACGACCCGGCCTCCTATGAACTGCTCGCCCGAGGTGACACGCTCGGTGTGTTCCAGCTCGACGGTGGCGGCATGCGGGAATTGCTGAAACGTATGAAGCCCGACAGCTTCGCCGACATCATCGCCGTTCTGGCGCTCTACCGGCCCGGTCCCATGGAGGCCAACTCGCACAACAACTACGCCGACCGTAAGAACGGACGGCAGGAAGTCACCCCGATCCACCCGGAGTTGGCCGACGCGTTGGAAGAGATCCTGGCCGAAACGCACGGTCTCATCGTCTACCAAGAGCAGATCATGAAAATCGCGCAGAAACTGGCGGGATTCTCGATGGGTCAAGCCGATGTTCTGCGTAAAGCGATGGGGAAGAAGAAAATCGACGTCCTGGAGAAAATGTACACCGATTTCGAATCGGGCATGGCCTCCAACGGTTTCAGCAAGGAGTCCATCAAAACCCTCTGGGACATCATGCTTCCCTTCGCCGGTTACGCGTTCAACAAATCGCACGCCGCCGGATACGGTTTGGTCGCGTACTGGACGGCCTACCTGAAGGCCAACTTCCCCGCCGAATACATGGCCGCACTGTTGTCGTCAGTCGGCGATTCGAAGGACAAGACCGCCGTCTACCTCTCCGAATGCCGCAAGATGGGCATCACGGTCATGCCGCCGGACGTCAACGACTCCCGCCACATGTTCCACGCCGTCGGCGGCGACATTCGCTACGGGATGGAAGCGGTGCGCAATGTCGGCGGGCACGTTGTCAGCGGCATTATTCAAGCGCGGGAAGAGAAGGGGGAATACACCGACTTTCAGGACTTCCTCAACAAGGTTCCCGCCAACGTGTGTAATAAGCGCAGCGTGGAGTCCCTCGTCAAGGCCGGTGCCTTCGACTCGCTCGGATACAGCCGCCGAGGTCTGGCCGAGGTGCACGAAAAAGCCATCGACGCCGTGGTGTCCATTAAGAAAGAAGAGGCCAAAGGGCAGTTCGACCTGTTCGGCGGAATGATGGAGTCGCCCGAAACCATGGGCGTGGACCTCAGCGTGTCCGAAGAGGAATGGCCGCGCGAGGACAAACTGACCTTCGAACGGGAGATGCTGGGACTCTACGTCTCCGACCACCCGCTCAACGGCTTTGAAAAGCTCCTGGCCCGCAGCAGCGACAAGCCCGTCGCGGCCCTGCACGGCGACGGCGTCAAGGACGGAACGACCGTATCCGTCGCGGGCATCCTGCAGAACGTCGCCAAGCGGGTCACCAAGCAGGGGAAGCTGTGGGCTTCGGCGACCATCGAAGATCTGGACGGCTCCATCGAGGTCCGTTTCTTCCCCAACACCTACGAGATCGTGGCCGACTCCCTTGCCGACGACGTCATCTGCGCGGTCAAGGGGAAGGTCGACCGGCGCGACGGCACGGCACAGCTGATCGCCTTCGACCTCGCCGTTCTCGACACCTCGGGAGGCCCGGAAACCTCCGACGCGCCGCTACGGCTCAGCGTCGAGGCCGATTCGGTCAATGAGGAACTGATCTACGATCTACGGAACGCCTTCCGCCACTCCAAGGGAGACGTGCCGGTCTACGTCCAGGTACAGGCCGAGGAGCACGGCCCCATGCTGGAACTGGGCAGCCAATGGCGCATCAACCCCAGCAACGACCTCACCACTCAACTGCGGTCGATCGCCGGCGTGACCGTACGCTGACGACTCGGTGGGGCGTGGGGAACCGCGCCCCACCGGTTTCTACAGCCCCTCGGCGACCGACGCCCCGATCCGCAACCAGGCGTTCGACGTCGCCTTCGACAGTCCCTCATAGCGAATCGGTTCACCGGAGTCCAACAGCTTCTCATACGGCGCGAGTAGGACCACGCGCGTACGAGCGGCAAAATGCCGTTGCACGGCAGGCAGATCGACGTCCTTGCGGTGAGCCGGCATCGACACCACCGTCACCGCCTGACGCACCAGATCGCGACGCCCACTCTGTTCCAGGTGATCCAACATGCGCGCCGCCGTCTCCGCCGAGTCGTTGCGCGCCGACATGCTCACCACCAGCTGATCGGTCGCATCAATCGCCGACTGCCAATTCGAAGCCCGCACATTGTTACCCGTGTCCACCACGATCAACTTATAGAAACGCGACACCGCTTCGCGAATATCACTGAAGGCACGGGCGGTCAACATCTCCCCCGCCGTAGCGGACTCGTCCGAAGCCAATACATCGAACATCGCCCCACCCTGGGCCCTCACATACTGCGAGAGATCCCCGACCCGACCGGTCGGACCTCGAAAATGATCCAGATCCCGCAGTAGATCGCGCACGGTACGAACATGAAAGTCCTGCTGTGCGCGCATTCCCAACGTCCCCTGCGTCTCATTGTTGTCCCACGCCAACACGTAGCCGCCCCGGTGCTGGCCGAACGTCGTCGCCAACATGAGCGCGGCAACCGTCTTCCCCGCTCCTCCCTTGGGGTTGACCACCGTCACCTGTCGCAGGCCGCCGAAATTACGGCGCACCTTCTCCACGCTCAATTGCCGTGCGTGTTCCCGAGGCCCTGGTGGGAGGGCGATCAAACCGAACGACAGGCGATGTGCCCAGCCGCGGATTCCCGTCTCCGCGACCGGCGGACGCGGCGGGACCACCCGGCGTCGCGCGAAGTCGTCGGCGGTGACGTTGATCGGCTCCAGGGTTCCGGGTGTGTCCGGGAAGGCGCGGACGATATCGCCCCGGGACGGCGGCTCGACCGGCGGGGTGACCGACTCGGTGGGCAGCGACGGCGGGGACTGCGGCGTTTCCGCTACACGCTCGGCATCCGGATTCCAGACGTCCGGCGTCTCGGCGCGGGACGGCTCTGTGTCGAGAGAAGGCGGCGCCTGCGAGGGATCAGGCGCGAAAGGAGACCAGCCGCCACTGCCTTGCCGCGGACGTCGCCCCGTTTCCATCGCGTTGTCACGCTGAACGGTCACGATTTCCTCGTCGTCGGAGCGCTCTGTGTTGTGTTCCATCTCTTCCTCCTCTGCTCACATTGTGACCCATGGAGGGCAATTGAGGCGGAAAGAGCCGTAAACACCTCAGAGCGGACAGACGGCACCGGAGGAAGACCGGACGAGAGCACTGGGGAAAACGGTCGCAAATGGACCGACAGTCGTAAACCCGACTCGTCTGAAAGTGAGACGGGGGACACTTTGTTCTACAGTAGACGCGGCTGTTCCGGTCCCGAACTGCGCTCAGGTACATAGCCGAAGGGAACGAACAGACCTGAGTCGATTCCGTCCAAGACCTCAGAGCCGTGACTCTGATGCGAGATGAAGACCGCCCCGCGCGCCCGTGACAATGCCACGTACAGCAGTCGTCTGCTTCGGGCGTCATTAGGCCAAGCGTCGCGATCAAAGCCGGTCAAAACGACCGTATGCGGCTCGTCGACCATGGTCGGATCGACCTCGTCGGGAGCGGAGACGACGTGGATCGACTCCGTCTCCACACCGCGAAACTCCAAGGCGTCGTATACCTCCGACAGGAACTCGCGTTCGGTCGGCTCGTCGACGGCGTAAAAGCGACCGATGCGGGTACCTTCGGACACGGTACGCTGCGATCGCGTCATACGGCCCGGAACGCGAGTGACCGGCTCGATGATCTGCGACATCGCCGTCACCACCGCAGCGGGGGAGCGATGATTACGCGACAGTCGCACCATATGGGACTGCGGAAACAGTTCCCCGAACATGTCGAAGGCCCGCCAGTCGTCCGAATCGTCGATGACCGAATCGGGGTCGCCGGTGGCCATGATGGAGGTATTGGAGTCACGCCCTGTGACGAGGGAGCGAAAGGTCTTTTCCGGAATAAATGGCAAATCATCAATAAATAGATGCGCTACATCAGTGGAGGCATCAGGCCCCGAAACGATGACCTCACGCCCCTCGGCCCCCAACAATTCGTCGAGCGACTGACGCAAATGCCGCGCTCGCTCCTCACTGGAGGCGATCACGGCGCATTGATAGGCCGGAACGCCCAATTCCGTAATGAGGTAGGCCACCCTGCGCACGAGCAGGTAGGACTTTCCCGTCCCCGGTGCCGCATTGACCAGGATTGGGCCGAGAGACGCACTGGCCGCGACCCGCTGCATCGCATCCAAGGACACGAGCGGATCGGATCGCACCGCCTCGTGCAGACCCGCCAACAGCGGTTCCTCCGGCTGGGCCCGTTGCGGCTCAGCCACTACATCCCAAGCGGCAAGGGGAACGTATGGCGCGTGTGACGGCCCCGAAGCTGTTGCACGTCGGCGTGGTGATCGAGACGGGGCAGCGTGCTCCGCATCGCTCGACCACTCGAACAATGGGGACGCCATCTGCGACGGGGAACTTTTTTGATGATGGCGCACCCTTGCATTCTTGCAGATAACCGGAACCTATATCAACATGACCGATAAAACTTTATGAAGAAGATTACACGAATTTCACCTTCGCGCGTCGATCGTAGAGGTCAGCCATTACTTGAACGTCTATTCAGCATCGGCGACCACGATTCTTTTGTCCGTTCCACCCGACGGAGTGACCGTGCTCGAGCAACTACCATTGGTGATGTCGATGTCTCACATTGGTCTGATTCCCGACAATTTCCCGCTTGGTCGACTCACCCACGAAAACGGTATTGAGAATCCACTTCTTCACTCCCCGCAATTTCATCGATCACGGCGAGAATTCAGGATCCGGCGTTCACATATTCGGTTACCACCGACATCAATTGACCGCGAAATGAGCGCCCGAATAGAGCCGTATGCGCCAGCAATGGAAAGAGCCAATGAATTCCGATTCTCTCCCGCCAACCGTCGTTCAGCGGATATTCCTCGTCATACGCAGTGATAATGTCATCGACAAAGGGCGTCGACCCCCACAGACGCAAATTCGCCAAATCGGTTTCTCGGTGTCCACCATGGGCAGCGGGATCAATCAATCGGGCACCGTTGGGCGTCCACACCACGTTTCCGAACCACAGGTCACCGTGGAGTCGCGCCGGAGTCTCCTCGCTACCGGCCAATTCCTCAATCCGCCCCAGCAGCTTCTCCACCGCTGCGACATCGGCGGATGACAATGCTCCATTATCTTGGGAGAGACGCAGAAAGGGACGCAAGCGGCGTTCCGCGTACCAATCCGACCATCGCAGTGACGCCGTCTCGGTGTTGTCCATATCCAGCTCGCCGATGAATCCGCGCCACGGCGCCCCGAACGTCGGAGCGCCACAGCGGTGCACAGCGGCGAGTTCCCGCCCCAAGGATCGCGCTGCCGCGCGGCTGGGCTCGACCTCCTCCAGCCACGGTTCCACCAGCAGGTCGTCCGAGCCGTACAGCACCTCGACGATCGCCGTGGACGCCTCTCGCAGCCACCGCAGTCCTTCGATCTCGGCACGCATGAACCCTTCGCGGTGCCGGTTGGTCGTCTTGGCGAACACCGAGGTTCCGTCATTGAACGTCAGGCGCTGCGCCGTCGCCGAAGCCTCCCGTTTGATCGGTGTCGAACGGAGACGCTGATGGTGCAACAGTTCGGGGATGAGGTGATACGGAATCGACGAATCAGTGGTGGACATAGTTCCACCACTGTACTTGCTCCCATCCTCTGGGATCGAATCTAAGCCGCCAGGCGTTCCACCACGTAATCGACGGCGCCGGTCAAACGGGACACATCGGCCGGGTCGACGGCCGGATAGGTGGCAATGCGCAGCTGGTTGCGTCCCAGTTTGCGATACGGTTCGGTGTCGACGATCCCGTTGTTGCGCAACACCTGCGCGATATCGGCCGCGTCCACTCCGTCGAAGTCGACCGTCGTCACCACCGATGAGCGCAGGTCCGGGTCGGTAACGTACGGCTGTGCCACCCGGCTTGCCTCCGCCCACGAGTAAATCGTCTCGGCCGAGGTAGCGCAGCGCTTGACCGCCTGTTCCAGTCCACCGGTCGCATTGAGGCGGTCGATCTGTTCGGCCGCGAGAATCAGCGTGGCCACCGCCGGCGTGTTGTAGGTCTGGTTCTTACGTGAATTGTCGACGGCCGTCTGCAGATCCAGGAAGGCCGGAATATAGCGCGAGGAGGCCTTGATTTCCGCGGTCCGTTCCAATGCCGCGGGACTCATCACGGCGATCCACAGGCCACCGTCGGAGGCCAGACCCTTTTGCGGCGCGAAGTAATAGCAATCGGTCTCATTCATATCCACGGGCAGGCCTGCCACCGCCGAGGTGGCGTCGTGAATGGTAAGGGCATCACCGTCCGGGACCCTCTGCACCGGAACGGCCACGCCCGTCGAGGTTTCATTGTGCGTGGTGCCGTAGACGTCCACTCCGGCTTCCGCTTCCAAATACGCCGCGTTTCCCGGTTCTCCCTCACGTACGCTGGGGGCCCGTAGGTGTGGGGCGGACACGGCCTTGACGAACTTGTTGCCGAACTCCCCGAACGCGGCCGCCTGTGCCTGCTCGCGGACCAGGCCGTAGGATACGACGTCCCAGAACGCCGTGGTGCCGCCGACGCCAAGCACCACTTCGTATCCGTCAGGCAGGGAGAAGAACTCCGCCAAGCCCTCCTGGAGACGTTTCACCTGGCCCTTCACCGCGGGTTTACGATGCGAGGTGCCCATGATGTCGTGGCCCGACGCCGATAGGGCGGCCATCGCCGTGTCGGGGACCTTGGACGGCCCCGAACCGAATCGTCCGTCGGCGGGCTTCAATTCGTCGGGGATCGTAATGTCGTGAGATGCCATGTGTCGGACTCGCTCCTGAATCGACGGTAAGTGCGGGCGTCCACGCTGACGCGATGAATTGCGTCCAGCTTAGCGCCTTAACCCGGCTCTCCACCGACCCGTTGCCACGTGTCCGGGAACTGGGAACGCTCCGTGTCGGACGAGATCGTGTAGATCTCTCCGTCGGCGGCCAAAGCGGTGGCCGTGAACGTTCCCTCCGACCATCGCACATAGGGCATACCTGCGAGAATCTGCTCGCCGTGCGGCCGCAAACGTACCAGTTCCTCGTCCTCCAGAGCCTCCAGGTCCACAATCGTCGACACCGGCCTGCCGTCGGTCGAATCGGTCAGGACGGCCAGTTGACCGTCCGGGGCGGACGCTACCGACGGCGGAAGGATACCGCCCTCGTTGGCCAGCAGGTACACCGTCCATCCTTGGTCGGTCTCCCGATGCAGCGCCAAGTCGGATCCGTCCGGAACGCGACTCACCAGAACCGTTTCCCCTTCCGGGCCAAAAGACACCGCGAACGGCGACGACGGGGTATACGGGTCGACCTCGGTCGGGTGCGGCAGGTGCAGGTTCTCCCACCTGGGCGACGATCCGCCCGGGTCGATCAGACGCTTGACACCGTGATAATGGTGCGCGAAAACATGAAACTCACCATCGTGGTCGACCGCTACGGTGGGACTCTGATGCAGATACGACGAGGGCACCGCCTGCCAGGGAAGCCACTCGATACCGTTGAATCGACGGGTCACCAAACCACCGTCATGGTGACGGGCCGCCAACAGAATCTCGTCGCCGGAGGACGCCACGCTGGGAACCCCGATCTGCCGCGCGGGATCTCCGTTCGGAGCGGGATTGCCAAGATCGCGCCACTGACCGGTCACAGTATCGAATTCAACGACGTTTCGTTGCTGCCGTTCGCGCTCATAGCGAAGCCCCAGTTCAATCCCGAAGACGCGATCGCCAGCCGTGGCGAGGGCGGGAAGCAGCTCCGGCGAATCCGCTTCCGCTTCTCCGTTCTTACTGGTACATCGCAAACGATTACCATGCACCACATAGCAATCCGCACCCGACGAATCAGCGAGGACCACGATGTTGTTGCTGTAGCGAGGATGAGTGCTCGGTCCGTAGGAATAGCCGACACCGTCTTCTTTGACGACCCGGTCGCCACATCCCACCGAGTGACCGCAATCCTTTCGATCTCGCCACGCATAGAGATCCAGGGCGTCACCCTTAACCTCTCTGTCGAAACCGGCGAGATTGCTACTCCAATGCCGGTTGTAATAACCCCGCCACGTCTGCGCCTTCGTTTCCCCCGACCATTTCGACAGAGCTCCCCAGGCGAAGAGAGCCGTGGCGGTATGGTCGATATGGTCGGAAAAGCCGGGTTGGGCCGCCCCGACCTCGACGGGCGACCGATCGGGATCCACATCAAGAGTATTGACCGAAATCGGACGATAATGATCCAGCAGTTCGAGCAAGGTATCGGTCATCATGGTGCGAGTGACCGTGGGACCGTGCTGTAGTCGCGAATCGGCGGGAGGGAGCACCTGCATACGCTCCTGTCTCCCTTCCCAGAGCTCGATGAGCCGCACTCGGTCTTCCACCAGGCGACCGATATTCGTCCACAGGCTACAGAAAACGAGCTGCACCCCGGGATTGTCACGCAAGGTGCACAACTCCACATTCTGTCCACTATGCAGTTCTATGACCTCGCGGTCCCACGGATGCGCGGCGTCGCCGGTTGCCATATAGGCGTAAGCACGTCTCAATCCGACATTGCGGGAGGCCACATAAGCGGGAAAGTCGGGAACGCTCCCCTTCTCGTCTCCGTGACCGTTGAAACCGTTGCTTTCCCCGGCCGTCAACACCACCGTGACGAGGCCAAACCCCTGTGAAATGTATTGCGCGACACGGGGGTTAATAAAATAGAGACAGTCGTCCGGATGTGCCACGATCTGCATGTGGACCGAAGCACCGACGGAATCGCGCAAGGTCGTCAGGGGATGACTTTGGGACTCCCACAAGCGAAACCCCAATTCCCCGGCCACACCCGCCAGAGCCAAGCCGGTGGCCCCTTTGAACAGCAGGGAACGGCGCTTCAGGCGCGCGGCTTCGCTCACTGGGCGGCCACGGGCCGAGTGGTGGGCATCGGGAGCGGTCATACAGGGCCAGAGTCATTCGTAAAAGTAGGCGGAGGGTTCGTCTGTGAGTATAGAACACTTTACCTACCCCGCATCCAACGACATTGCCGACCTGAGATCCAGGTCCTCCTAAGCCTCCCAACGACAAAAGCCACCGGCGACCGCCGATGGCTTTATGTTCTATGACTACCCACAGTAGAACTGCGAGTATTGTAAAGCAGCTGACTCCCAGCCGAAGCGAGACGATCACGCCTAAACCAGGCATGTTCGCAATTCGAACACTCAGCCACTCACCACGAACAAGAAACTCGCCAGCCGCTAACAGCGCGCCGCAGGCGCGCGTGTATGCGGCGATCGAGCCGACAGTACCTTCAGGAGGCACTCGACTACCATGCAAGTCCCTTACGCAACCGGCGAGCTTCGAGCGAAGCGCAGAAGCGGTAGAGCTGGAAAGGAGCTGGGGGCGGCTGAGGTGCTGCGAATTCGCGCGAGGAGGACTCGTAGCGGCCCTATGGCCGCAAGAGGCCCCCGCAGCGCGAAGGCGTAGTGCCTCAGCCGCCCCCAGCGGTCACCGACTACGAACCCCAGCCGGGGACGTCTTCGGGCTTCCGTGCTTCGGGGCCGACGTAGCGCGCGCTGGGGCGCACGATGCGGCCGAGCTTCTTCTGCTCCAGGATGTGGGCCGACCATCCGGCCACACGGGCGCAGGTGAACATCGGGGTGAACAGGTGCGACGGCACCTGGGCGAAGTCCAGCAGAACGGCTGACCAGAATTCGACGTTGGTGGCCAGAACGCGGTCGGGCTTGCGTTCGCGCAGTTCGGCGAGAGCGGCTTCTTCGAGCGCTTCGGCGACCTGGTAACGCTCGGCACCGAGTTTCTTGGCGGCGGCGCGCAGGACTCGCGAACGCGGGTCTTCGGCACGGTAGATGCGGTGCCCGAAGCCCATGAGGCGTTCTCCGGAGTCCAGCAGGTTCTTGACGTAGGTGCGGGCGTCTCCGGCCTCTTCCACGCCTTCGATCATGTGCAGTACGCGCGAGGGCGCACCGCCGTGCAGCGGGCCGGAGAGAGCTCCTATGGCCGCCGAGATGGACGCGGCGGCGTCGGCTCCGGTCGAGGCGGTGACGCGTCCGGTGAAGGTGGAGGCGTTCATGCCGTGTTCGGCGGCGGACATGAAGTAGGTGTCGAGGGCTTTCACGTGAGCCGGGTCGGGCTCGCCGCGCCAGCGACGCATGAAGCGCTCGGTGATCGTCTGCGCTTTGTCGATTTCGCTCTGCGGGATGGCCGGCAGTCCCTGGCCTCGTGCGGACTGCGCAATGAACGACAGCGTGGTGACCGACACGCGGGCGAGGTCGTCGCGCGCGGTGTCGTTGTCGATGTCGTGCAGCGGCTGGAGGCCCCAGTGCGGCGCGAGCATGGCGACCGCGGCTTGAGCGTCCACTCGAGTGTCGCCGGAGGCGACGGGGACGGGCACTGGTTCAGCCGGAGGTAGCCCATTGCCGAAGTGACCGTCCACCAACAGACCCCAGACGTCTCCGTAGCTGGTGTCGTTGACGAGGTCCTCAATATCCACGCCGCGATAGCGAAGCGAACCGCCTTCCTTGTCGGGTTCGGCGATTTCGGTTTCGAAGGCAATGACTCCTTCAAGTCCGGGCTTGAACTCAGACATCGTTGTACTCCTGAGGTTGTGCCATTGACTATGCCGACCGGGGGCGTCCGGGCGTCTCGTCACTTTCGTAAGTCGTTCTGCAAATGGTGCCTTACAAATGGCGCTATGCGAAAGGGCGGTGTTTGCACTTCTGGGCCTGTTTTACCATTTCGTTATCAGAATCGAGACCTTTTCGTGTCAGAATTATGTACTATTTACCCCTATATGTCGGATTTTACTATCGAGTATCGCTAAAGGATTTTGTGGGACCCAACGAAATTCTGTGACATCGCACTCACGTAGTGGTGTGTCAGGCGTCAGTGCAACTGAGATAACCTCAAGACTACGCCGTCAACAGCCCGAAAACGTGCACATTCCGCACCCAGCAAGCGACAACGGCGCCGCTGTGGAATTCAAGTCCGCGATGCCTTGCGACACGGTTCGTTCCAGACTCGTCCCGTGTACGCCGCCAGGTGTTTCACGCTTGTCACCGCAGCACGGCAGCAGGAAGCCGAGGGGGACCCTTTTTGGCTTCAGCGGTCGCCTGACCAGTCACTATCGCACGAGGACGACCTACACCAACTCAGGAGGACATGCATGGCGCTTTCAGGTCAGACCTGGACCATCGCCTACGGCGATCACGAAGTGGACATCGCCGCCGTCGGAGGATCACTGCGCTCATATCGATATCAAGGCGTTGACCTCATCGAATCCTACGACGATGACGAAATCGCCCCGGAATGCTCCGGACATCTCCTCGCCCCCTGGCCGTCCCGCGTCGCCGACGGCACCTACACCTTCGCCGACCGTACTCACCGTCTCCCGATCAACGACATCGCCAACAACGCCGCGATCCACGGCCTGATTCAGTGGATCGAATGGTCGGTCACCGAATCCACCTCCAGTTCGGTCACCATGGAACTGCGTCTGGCCGCGCAGCCCGGTTATCCCTGGCCGCTGCAGTTCAAGACCCGTTGGTCGATCGGCCCGGCAGGACTTCGTGCGGCACATACCGTTTCCAACCCGGGGGCGACGGCCGTGCCCTTCGGGTTCGGTGCCCACCCCTATATCCGCGTACCGCGTGCCGACTCGGTCGACAAGGCCTGGATCGATCTACCGGCTAAGAAGCAATGCCGTTTGAACTCCAATAAGATTCCTACCGGCCAGGAGGCCGCCTCGGTCGACGGGCGCACGCCCCTGCGAGACGTCGTCTTGGACAACGCTTTTAGCGAGATCGATACTGACCAATACGGAACCGTTCGCGCTCGCCTGGGCAATATGGACAATGAATCGCAGTACGTGGAGGTGTGGGCCGACGACGCCTTCAAATGGATGGTGCTATTCACCTCGGACACTCGCGAAGGCGACCGTCGGCGCCGGTCGGTGGCGATCGAGCCGATGACCTGTCCTCCCAACGCGTTCGTCAGCGGCGACGACCTGATCGAACTGGGTCCGTCACAGGCGTGGTTCGGAGTCTGGGGCATCACCCCGGTTCTCTGACCGAGGTTCGGCCGACCGCCTCCGCTCGTGCGCCGAAGCGCGACGGCCGAGGCAGCCGAGCCGGTCAGCCACCGGTGCGTTGCTTGGCGATGACGGGTAGCTGCTGTGTGGCGTCCCCGTCGGGGACGGATTCGGCATTGAGCGGCAGCGACGGCATCTGCTCGGCGTCCAACGACAGCAGAGGGCTGCCGTCGTCGCCCGATACCAATCCCAACTGACGACGTAGGTCCCCGAGATTCGATTCGGCGCTTTCGTGCTGCCGTCGGAGGGTCACCACCTCCTCTTCCAAAGGGGATACCTCTTCGTCGGCGCGTTCTTTCGCTGAACGTCGCAGGCGCTCGGATTCGGCCTTGGCCTCGTTCAACGCCGCCTGAGCGGTCTCGGTGGCTCGTTGCAACATGTCGCGGGCCTGCTGATCCGATTCGTCTTTGCGCTCCAGACAACGGCTTTCGGCTTCCCGCGCACGCTCCTCCGCCAGCGCGAGGCGCTCCTCCGCGTCGGAGACGATGCTTTGGGCGGTCGCGATGGCCTGCTGATGCCGCTCGGCCTCTTCCCGCTGCGCCTTCTCGCGGCGATCGGCTTCGGCCAAGGTCAATTCCTGGGTGCGCCGCTTTCGCTCCTCTACCGCCTCCGACTGCATACGCTGTGCGGCGGCGCGGTGTTCATCGGCTTCACGGGCCGCCTGTGCCCGCACCTCGGTCACCTCGCGTTCGGCGGTGGCCTTGAGCACCGCGACTTCGCGTTCGGCGGCCGCCTGGGTTTTTTCGGCCTCGGACTTCGCGTGCCCCAGTTTCGTCTGGCATTCACGCTTCGCGTCGTCGATCGCCAGATCGTGGTTGCGGCGCGCGTTCTCCTTCATCTCAGTCGTCTCGGTCGCGGCTCGTGCGCGCAATTCGGTCAGTTCACGTTCGTTCGCGGTCGTCGTTTCCCGACTGTCGGAATCGACCTTACGGCGCAACTGCTGGGCTTCCTGGCGGGCTTCGCTGAGGATCTCATCGACCTGCTTCTTCGCCTTGGCCCGCCAGACACCGGTCTCCTGCTCGGCTTGACGCAGTATCTTTTCCACCCGCGCGCCCAAGCCGGCCAAGGTCGGCTGTTCCTGCTCGGCCAACTGCGACGCACGTTTGTTGACCGTGGACTCCAAATCACGAATCCGCTTTTCGGCGGCGCGCAATTTGTTTTCCGCCTCCTGCGCCTTACCGGACAGCTCTTGATACTTCGTCTCGTTTTGAGTGACGTTGCTATACAGCTTCTGCGTGAAATCGTCGACTTGATGCCGGTCGTAACCGCGCATCGTGACGGCGAATTCCGGGCGGGATTCACTAAAAAATTTCGACATGGCCATCCAATGAAAGTCGTAACCGGTCGGGCAGTCCGCTCCTTGTGTCTGATCCGGTCGCCATTCCAGAACCCGACCCGCTCGCGTGCCTCCGCGCTTGAGGCCACCCCCGATGGCCGTTCCCGGCTCTATCTCCACGGAGTCGTTGAGGATCATGTCAAGTTCAGCTCCGCACCCGGGGCACATCCCATGTCACACGAGCGTCGTCAGCGGTCGGTTGAACGGACTGTCCCGATCTCTTGCTAATGAACAATCATCACGGCGCACAAGGCGAATCCGGATCAGCGACACGTCAGGTCGGGCGTGTTTTCACTGTGGGGTCGGAGCCCGCTCGCATCACATCCATGTTTAGTGATTCCTATTTCCCCGCTGGCCACAAGGGATATTTCATTCAGTTATCCACAGGAATCCGACGGTTATCCACAACCGTCGGCGTTTCCTCGACCCGACGGCTCCCAGCCATGACACTGAATCGCAACAAAGGCACCTCGCCGCACCCGCGTCGCCGACCGCGGGGCGAGTAGCACCGAGCGCCCACCAAGGAGGTATTCCATGCCCAGCGGCCTACTCATCAGCGCCGACGCGACACTCATCGGCGACGTCAGAGCCCTCGCCGCCAGCAGCGAGTGCGGTTTGACTCTCAGAACTCCCTCCGAGGAACTTCGAGCCGACTGGAACCGGGCGGACGTGGTCGTCGTCGATTCCGAACAGCTGCAGCACTGCCTACGTCGCGGCCTGCCACGACGCCGCAACGTGATCGTGTGCCATACCGGCGACGAGTCCGGCCTCCAGTGGCTGGACGGATATCGATTGGGGGCGGACAATCTCATCGCCTATCCGGCCGGTAAGGAATGGCTCACCCGCGCATTCGATCGCGCGCGACACGACCATGACCCGGCCCGCGTCGTCGCCGTGCAAAGCGGTCACGGTAAAGCGGGGGCCACCACTCTGGCGTGCGCACTGGCCCTTTACGAGAGTCGGCGGCAGCCGACGATACTGATCGACCTGGATGCCCATTCCGGCGGTGTCGACCATCGACTTAATCTCGCGACCGCTCCCGGATGGCGATGGCCCACCATCCGCTCGGCGAAAGGCGACATGAATCCCGCGCGCCTGCTGGAGGGATTGCCGCACGGAAACCGGCTCTACGTCCTATCGCACACGGTGTCACCACACAACCCCAGCGTCTCGCTGCTGCAGTCGGTCTACGACGCCGCCACGACCGCGTGCGGAGCGGTCTATCTCAACCTTCCCACCGCTCCCGACGACACCACCGAGTTCGCACGTGACCGCGCCGACGCGACCGTTCTGTGTGGCAACGGGAAACAACTTGACCTCGCCCGAATGCGCGCCATCTCCCACATCTTTCCCGCCCATCCGAACCTGGGGCTCATGACACGGCGACGCACCCGCGCTCCCGATACACCGCACTCGCATTGGGGCGAGATTCCCCAACTGCGACACATTGACACGCAACTGCGACGACGTCGCCTCGGTAAACGAACCCAGCAGGCCGTGCAATCGATTCACCGCATCATCCACCACCGAATCCGCGAGGCAGCATGACTTCAATCCTCACCCAACGCATCCGTCGCCGACTGACCGAGAATCAACGCCCGTTTCCACGCCGCGACCATATTATTGGGGCACTCTGCGATGAAAAAACCGCACCACCCGACCATGAGCGCCTCAAATCACTGGCCGAAGCGGTAGCACCGGACCTCACCGGAGCTGGTGCGCTACAAGGCTTCCTTGACGACCCCGACGTCACCGACGTGGTGGTCAACGGACCCGATCAAGTCTGGATCGACCGAGGCCACGGCCTCGAGCACACCGACACGTGTTTCCCCGACGCCGACACCGTGGGGCGGTTGGCTTCGCGTCTCGCCGGTTCCGCCGGACGTCGCCTCGACGCCTCCCACCCGTACGTGGACGTCTGCCTCCACGACGGGACCAGGCTGCACGCCATCCTGCCTCCCTTGGCGACGCGAGGCCCCTATCTTTCACTACGGACACATCGGCCTCGCGCATTCGATCTGAATCAACTGCGCGACAACCACACCGTCGACCACGTCACCGCGGACCTTCTGCGCCGCATCATCGACGCCCGACTCGCCTTCCTGATCACCGGAGGCACCGGCACGGGCAAAACCACCCTCATGAACACACTGCTCAGCCACATCAGTCACTCCGAACGAATCATTCTCGTCGAAGACAACCGGGAACTGAAACCAGCCCATCCGCACACCGTCGGGCTGCAGGCCAGAACGGCGAACCCGGAGGGGCACGGCCACGTCGAACTGTCCGAGCTGATCCGCCAAGCACTACGCATGCGACCGGACCGGATCATCGTCGGCGAATGCCGGGGAGTGGAAGTGACCGAACTGTTGAGCGCCCTCAATACCGGTCACGACGGCGGTGCCGGAACACTCCACTGCAACACCGCCCGCGACGTTCCCGCTCGCCTCGAAGCGCTCGCATTGCCCGGAGGAGCCGACCGGACCGGATTGCACGCCCAGATCTCGGCGGCACTGCGCGTGATCGTCCACCTCCATCGCACCAAACGTCAACGCTATGTCGACCACATCGCGCTTATCGACGACAGCGACTCCGGCTTGGAGGTCAGCACCGCCTACAGCACGCGTGGGCACGGAGTCGCCTGGAATCGACTTCTTCGCCTGCTCGAGGAACGAGGTGCCTAATGCCGAACTCCAAAGGAATCCTTCTCGCACTCGGTGTATCCGGTATTCCCGCCGTTCTCACCCTCGCCGCGTGGGGATGGCGGGCCATGGTCCTCACCTCGCTGGCCATGACTGCCTACACCATCGGTGCGCTGATCGCCTGGTCCGCAGCCCAACGACGTCGCCGGTGCGACGAGGCCCGCCGTTCGGCCAGTGACATTACCGTCGCGCTGGCCACCGAACTCGCCTCCGGAGCCAATACCAAATCCGCCTTCGCACACGCGGTTTCCCAATGGCCGCCACCGCAACCGATCACACGCCTCGAATCAGTCTGGAAACTCAGCCACAGCCTTGGAGTGCCCGCCGCCGAGCTCTGCCACCTCCTGGCCCGACAGATCCGCCACGAACAGGACACCGGAGCCAAGACCCGAGCCGCCATCGCACCCCTACGGGCCACCGGCATGCTTCTGCTGGCACTTCCACTCCTCGGCATCGCGCTCGCCTACGGCCTGGGCACCAATCCGCTGCATTTTCTACTCACCACCGACGTCGGCAACCTCAACCTGCTGCTCGGACTACTGCTGCAAGGCGTCGGACTGTGGTGGATTCATTCTCTGACACACCGACTGGAGGAACACCGTTGAGCACCACACGCACCCGAACCAACGCTGCGGCCCGACGCGTCATACCGCCGCTGGCGGCACTCGCCTGCCTCATCGCCGCCCCCAGCCTCACCGGCCTGATCACCGCCGCCGTCATAGGATGGAGCGGCCACCGACTGCTGAACCGCACCCCACGAACGGCCACCCACGACTCGGCCTGGGCCTGGTCGCTGTATCTGCTGGCAGCCGGGCTACGTGCGGGTCGACCCCTCAGCCACACGGCGATCCACATCGCCGACACCGCAAACGACGACGTCAGCGACCGACTGCGTCGGTTCGGCACCGCCCTGGCCCTCGGCGCCGACGCCCACGAAGCGGGCCGACACCTCACCGGCTTGACACGCCGACAACGCGTCGTCACAGCCGTCGAGCGCAGCCGCACAACCGGAGCCTCCCTATCGGCCACGCTGGAAAACATCGCCTCGGGAATCAACCTCGCCCACAACACCACCGTCAACGAACGGGCCGCCACAACCGGAGTGCACCTGCTGGCACCCATGTTCCTCTGTTTCCTGCCCGCCTTCGTCCTCCTGGGGATCATCCCCACCGTCGCCGCGCTCCTCACCGGGCTTGAGGCCTGGTGAACCCGTACAGAAACGTCAACCTCGTACACACACGTCACAACCGGAAGGAAAAACCATGTCCATTCTCGATTCGAAGATCTCCCGCCCACAACCGCACCACCGCTCACCTCGACCGCGAGCGCGCGCCGTCCGTCGGCCCGGAGTCGTCACTCGAGCCCTGGCACAGCGCCTACGCGGCGAACGAGGAATGTCCACTGCTGAATACGCCGTCGGCACTCTTGCGGCAGTGGCGTTCGCAGGGCTCCTCCTCAACGTACTCACTTCCGGAGCGGTGGAAGAGACCTTGCAAGGACTGATACAGGACGCCCTGCAATAGCCCGTGTCATACCCGACCACGGCAATGACGACCGATCACGTCGGTGTCTCGCGAACACCCGAGGCACCGACCCGACCGTCGCACCGAAAGGACCCCATGCCCAACGCCTTCGCTGTCCGACGCACCGACCAACGCACACTATCGCAACGTCGCCGCCACGAACGAGGGTTTGTGACCGCCGAGCTGGCCGTGACGCTCCCGGTGATCATCACCGTCCTCGCACTGGCGTTGGGAGCACAGGCGGCCGTGGCCGCCAAGATCCGCACGATCGATTCCGCCCATATCGCCGTCCTCGCCGCTTCCCGTGGAGGCCAACCGCATAAGGCCAGTGCCGCGCAGCTGCCGGAATCGGCCGAACTGGCCATCGAACGGGAAGGCGACATCGTCACCGCTTCGGTCACCGCGTCGGTGCGGCCGTGGGGTCCACTCTCACCGGAATTTCACCTGCGATCCGAGGCCTCCGCCGCCCAACAGCAGCGACCACGGTCTCTCCCACAGTAATCGTTGGAAACACCGATAGGAGTAACCCATGTTCGATACGCCTCCACGACCCGAACGCGAACGCGGTAGCGCCACGATCATCGTCGTGGCCGTCATTGCCGCCATCGTCGTCATCGCGCTTGCCTGGGGCGCGGTGGCGCAGGCGCGGGCGGCCCGGCATCATGCCAAGATGGCGGCCGATACCGCGTCTTTGGCTGCCGCGCAGCACCTCTCCCTGGGCGAAGCATCCGCCTGTCGGGCCGCCACACGAATGGCCGAGCGCAATTCAGCGCGCATGCGTGACTGTTCGGTGGACGGAGAGGCGGTGTCCGTCACCGTGTCGTACCGGGACACCGTGGTGTCCGGTGGTGTCATTTCCGCCGAGGCTCACGCTCGGGCCGGTCCTGTCACCACCGGTGTCTAACTCGCCGGCACTGCCGTCACTCTCGTCGCGTTTGGGTTTCTTCTTGCGGCGCGCGGCTTTCTTTTTGGTTTTCTTACGAGGCTTGGCCGTTTCGCTCTCGTCAGGCGAGGAGTCCACGTTCGTCGACGCGTTCGTGTCGGTGGTTTCGCTGTCCAGGGGACGTAGGTCCTGGACCCAACCTTCGGTGTCGTCCACCGGCATTTGGCGGGTCTTTTCACGTGATTCGCTTGCCGCAGGGGCGGCCTGCGCTGGAGCAGCTTTGGCGGGGGCAGGTTTAGCCGGGGCGGTCTTGGTGACCGTCGGCTGCGAGCCGGTCGGTTCGAAGAGGTTCGCCGGTTCTGGGGGATCGTCGGGCTCACTCTGCTGCGGAGCCGTCGCGGTCCCTTCCTCCGGATCGGCGATACCGTCATCGATCTGACCTCCCGAACGCGGCAGCGCGGCCACGATCAGCGATCCCAATATTCCTGCCACACAGGCGGTTGGTCCGATGTTCAGCAGAGCCATGTCCGATACCGAGTCGGCGTTGGCGGGACCGGATACGAAATGGGCGATGGCCACGACCAAGGGGCCGGCGATACCGCTCGCGGCGGCCATACGGTAGCCGGACGACGTCGTGGGTCGTTTCCGTGCGAAGGCGGCCACGACCGCACCGATGAGGAAGGAGCCGGTCACGAACGGCAGACCGATCGACAGTCCACGACTGTCGAAGAACGTGCCGTCCGCACCCCAACGGCCCCAGACGCCCAGTTCGACGACCGGGGTCACTTGGCTTCCGATGTCGGTGAAGGTGGCGAACACGGCGAAGGCCCACACCAGGGCCACGGAAGCGCCCACGTTGACCGCGACCGCTACCGATGCGAGCGCGATCAGCGTCAGGGCGAACCCTACGACGATTCCGATTCCGGCGGCGGCGATCGGGCCGGCGGGGAAACCACCGGCGGCGGTTCCCTGATGGGCCGCCAAGGAAACGAGGGGGCCGGTGACAAAGCCCCCGACGGCCGCGGCCACGACCGCTCCGAGTCGCGCCAGGGCGGAAAACCGCGTCCCGGCGTAGCTTCCCATCATTCCGGAAGCCAAGCCACCGACGACGACCGATACTGCGGCGAACCAGGTCACCCAGGCGGTATTGGCGCTTTGGCGGTAGGCGTACACCCCGGGACTGGACTCGGACCAGGACAGTAGGCCGAAGCCCCACGCCAATCCCATTTGGGCCAATGCGGCGGCTGCGGCGATCCCGAAGCCGATACCGATTTTCGAAGCGGCCGATTCTGAAGACATAGAACGCACAATACTGGGCTACAGACGGTGTCGACGACCCGTCCCGAGAGTGACAGTCATATCGCCGCCCGGCTCGGTGACACATTCACCGTCGAGCACACGTGGCCTTTGCTCGACGTCGTTCAGCGGTTATCCTGCACGTGGAACAATGGTCACCTGCCCGGTCACCAGCAGCGATTATGATTCCGCGCCGAAGGAATTCGGCGCGGGCTCGGTCCCGAAGGGTACATTTTCACATGACTGACGCTTACGAACGTTTGACCGCGAGTCTCGCCTCCGCCGATCCTGAGATCGAGCGGCTCATCGATGCCGAGGGTCGCCGTCAATCCGAGAAAATCCGACTGATCGCCTCCGAGAACTACGTATCCGAAGCGGTGCTGGAGGCGACCGGCTCCATCCTCACCAATAAGTATTCCGAAGGCTATGCCGGGAAACGTTATTACGAGGGGCAGCAGATCATCGACCAGGTCGAGGAATTGGCCATCGGTCGCGCCAAGGACGTGTTCGGAGTCGAGCACGCCAATGTCCAGCCGTATTCGGGTTCGCCGGCGAACTTGGCGGTGTACATGGCCTTCGCCAACCCCGGCGACACCGTCATGGGCATGGGTCTGCCGATGGGTGGGCACCTGACCCACGGTTGGAAGGTCTCGGCGACCGGTAAATGGTTTAACGCCGTCCACTACGGGGTGGAGAAGGACACCGGTCGCATCGATATGGACGAGGTCGCCGACCTGGCGAAGGAACACCGACCCAAGCTCATCTTCTGTGGGGGAACCGCGATTCCCCGGACGGTGGACTTCCCCGCCTTCGCCGAGATCGCCCGCGAGGTGGGCGCCGTCCTCGTCGCCGACATCGCTCACATCGCCGGTCTGGTCGCCGGTGGAGCGCACCCCAGCCCGGTCGGACACGCCGAGGTCGTCACCACGACCACGCACAAGACCCTGCGTGGACCGCGCGGAGCGATGATCATGAGCACCGCCGAGCACGCCAAGGCCATCGACAAGTCGGTCTTCCCGGGTCTGCAGGGTGGTCCGCACAACCACACCACCGCCGCGATCGCCGTGGCTCTGCGCGAAGCGGCCCACGAGTCCTTCCGTGACTACGCACATCAGATCGTCGCCAATTCACAGGCTTTGGCACGCGCTTTGAACGATCGCGGTTACGACCTGGTCAGCGGCGGCAGCGACAACCACCTTAACCTCGTTGACCTCACCAACAAGGGCATCGGCGGTAAGCCCGCCGCCAAGGCGCTCGACCAGGCCGGTATCGAATTGAACTTCAATACCGTTCCCTTCGACCAACGTAAGCCGTTCGACCCGTCCGGCCTGCGAATCGGAACCGCCGCCGTCACCACACGCGGCATGACCGAAGGCGACATGGATCTGATCGCCGGGTGGATCGACCGCACCATCGAGGCGGCCAAGGCCGATAAGACCGACCAGTATTCCACCATCGCCGGGGAGATCTCGGAGTTCGTCAAGCAGTATCCGATTCCCGGTTGGTCGGAGAGCTGATATATACGGATCCGGTGTGGACGTTCGCCTCGCCCGCACCGAATCAGCGATAGTCCACCCGCACATTGCCGACCGAGGACGAGACGTCGAGTGTGCGGGTGGCCGCATCGTCGGTCGCCACCTCCACCGACACCGAACCGGCGTGCGCTTTGGTGTCCACTTGATACACCGTGCCGTCGCTCGGCACGATGACAGTGCTGTTTCCCGCTTTGGTTTCCGCCGTCACTTCTCCTGGGGGACTGGCGAAGTTCAGCGTGACGTTTCCGGCTTCGCTTGTGGCTACGACCGAATCGGCCTCGTCCACCACCCGCAGATTCACATTCCCCGCATCGCTTCGCGCGGTGATGTTCTCGCTCGCCAAGCCTTTGCCGGTGACGTTTCCGGCCTCCGTTTTCACGTCGATGTCGCCCTGCATGCCGGTGAGTTCGATGTTCCCCGCTTCGGTTTCGACTTCGATATCCACGTCGTGGGGAAGGTTGAAATGATACGAAATGAAACAGTCCCGCTGGTTAATGAGAGGACAACCGGTCACCTCAATGCTCAAGACACCGTCGTCCACCGCTTCGGCCGAGGCGGGTTTGTTATCCGACCATTCCAGTTCACGTTCCAGCTCCACATTGTCGGTATCGGTGGCGTTGAAGCTGATAGCTCCCCCATTGGAATCCACCTCAATGCGGGAAATATCCTCTTCGAACACTTTGGATTCGCTATCGGCTTCGGTGGGCTCCCGTTCGCACGCCGCCAATCCCGCACTCACCATCGATAGAGCGAGGAGGGCGACCAAGCTTCGACGAATCGACAGTGCTGACATGAAGGCCTCACGATCATACTTGGGTTTTCTTCATGCTAGCGAGACGTTCCCAATCATGAAAACCGCCAATACTCCTTTAGTGCACGCCGCCTTGGTATTTCAATTCGAGAACCGGAACCCTATCCTGAAATCATGCGACGAGCGTTTAAATCCGGCCTGTTTCCCCTGATGATCCTCATACCGTTGGTACTGACCGGGTGTTCGGACGACGGTAACCCCGAACCGCCGCCACCCGAATACCCGGAGATCGTCGATGCCGTCGCCGAACGTTCCCACGGTCGATTCACCGTCACCGTTACCGTCTCCTCGCCGTATGATTCCTCGGAACGCTGGGCCGATGCGGTCCGCGTTCTCGATTCCGAACACGAGCCACTGCACGTTCATGAATTCGACCATCCCCACCCCACGGAACAGCCGTTCACCAGAAGCATCCCCGACGTCGGCATCCCCATCGACGTGACCGAAATTCACCTTCAGGCCCGCGATTCATCAAACGGATGGAGCCCGACGACGTTCGACATCGACCTCGACCAACCCGAGATCCCCTGAAGCCGTGGTTTCGCCCCCACAGCGCCACAAGGAACATAATGTAGACACGTGGACGGTTCATACAGCTGCTATTTCTGTGGGTCGATCAATCACGTCGCTCCCCAGCCCTGCGATACCGGCTGCCAGAATTGTGGAGCGCTCAAACCCGCCGGAGGGCTCGGACCGCCAAGCATCGACCCTGATTGGACCTGGCCGGAATCACCGGTCGCCTCCGTTTCGCAAATAACCTACCAGTGTCCGTATTGCCGGTACCGCTACGCCAGCCACACCGGAAGCTGCCCGCTGTGCCACGAAGCCAAGCCGAGCCGACCCGATACCCGTATCCTGCCGACCCCAAGCCATCACACCCCACACTCCATCGACCGCACGAGCGCTCAAAAAGCGATCCGTTGGAAAAGCCGTCCGGGATTGCGCGCCACCACCGCACAACTGCGTGCCACGTACTTGCCGTACTGGTTGTGGTCGGGGTCAGTACGATATCGCTACACCACACGGCGCGGTGCCGTGTCGTGGACGAAATCAACCACAATCGGACGTCCGCGTAAAACCGTGTCCTGGCGAGGCGAGTACGGCAACACCCTCCTCCCACTACATCACCTCTACCCGGCTACCAGTGCCTTTCGACGCCTCGACCTCCACCGAGCCGTCGAGACCACACCGCCGGATTTGAACGACGACGAGGGAACCCCTTATGCCGACCGCATCTATCCCGACGTCGTACCCCATGACGCCTTTGTCGGCCTACGCGACCGGTTCAATCGACTGGTCCTGGACCGGCTGGCCGTCGACGATCCGAACACGATCACACAGGACCTTGACATCGATTTGTCCTTCCCAACGCTGCGCTGCGAACTGGTCTACCTGTCATTCTGGAGTCTCTGCGGAACCAGAACATCTCGCTGCCTGCTCGTACCGGCGTGGGAAACAACTTCCGTAGCCCACTCTCAGTAATTTTCTGCTGACGACCAATGACCGGTAGGCCTACGTCACAATCTCATGCGGTAGAATGCGTGTTTTATTCGTTAATATCCCGGCTACAACCACACCGGAACTCCCCTGACGCCCCAGAGCCTGGTAGGTTGATGCAACCTCATAGCCCTCTTAAGCGTTTAGGTAGGGAGTCGGAAAGCACGATCGATCTGGAGGGGATTTATGGCCCGGTCTCGACGCTCACCCTGGTGGGCTCACGCGCTCGTGTGGGTAGGAGCCCTCATTATGACCGCCTCGGCCAGCGCCGCCGCTCTCACCCAGGTTGCGATCAATGAGAGCAACAATGCGGTGGAAACCAAGGACATGTTGGGAGACAACCGCGCCGAGATCGATGAAGAGAACATCGACGGTCCGCTCAGCTTCCTCGTCCTCGGAGTCGACAAGTCCGACGGAGGGGTGTCACGTGCCGACACCATCATGATCGCCCATATCAGCGAGGGCCTCGACGACGTCAGTTTGATTTCCATCCCCCGAGACCTCTACGTCGAAATCGCCGATTGCGGCTACGGCACCCCGTGCTCCAATAAGATCAACGCGTCCGCCTCTGCTTTCCAGGACCAGGACGAATCCCGAACCAACGTCATCAACACCGTCAGCAACCTCACCGGTATCACCTTCAACGGTGCCGTCGAAGCCAATTTCGACGGGTTCCTCGACCTGATCGACATCGTCGGTGAAATCGAGCTGTGCCCCTGGCACGATATTCGATCCATTCACGGCGACAAGAAGTTCTACCCCGAAGGTTGCGCGTACTACGGCAAAGACGACGCCCTCGACCTCGTGCGGCAACGCTACGGCTGGGACAGCGAGGAAGACTACGCCAACGGCACCTGGGGCGACTTCGGCCGCCAGAAGATGCAGCAGCAGGCCATTATGAGCCTCCTCACCGAGGCGAAGAAACAGGGCTTCCACAAAAACCCGACCAAGGCCGTTGAGCTACTGCGAGGCATCGGCGACAAGCTCACCATCGACTTGGGTGAACTCGAACTCGTCGACTTCTTCGCCGCCATGATCGACCTCGACCCCCAGGACATGCAACGCGTCCGCGTTCCCTCCCAGGAACAATCCATCAACGGCATCTCCTACGTCGTCATGGATGAGGACAGCGGACAATTGGAAGAGGCCAATAAGCTGTGGGAGGCCATTAAGACCGACACGGTTTCGGAATGGATGGTCGAGCACCCCGAATGGGTCAACGATTAGGCCGACCTATTGACCGGACATGAAAAAGCCCGTTCCCGGCATTAGCACCGGGAACGGGCTTTTTATCTGCGGAGGAGGTGGGATTCGAACCCTACAACTTCGAACCTCATGCTAACCGTAATCAAAGGTGAGACAATCGATAACCGGACACTATAGACGGTGGTGGGGGAATAACGGGGAAGTTCGTCAAAATCGCCCCTCCCCCACCACCGTTTTTGCACCCACGATTAGATCGTCTCCATCCACGCCTCAATCAACGACGGCGGCAACGGTACCGGAATGCCACGTCGCCGACGAGTGCCACAAGTAGATTGCCAATGCCCCAAGCGGCAATAAGGCCGATTCCTGTCAAATCCGATTGAAGAAATGTGACGACCGCAACACAGAGAACGATTCGGAGAAGACTTCCACAAGCCATGACCATCGTGGGTGTTTTGGCGTCGCGCAAGGACAGGAAAACCCAGAGCTGAAGCTGACTTATCGCATATGGTGCCAGCGCGATGAGACCGACGGCGAGCACTTGACCGGTTGCGGTGGCATCTGCATCCGTATACCGACCCCAATTGAATACGAATCGTGTAATGGGAACGGCGAGCGCTGCACCGACGAGGGAGGTAGGAATGGCGACGATGAGAACCAAGCGGGAGGCATGCCGGTATCCTTCATGGGCCTTTTGGTGTGATTCGGCTGCGTGAGCGGTGAGGTCTGGTGCGCTAGACGTAATGATGGGCAGAGCTACGACGCCGTAGGCCATCATGAGGATGATCCAGGCGTTGTTGTATATCATGGGGCCGGTCGTCGAACTGGCTCGCAATAGTCCGAGCGTCACGATGGTGCCTGCTTGGGCGATCGCGGTATAGGCGATGACCCAGCCGAGTGTACGGGCAAGGGATCTAAGGCCGTATCCGCGCAACGAGGGTTGCCAGGACCAGCGGTAGCCTGTGACTCGCTGCAAAGTTCGCTTGAGTAGAAGCACTTGGAGCATGGCTCCGGCGAGTGTCGCAGTACCTAGAACGCCAATGGTGGTGGAATTCGAAGTGCTTGCCGGAGTGAGCAATAGGATGGTCGCGGCGGCAATGAGAGTTACGTTGTTGGCCATTGGGGCGATGGCCGGAACTCCAAAGGCTTTGTGAGAATGCAGGCAGGCGGTAAGTGTTGCTGCCACGCCGTAGGCCGCGATTGTAGGCACTGTGAACAACGAGAGCTGAATCGCAAGACGGTTGGATTCAGCGGATACGGAAGAGCCTCCCAGAAGCGGAATGACCAATGGAAGCATGGCCATCAGTACGACGACGACAGTGCCGAAGGCAAGTATGGAAACACTAATGATGCGAGCAGTGAAATCATTAGCGTACTTGTCGCCTTTTGACTGGGCCCTGTGGAGCAGTGGAAGAAGGACAGCCGTTCCAATGCCGCCGAGTAGAATCTCGTAGACGATGCCGGGAAGCATGAGCGCGGTGGCATAGGAGTTTCCTACGAGGCCGGCACCGAGGGCCGCGCTAAGCGAGACGGTCCGAAGGAAGCCGGTTGCGCGACTGGTGAGTGTTGCTGTCGCTATACCTGCTGATCGTGCTGCAACTGTCCGGGTGGAATCCCCTGTCATACCTGTGTAGCCTGGCCGTTCAACAATGCCGCGACTCGTTGGCGGATATCGTCGCAAGCAGGATCCGGTTTTCTCTGTCGGAGTGCAGCGTAAAGACTGTGCAGTTCGCGTTGCACCCTCACCGACCTGACATGCGTCATTTCAGTAGCTGCGTCTTGCGAAATGGAGAGCCCGCGGCTTCGATCTCCATTCGTGCTTGCCAGATGAAGTGTTGCCAACCGGACACGTGCAAGAGTCGCTGATCGGCCTGGACGTCCGCCCAATGTCTCCACTGCCGCTTCGAGATACTCCAAGGCGAGTCGCGAAGTGGTTTTCGTCGGTTTAGCATCGAACAGCAGCGAAGCAGCGAGCCCAGTGGACGCGGACAAGGTTCCTTTTGTTCGGAATGCTGGAATCCAGCCGGGAACATCAAGCGTATTCACGTCACGGTCGTCAGCGCAGTCTATCGCGGCATCGATTCGATCCCGCACACCAGCGGAATAGCCACGAGCACCGTAGGCTTCAGCCATCACAGCGTGAAGTGCGCTACGAAGTTGAGGGAGGATACTGTTGTCGGCCAAAGCTATTTCGGCGTAGGCGAGCGCATCGGTAGCTTTTCCAATAAAGACGCTGTGACCGGCCATATCGCAGAGGATCTGTGCCGAGAGGTTCGGGTCGTCCGCCTCCGTAGCAAGTCGGAGCCCGAGCCCCAGAAGATGCGTTGCCAGGGAATGATGTCCAAGGTTGAGCGCGACCCACGCGGTTCGATCTGCCAGATAAGCGCTAACTGCAGCAAGGTCCTGGCGAACCTGTTCGTTGCGCGCATGGCGAGCCATATTCGATGCCCATTCCAGCAACGCACGACCTTCGGCTACGAGGCTGTAACCGGCTCCAGCAGCGTCACGCTGTGTCAATAGATCAGTGGCCTGCTGCAGTTCAAGAACGTCCCTAGTTGTCACCGTTGCCGGTGCCGTATACGACGGCAGCGTCGATAGAACCGAGTCAATCGGGACGGCTGCAGCTGCTCCAGTGGCTGTGGCGATGACACTGCCGAGCAGCGTTCGTCGTTGCATGGCATCCTCCGAATCCTCTGCCGTCGAGTTCCTCATCGTAAGAGACTCAACTCGCGAACTGGAACCTGCCCCCTGACTGAACTCAATTTCCACTCCAAGAGCACATCTATAGCAGTAAAGCAATATCGGAGTAACTGGGCGCTCCCCTTTTTCCACTCGAGAAAGGTGCCCCTTGTCTTTACCGGTTTTTCTTGCGATCTCTCCAAGAGTGACGCCCGCTTTCTCGCGCTCGGCGCGGAGCTTACCTTCGGTGTCATAAACCTTGTCATCGGCGTTATTCATGCCGTCCTCCGTCGCGCAACCGTTGCGTGCCTGGTTTTAACCGTTGCGGCAACGGCGCAATAGTGACAATCGCATCGATTCGTCTGATTCTGGGATTACAGCGATGGCAGACACAGTATGGCATGCAGCGATCTCAATCGCAGCGTACGTGTCCGCCAAGATTACCAACGGGTTCTGCCCAGAATGGAGATCGATATGAATGCCGTAGCGGACACTACCGCACAGTTCACTGCCGAATTCCCCAATTTCACGACAACCTGGAATCGTCTGGACGGAATCGCCGTTACCGCCGATGAAGTGACCGGGAATGCAAGAGTCACCATCGACCCCGACAAGTGGTTCTTCCGCTACGAGAATCCTCAGTGGATTCTGTGCGACTGGGATCAGGTTAGGGATGACCTTCTCCCCCAGATCGAGAAGCCCGGTGTCGCAATTGAGCAGATTGCTCTGGACTACGTCGCCGCCAATGGACGAGAGACGACCAACCCAGTAGAGGTTCTCACCCACGCATGGAACGTCTATGATCACCTCTTCTGTGACGATCTCCTCGATGACCCGGAGCTTGACTGGATTCCAACAGAGGCCCCAACGATGTTGCGGGAATGTTCCGTGCTTATGGCACTCAATCGAGTCAATGAGGACGGGCATATTGCCAACGCGTCACCGGCGTGGATGTTGTGCAAGGCCATGGAAGTGGTCTATGATCTCGATGAGAAGACCGCCACGGCGATGGACGAGTTCTACCACTCTGGCTGGTTCAACGAGCATCGCAGGCGCGAGTCGCTTCTCGCTCATGCTGCCCTTGGGGGCCGTCTTGTGCACGGTTGCCAAAGCGCAGCAAATATGAGCGGGGGGTGTCGTCGTGCCCTACGGTGCCGACATGGCTAATTTCCGCCGGGAACTTTCTGCGATGCGCATCCCCTGGATCGAAGCGACTCTCCAAAAGTAATTCACAGTCCAGGGGCGGAGCTGTGCGTTCCGCCCCTCAATCAAATGGGGAGATCATAATGGATACAGAAGAGCGTAGTCGCATTTGGGAGTCGCGGGACAACACACAGCAAGCCTTGGCATTGTTCCAGCACACCAATTACAACCTGGAGACTGCAGGAGCCGGCGGCGAACCACGCCCAGAGAGATGGGACGAGCCGCTTGGTGCGCTCATGTCACTCGTAGAGCAGCAAGCCAAGTTTACCGATCTCATGCGAGAACAGCTCGATCGATGGGCGAAGTCAAACCGCCCTCTTACTCCTGAAGATCGTATTTCCATGAATGAGACCAAGAAACTTCTCAAGCGTGACCACGAGTCTCTGAGAAGGATCGCTGGCAATCTACGTACGGTCCGGTCCCATCTACAGGTTTTCGGTACAGATCCAGAAGTATGAGCATCCCAAACACACCCGCGTTCTGGAACCAACTTGCACAACGGCAGCACCCCGAAACCGAGCTGATTCCAGAACGCTGGGAACTCTGCCAGTACCCCGGTATCGGCCCTGGCGTCGAGATTCTCGGTAATATCGAAAATCTCGACGTCCTGGAGCTGGGTTGTGGTGATGGCTCCAATCTCATTGCCCTTTCAAGACACGGTGCAAAGTGTGTTGGCGTTGATTTCGCCGCTGAACAGGTCAATCGAGCAAAACAACACATTGGGGTTGGATCCATACATTGGGTCAAGAGCGAAGCTGCGGATTTCCTCACCGAACAGCCGAACTACTGCTGGGACTTCATCGTTTCTATATTCGGTGCCCTGGAATTTTCTAATCCATCGAGGATTCTTCCTCAGGTCCGTCGAGTACTCAAACCTGGGGGAGCATTGGTCTTTACCACTGCGGATTCGCACTGGCTTTGGCAGAGAAACCTAGTTCCGGAACTGATGGATTCTGAACTGCCCTGGCCTCACAGAGCCATAACAGGTCTGGCCGCCTGGACGGCGATACTGCATGAACAACAAATGCAGATCGTTTGGCACCAAGGGATAGGCCCGACTGAACAGGTATCGGCGCATATTATCTGGGCGGAAAGAGGCGGTAAACCTCCGTAATTCCGAGCTACCGAATGCTGTATCACGCGAACGAAGCGACATATGAATCGCCTTAAGTTAAGACCTTGCAGCTCGCTAGAACGAATTGGAACTCTGCTTAGCGAGCTGCAGCACCACGCAAGTCGACGTCGAAAGGAGCTCGCGTGGCTTCTCCAATCCTAACCCATACCCCTCAACTATCCGAAGTAGCAACTCAAGCTGCATCGCACTTCCCGTATAAGCCAATCATCGGTCAGCAACGCTGTAGACAGTGCAAACAGTTGTGGACAAGCAGATTCGGATGTGTCGTACGAACTGCACTCCTGCTTATCCTCTGGAGCAAGGCCAATGCACGGGAGATTGCTGACTGGCAGTACTCCGCGCTCCTCTCGAAAGACGACCTTACTGGTCTCCAGAGCTGGATTCGACGAAAGGACGTCAGTCATTTCGTGGAGACAGAAACCGAGGTTCTCCCACGCGTTTCAGCATCGTCGAGATCCTCTGTCGAACTCTGGATGGCTCGCAATGCACGTCATCCAAAATGGCCGAAATCCTATTGGTAGACGGGCAATCCATATGTCAAGGCCGCAAACAGCACGACCAACGTATTCAATTTTATCAAATGGATAGGGGCCGAGTGACACTAGCTTCTTCAAATGGACAATTCGAATTCGCGGGCCAGACATACGATTGTGACCTGCAAGCGTTCGAAGGAATCCCAGACCGCCTCTATGTTTTTAGCGGTAACGAATCGTATGTGATGGGGGCCGACGTTGTATCAGGCAAGCTGGACCGCGCAGAGTGGTATGGCCGATGGTGCAATGGCGACGAGGAATGGAAAAACGGGCTGCTGAAAGCTGTGTGCGAACTTTGTGGAGTACGGCATTGAATTGGCAGGTACATATCGATCACGATGGGGCAGAATTTCGGTCTCCTCAAGGTGAACTCGAACTACGAGTTGGGAGGCGAATCGGCGAGGTCAAATATTTCTCAAGCCTCGCTAGCCGTGCTCCTTCCTCACAGACATATCTCCTATGCCGAGCACTGGACCTCCTACCAGATGATTTTTTCCGAAAGACCTTATTCCGATCGGTGTGGGGTTCCCAGAAGGTGGGGACGCTGGGAACCCCGCCACAAGGACCGCCCGTCTTGCTTGGGCTTTTCTTCCTAGGTCAGCAGTCACAGGACGGGCTGGTGGCCCGGCGACCTGGCAGTTTACCGGGCCACCGCTACACCAATAGAAATTACGCCCCCGACCAAGCGGTCGGGGGCGTGTGCCGCGTGGATCTATCGAGGCTCGATTCATCAATCAAAGTAACTTCAGACACATATGGGGGACTACTGCCTGAAGTAGAAAGCGATACGACCGCAGCAGCAGAGCTTGCACTGGCAAAAAACAATATCAGTGCAGTGGTTTAGGTGGGGGAAAAGTGGGGGAATCCAACCTGAATCACGTCACCGTAACATACAGGAGTACAAATTAACCCGCACCTATGCCCCCTGATCACAGGCTAGATGCGGGTCAATAACAGCGGAGGAGGTGGGATTCGAACCCACGGTAGGCTACAAACCTACGGCGGTTTTCAAGACCGCTGCACTAGTCCACTATGCGACTCCTCCAGACGAATCTCGCCGTGAGCATTCACGTGAGAAGCCACGTAGAAGGTTACCAAACCGCGTCGAACTCACCTCAACGGCATATGGCCTACGGTCGCCGTAGTCGCACCGAACGGATAGCCTCGTCGCGGCCGGATTCAGGCTGCCGGACAACTGGAACAGAGTCCAGGACGTTCGGCAGCCAATGCCAAGCAGCAACTGCGTCGCTGAAATTCCAGTCGTCCGTAGTCGTTGGTCTTCAATTCCACCAAATCCGCGACGTCGAACAACTCCAGGAAGGTTTTGGCCACCACTTCCGGGGCTTCCCTTCCGATGACGGCGAATTCGGCCGTCACATAGGCGATCGCCGAAGCCAGCGACCCACGCATGAGGCGCTCGCTGAGTCGGACTCGCCGACGAATCATCGCCATCAGCGGCTCGAGATGATCGTCCCAGACGGCTTGGCGGACCTGCTCCAACAAATGGGAGTCTCCAGTGGACACCCGAACACCTTCGTGCATTCGAGCGGGGTCGCTGTCGAGAACCCATGCCGCGGGCCTGTTCTGCCGCATGTGGAACACGGTTTCCCAGGAGGAATCGGCGGCGTATTCAAACGAGTCCGCGTCCAATACCGGAATGCGGCGCGCGGTCACATACCCCAAAATGAGAGGCGCGATCACCCAGTAGCTGTACGTTTTCCAGGCGAGGGAGGCGACAACATGATCGGCTCCACCTCGCAGTCGTCGCATGACCTGGCAGAGGTTATTAAAGTGTTCGGGCTGAGTCAACAGATCCCGCCCCGAGACCCAACCCGACTCTATGGGCCGCTCGTTGAGCCAATCGGACATGCCCGCGAATTGCCGCGTACCCGATCGACGTCGCAGGAAATCCGCGCCGTCACGGAGTGGGGCCAACATTTCACCGTTACTGGGACAGATTACCGGGACGGGGAAGGCGGCTGGGGACGAGAGCGCTTGGGCAGCGGTGTCCACCGTCTCTACATCATGCTTGACGTGCACCGGTGAATAACTCAAGCCAGCCTCCCCTCAGGTAATTAAGGTACGCCTAACCTTACCTGAATCTCAGACCGGCTTGTCAAATACTTGACAATAAAAGGGATGTCAACGCTCTCAAATCACAAAGTACATCGCGTGGCCCGCACAAGGTCCGACACAGGACAGGATGCCGCAAACCGGAAAGCGTCGCCGAATTATCTGTCATGCGACATCCCGCCTGAGTCGTTTTCCATCATGACGTGTCGGATTGTTGTCATATCGCACATCGAGTCCGTTACTAGAAATTAATTCGTAATTCCCGCAGCCCCAGATCGGCACCGGACGAACGTTCCATGGCACTGTAAATACCCATGAAACCCACGCTCCAGCTCGCACCCCGCACCCTCAAGCGCGAAGTCGTCATTGTTCTAGCGCTCTCGCTGGGTGCCTCGGCCGTTTGGTCGGTCATAAACTTCGGCGCTATTTTGACCGCCCCAGGCGGATTGACCGACGCAGTCGTATCTATGAACAACTCACGCGCCGACGAGACACGTCCGTGGCTCGATCTGACACGACAGCTGGCGTCGATTCTGTTGGCGCTCGCCCCGGTGGGATTGGTGCTCCACCTTCTTCACTTGGATCGACCCCATCCGTTCCAGCTGATTGGCTTGGACGGTCGCCGTCCTGGTCGGGACCTACTACTGGGCGTGGGTCTCGCCGCTCTCATCGGACTCCCCGGAATAGCGTTGTACCTGTTGGGGCGCGCCTTGGGGTTCAATGCCACGGTCTCCGCCGCCGGGCTCAACGATGTGTGGTGGGCCGTTCCGATCCTGCTCTTGGCAGCTACCAAAGCGGCCCTCATCGAGGAAATCGTCGGAGTCGCCTATCTCGTGGAGCGACTCAAACAACTGGCATTTCGGCCCGTCACAATTGTAGCCCTACATGCCGCCTTGCGAGGCTCCTACCACCTGTATCAAGGAGTCGGTGCGTTCGTTGGAAATGCGATTATGGGAGCGGTCTTTGCCCTGTTCTATCTGCGTTTTAAGCGCGTCACCCCGCTCATCATCGCGCATTTCACTCTGGATGTGGTCGCGTTTGTGGGCTATTCCCAGCTCGCCGACCACGTGAGCTGGCTCTAGTTTTCGCACGCCCCGCTTTGAGGGAGCCACACCGCAACAGGTATTGTAGGTGGCGGTTATATCGTGATGTGGCCTAGAGCCCGTCGTGATTTAGCTTGGAGGATTCGCATAGTGGCCTAGTGCGCCCGCCTGCTAAGCGGGTTTCGGGTGATCCCCGATCGAGGGTTCGAATCCCTCATCCTCCGCCACACATCCTGGTTAACCAGGAGAAATTGAGCCTCGTCTCTCATTCATTGAGGGGCGGGGCTTTCTTTGTATCGCCCGGTTTTGACCCTTGTTGACCCCTGTTTGCCTCTGCTAACGGTGCACTAACGGTGCGGTCCCTTATGATACAGAGGCCTCATTCTGAATGGTCCTCCTCTGGAGAGCTGCATTCTTGCTATCGCGGGTTTCAGGGGTATGTCAGGCCCGGAGGCGGCTTTTTCGCATAGGTTGAGGTGACGGATGCTGGGTGCGGAGCGGGAAAAGACCAGCGAAAACATCGATATAGTGCAGCAACTTGATGCCGGAGCAGTCACGTCCGAGGTACAGGAAACGGCGTTGAAAATTATCGTAATTAAAACATGACGCACTGTTAGATTTGAGATGGCTGGTCTTTCAACAGAGGAGGCCCGAAGGAAAGGACATATGCTGTGAAAGCTGTACAGTACCGCGAAGTCGGCGGATCACCGGAAGTCGTCGAACTCCCCAAACCGGAACCTGGGCCAGGCGAAGTCCTCCTGAAGGTCACCGCCGCAGGACTCTGCCACTCGGACATCGCGGTGATGTCGTTCCCCGCCGACCAGATTTCCTTCCCGCTGCCCCTCACCTTGGGCCATGAGGGCACCGGAGTCGTCGAAGCCGTCGGACCTGGCGTCACCGGCGTCGCGACCGGCGAGGACGTGGCCGTATACGGCCCCTGGGGCTGCGGTCGCTGCAGCAAATGCGCAGCGGGCAAGGAAAACTACTGCCTCAACGCGGCCAAACAGCACATCTTCCCACCCGGGCTGGGAGCTCCCGGTGCCATGGCCGAATACATGATCGTCGATGATCCCCGACACCTGGTACCGCTCAAAGGGCTTGACCCGGTGAAGACCGCGCCACTCACCGACGCGGGGCTGACCCCGTACCACGCGATCAAGGCGTCGCTGCCGAAACTCGTTCCCGGGAGCACGGCCGTCGTCATCGGCACGGGCGGCCTGGGACACGTGGGAATCCAGCTGCTGCGAGCCATGACGTCGGCAAGGGTCGTCGCCATGGACGTGACGGAGGAAAAACTGGCGCTCGCAAAGGAAGTCGGCGCCCACGAGGCCGTCCTATCGGACAAGAACGCGGCCGGAAAGGTCCGCGAACTGACCGACGGACGGGGAGCGGAGGCCGTCTTCGACTTCGTCGGTGCTCCGCCCACGGTAACGACAGCAGGATCCTGCGCGGCCATCGAAGGCGACGTGACGATCGTTGGTCTAGGCGGTGGTGAATTGGGCGTCGGCTTCGGAAAGCTGCCCTACGAAGTGTCGGTCACCTCGCCTTACTGGGGATCGCGTGACGAACTGATCGAGGTATTCGAGTTGGCGCACAGCGGTTCGGTGAACGTACACGTGGAGACCTACTCCATCGACGAGGCTCCGCAAGCGTACGAGAAGCTTCACAATGGTGAGATCATGGGCCGGGCGGTCGTGGCACCCAAAAGCTGAGTCCGTCGTCCCGAATAAGAGCGATGCCGGGAGTGGCGTTGAGGTTCAGTGCGGGGGCGTGTGCCCGGACTGAACCGGAAGACTGTTGTGTCCTCCTTATTGAAGAATGCTCGATGTGCGCCTACCGAGCCACACGACGGTCCGCGCGAGCCACGATGAACGCACTGTGGACCCATTCTGAGCCTGATTCATTGGAGGGAAACAAGCCTCAGACTCCACCCGAAGAAACCTGAGCCTCACCTCTCCCTTCATGACTTGCGCGGCATTCTCCGCATTACCCGTTTTCCCTGAGCACCAATGCAAATAACACGCTCCCCTATGGACTGAATCCTCTCTCACCCCCTCCATCATCTCGCATGTGCCGCTCTCCTTTACCTGCCCATATAAAGACTCGATCTCAATATCTATTCATTTTTAATACTTCAACTGATCACCTTGACTTTCCTCACCTCGCACTGAATGATTAATAACCTAACCTATTAGAACTTCGAGGAAAGGAGGGTTACTGTGACGGTTCGACTTCGAAAGTCACTGAAACGGTTGCTCACTTTCACTGCTGCGGCCACACTGGCCGGTTCGAGCCTTTTGGTCCTCTCGAGCCCGGCGACCGCACAGGAGGAACCCACACTTGCCGACGAATGCTCCGCACCGTGGGACGCCGATACGGTCTACCAAAGCGGCGACACCGCCAATGTGGAGGGAATCGAGTATCGCGCTCGCTGGTGGACGCAAGGTGAAACTCCGGACCCTGAGGAGGAATGGGGCGTCTGGCTCAAAACCGGTCTCTGTGACGACGAGGGCCTCCAGCTGGAACGGTGTGAATCACCGTGGCTGGCCGATACGGCCTACGAGCGCGGCGACGTCGTCAACCTGCGTGGCACCGCCTACCGCGCTCAGTGGTGGACCGAGGGCCAGAAACCTCAATCCGCGACTTGGGACGTATGGGAGGAGATCGGTCCCTGCCAGGAACGGGTCAACGGAACCTACTACAACTACTGGAGCGATTACTGGCCCAAGGACCTGATCGAATCCGGCAACGTCGAAGACCTCACCCACCTCTATTACGCGTTCGCCTCTCCCGGCGAGAACGGCGAGTGCGAACTGATCGGGGAGAACGAAGACGGAGTGAGTCTCGACCATGAATACATGGTTCCCGCCGAAAACGCCGTGGACGGCGTCGCCGATACTCCCGACGACAAACTGCGCGGCCAGTTCGGTCAGCTCGAAAAGTTGAAGGATCGTTACCCACACCTGAACATCGTGCTGTCCGTCGGCGGTGCGAACAACTCCGACGGCTTTGCCACCGCCATGGAAGACCTCGAATCCTGGACACAGTCGTGCTACGACCTCGTCCACGACCCGCGTTGGGACGGTCTCTTCGATGGAATCGACATCGACTGGGAGTTCCCCAACCTCTGCCACCCGTGGGGCAACTGCGATGAAAGCGGATACGACTCGATTCGCCTACTGATGCAGTCGTTGCGCGAGACCTTCGGTGACGACGAGCTGGTGACCGCCGTCGGCCCGATCAACCCACTGCCCGATGACGCCCTCGAAGTCGCCGACTGGGCCGGTGCCGCCGAATACGTCGACTACTTCAATCTCGTCACCTTCCATTACGAAGGGAATTGGAGCGCCACCACCTCAGCGGACGCGGCGATCAACAGCCCCACCGACGGCTTGGACGTCTCCACGTCCGTGGACTGGTACCTCGACCACGACGTCGACCCCGGCAAACTGGCCATCGCCATGCTGCCGTGGGCGGTCGTCTATGACGGTGTCGACCAACTCGAGCCGGGTGGTGAATACGAGGAGTTCAATTGGGACATGTATTCCGCGCCCTACAGCGTCGCTTCACAGGAATGCGCTGACACCGTATTCGACCCCGACGCCGTCACGTCGTACTGCTGGGACGGATATTCCTGGTGGAGCTACGACGACACCACGAGCGCCACCGCCAAAGCCGACTGGGCCATGGACATGGGGCTCGCCGGAGTCTGGGGTTGGGACATCACCAACGACGACGCCTCGGGAACGCTCTGGAGTGCCGTCACCGACGGTCTGTATCAGAATTAACTCCACTGAGCGATTCGGGTGAATTACCGGTGTGGAGCCGCTGCCCAGAGCGGTTCCACACTTTACACATCAACCATATGAATGTCACTACCGTTGAAACTTTTCATATGTCGGCGACTGTAAAAATGAGTACAGTCAAATTATGGCTCAAGTTGAATCGCTCAGCGACGATCAAGTACGCGGTATCAAATCACTCGCGTCCCGCTGCCAACAGCACGACGGTGCCGAACCGTTCAATGAAGAAACCCTCCTGTCCTTGACCAAGATCCCCGGTCCCCACCTTGTCCACTTCCTCATCGGCTCCAGTGACCACACCATCGGCTACGCCCAGTTGACCCTGACGGACGGGGAGGCCAACGCCGAGATGGCGGTAGACCCCCGATATCGCCGACAAGGGCACGGACGGCGGCTTATGGAAGACCTTGTTTCCAGTGCCACGAACAACGCGACGGTCTTGCGATTGTGGAGCCATGGCGACGGTGAATCGGCTCGACGGGTCGCCGAATCGGAAGGTTTCCGACGCTCGCGCGTGCTGTTTGAGCTCGGCATTGATTCCCAACGCATCCACTGGCCACGCACCTGGCCCGAAGGTGCCGGGGACTGGCCGACCGGCAACGGTCCGCGCCTGTCACTGCCCGACGGGATGCGCTTGCGCGCTTTCGAGCCCGGCAACGACGAATCCGAGCTGGTGCGTGTCAATGCCGCCGCCTTCGCCGCACACCCTGAACAGGGACAATGGACCTTTGAGGACGTCATCACCCGGGAACAGGAAGAATGGTTCGATTCAGAGGGGGTCATTCTGGCCGAGGGGCCCGACGGCGTCGTCGGATTTCATTTCACGAAGATGATCCCGGAAGACGGTGAGACGCCCGTCGGGGAGATTTATGTTCTCGGTATCGATCCCGAGGTGCAGGGTTCGGGTCTCGGTCGCATCCTCACCTGGGCTGGAATGGGTCATATGGCCGCCCGTGGAGCCAAGACGATAACCCTGTTCGTCGATGAGTCCAATGAACCTGCCGTTCGGCTCTATCGTTCGCAAGGGTTCGAGACCGTCCGTACCGACGTGCAGTATTCCCGTCCACTGTCCTTACCAGCCTGACGTCGCCTCCGCGATGGTGGTGGCGTATTCGGGATAGTTCTCTTCGCCCGGCAACAGGAGGCGAGGAGGATCGAAGTTGTAGTTCAAGCGTGGAAGGAGCGGTTCCATCGGTCGTTGCTCAGCGGCGGCAAAGACTTCACCTACGGTCGTGAAGTTGCTGAGCTCGGCCAATGCGGTCGCCTCGGGCATGGACATCTGACCGCCGTACTGGCAAACAGCCTGTTCGGGGCCGAGCCAGGTGGCGTACTCGGGCTCACGCGGATTGGCACGTGGTTGGAAGCCTTCGGCCAGGGTGGCCACATAGATCCAGACGTCGTAACGATCCGGTTCGTATTCGGGGGTGAGCCAGCGAGCCCAGGCACGTTGCAGCGCGACCATGGAACCGGTCTCCTCTTCCACCTCACGCACCCCGGTGGAAGCGACGTCGGCGTCGTCGGGTTTGTGAATTCCGCTGGGAAAGCCGTACCGGTTGACCACTGTGGCCGTCTTACTGTCCGCGAACGGTCCTCCCGTCACATGACGCATCATGTAAACCCGCAAGGGAGCCTCTCGCAGTAGAATCACCGAGGCGGCGCGTTCGGCCCGGGCTGGACGCGAACCGCTGGTGTAATACTCCTCCGCGCGGCGCAAGGCATGGTCGGACACCCCGCGTAGGTCCCATTTGCCGAACTGTTGAATCGCCATAGGGACAAACTAACTCAACTCAGACCCCAATTGAACGAATTCCGCATATGAGCGGATTCCGTTCTCGAAATCCCACTGGAAACCGTCGAAACTAGTTTGGTGTGAAGAAAAAAGCCGGCTCTTCGGTGGAAAACCACTGTTAAACGTGGACAACGGCCATCCAATTGAGAAAACCCAATGTGCTAGCTGCGAACGCAGCGTAAAAGTGGTGGAGGTCTCTGGGTTTCTAAAGAGCTCAACCACTCCACTATTCCCACGGATAAAACAACCGGCGAGCCGCCAACAGCGCGCGAAGCGCGTGTGTATGCGGCGGTAGAGCTGCCTGTACCTTCAAGAAAACTCGACCACCACGCATACCCCTGACGCAACTGGCGAGCTTCGAGCGCAGCGCAGAAGCGGTAGAGCTGGAGAGGAGCTGGGGGCTGCTGAGGTGCTGCGAATTCGTGCGAGGAGGATTCGTAGCGACCTTCAGGTCGTGAGAATCCCCCACAGCGCGAAGGCGTAGTGCCTCAGCAGCCCCCAGCGGTCACCCACCAAAGAAAAAGAGGGGCGCCGTAGCGCCCCTCTTCATTATCCCCCTGAGTTAAGTCTTCATTGAGTGTAATTCATACGGTCCGTACTCGGGGGTTAGACCGGACTATGAAAACAAGCCTATAGGCAGGTATACCAGAGCACCGACGAGAGCCGCAACCGGGAACGTCACAACCCAGGCAAGAACAATCGATCGGGCGACACCCCAACGGACTGCTCGCTTACCTCCGGTCGCTCCTACACCCATGATAGCCGAGGTGATGGTGTGAGTGGTAGAGATGGGTGCGCCAATCCACCATGTGTTGGCGAACAACACGGTGGCGGCAACGCTCTCGGCGGCGAAGCCTTGCGGCGGGTTCAGGTCGATGATCTTGCGTCCCAAGGTCTTGATAATGCGCCAACCACCGGCGTACGTACCCCAGGCGAGGGTGAGCGCGGCGGCGATGTAAACCCATTCGGGAATGTTGGTGGCGTTGTCTTGGAATCCACCGACGTACAGGGCCAGCACGATGATTCCCATGACCTTGGCGGCGTCCTGCATACCGTGTCCCAGCGACATCGCGGCGGCGGAGACGGTCTGTGCGCGCCGGAAGCCTCGGTTCAGTTTGACGGGGTGTCCTTTGCGGAAGATCCAGTAGATCGCCAGCATGACGAGGAAACCCACTCCGAAACCGACGACGGGGGAGATGAGGGTGGGCAAGACGATTTTATTGACGATGCCGTCCCAGAAGACGACTCCGGCTCCGGCCATGGTGGCTCCGACCAGACCACCGACCAGGGAGTGTGAGGCGGAAATAGGCCAGCCGAAGTACGTGGCGAGGTAGTTCCACGAAATCGCCCCGAGGAGACCGGCGACGACGATCAGGAGTCCTTCGGTGCCCGATGGCAGCTCGACCAGGCCTCCGGCGACGGTTTTGGCTACCTTGGCCCCGAGGTGTGCGCCGACGAAGTTACCGACGGCGGCCATCAGCAGGGCCGCGCGGGGGCTCAGCGCACGTGTCGAGATTGAGGTGGCAATGGCATTGGCGGAGTCTTGGAACCCGTTGGTGAAGGAGAACCAGAGAGCCGCGCCAATGGCGAGGATTGCGGTGATCAGTGCGGCATCCAAGGTTAGGATTCCTTGACGTAGATGGACTCGATGACGTTGGCCACGTGCTCGAAGGCGTCACAGGCACCTTCGAGCATGTCGGCGACCTCTTTCAGCTTCATGACCGTCAGTGCTTCGTATTCGCCCGAGTACAGGCGCACCAGCAACATCCGGTAGGCCCGGTCACCGTCGTTTTCGAGTCGGTTGCACTCCACCCAGTAGTCGCGCATGGCCGGGTCCAGACCTTTGAGCTGTGGCATGGCTTCGGCGGTGAGCGCGGCCTGTGCTTCGAGCACGGCGATCTGTTCGATCATTTCACGGGGCAGCGAAGGGAGGTCGGACAGGCCGTAGAGGTAGATCAGGTTCGCGGCCGCTTCGATTTCGTCGATGACGTCGTCGAATTTCCCGGCCAGCAGGTACATGTCCTGCCGGTCCATCGGGGTCACAAAGGTGGTGTTCACCTTGTTGAACAGGCGGTGGGTCAATTCGTCGTTCTCGTGTTCGACATCCACCAGGCGTTCGGAGATGGATTGAAAGTCGGGCTTGTCGTCGCCCAACTCCGCCAAAACGGTCACTCCTCGTTTGAGATTCTCTGCGGCCTCGTTGAAGAAGCCGTAGAAAGCATCATCCTGAGGCTTTAGGGAAAATCGCACCAGGCACCTCGATCTTTCACTCGAATTGACGCCACTCACTGTACAGGCTTTCGCCGACCCAAGCGGCAATAACACAGTGACGGTAACATCGACATGAATACGTCTCAAATTAGAGTTAACCGTTGTGGCGCAATTCCTTATCAATTCAAATCAAGAACGAATTTTACATGAACATCAAGTTAACAAGTGCGTGAACAACGCACCCCGGAATGGTCGTCGAATCGATCAGATCAGCGTCACCGCAGGGTAAACGGCCATTATCGCCTACGGTTTCCGCACGTGGGCAAGCGGAGTCGCTATAATTATCCATTACTCAAACGTTTGAGGGCGGATTTGACCTTTTCCCCATCGGTGGAATACCACATGTCCGGCAAAGAATTCCGCAGATAACTCGTATAACCCATCCGGGAGCTCAGCCGAGAATCCAACACCGCTACGACCCCGCGATCGCTCTGCCGCCGGATGAGACGCCCGGCCCCCTGTGCCAGGCGCTGCGCCGCCACCGGAACCGACACGTCCATGAAGCCGGACCGTCCCCGCTTCTCGCTCGCCTCACTGCGCGCCGCCGTGAGCGGTTCGGTGGGGCGGGGGAACGGAATGCGGTCGATGACCACCAGACGGCAGGAGTCGCCGGGGACGTCCACGCCCTGCCAGAGGCTCATCACTCCCAAAAGGCAGGAATCGCGGTCGTCCTTGAACTGCCGCACCAACGATGACAGGGTTTCCTCCCCCTGCACCAAGACCGGATAGTCCACTCGCTCCCGTAGTACGCTCGCCGCCTCGTCGGCGGCGCGTCGAGAGGAAAACAGCCCCAGAGTACCCCCACCGGAGGCCTCGATGAGTTCCACGAGTTCCTCGTGGGAGCCGTCGGCCGAACCGGCCTTACCCGGGCGCGGCAGATGCCCCGCCACGTACAGAATTCCCTGCTTCGAGTAGTCGAAGGGGCTGCCCACGTCCAACTCGTCCCACTCGGGAGGATCGAACAGGTCGTTGTCCGACTCGATCCCCAGACCGATCGAACGTGCGACGGTGTCGAAATTCCCTCCCAAGGTCAACGTCGCCGACGTGGCCACCACCGTGCGATCCTGATACATCCGGGCCGCCAGCAGCGCACCCACCCGCAACGGCGCGGCCACCAACGTCGCCGGCTTCGGCTGCGACCACACCACATCCTGCTCGGATCGTTCGCGAGCGCGAATCGCGCAGTCGCGTGCCTCGTCGACTCCGGCGCGCACTTGGCTGATGGCGAGGTCATTCTTGTCGTCTTTGGAGAGGGCCTTGATCACCGAGTCGGCGTTGTTGCAGGCGGCGGTGACGAGGGTGAGGGCGTCGTCGAGGCTTTCGGGGAGTGGTCCGCTGAGGCGTTGTTCTCCCATGTCGTCGATGGAGTCGCGGAGTTGTTCGGCGGCTTGGTTGAAGTCGTCGGTGATGTCGCTGCCGAGGAGCCGAGCAGAGCGTTTGGCGAGCCATTCCAGGCGGCTGGGGGAGAGCTCGCCGCGTGCCGCCGAGGTCGCCCGGTCGGACAGTTCGTGTGCTTCGTCGACGATGAGGAGGTCGTGCTCGGGGAGGATGTTGTTTTCGGAGAACATGTCGATGGTGAGCAGGGCGTGGTTGGTGACGATGATGTCGGCTTCCATCGCCCGGGCTCGGGCGGCTTCGGTGAAGCAGTCGTCGCCCCAGCTGCATTTGGTGGCTCCGGGGCATTCGTTGGACGAGGTGGACACCTGTCGCCAGGCTTGGTCGGACACGCCCGGGTCGAGTTCGTCGCGGTCTCCGGTTTCGGTGTCGTTGGCCCAGGTGTAGAGACGTTTTACTTGGGCGGCGAAGCCTTTACGCTGTCCTTCCCAGCGCAGTTCCTCGGTTCCGGAGATGGTGGCGCCCTCTTCCTCCTCACCGGACATTTTGGCGTGGCAGAGGTAGTTGTTGCGTCCTTTCATCAGCGCAAAGGACGGTTCGCGCCCCAGGACCGGTGCCACGGCTTTGACCAGTCGTGGTAGGTCGATGTTGACCAGCTGCGCCTGTAGTGCCAGGGTCGCGGTGGCGACGACGACGCGTTGTCCCGAGGCGAGCGCCGCGCAGAGGTAGGCGAGCGACTTTCCGGTTCCGGTTCCCGCCTGCACGATCAGGTGTCGCTGGTTGTGGGCGGCGTCCTCCACCGCGGCGGCCATGTCGCGTTGACCCTCTCGCGCCTCACCGGAGGGAGTTTGTTTGACGGCGGCGTCGAGAAGCGTCAGTGCGCTGGCTTCGGTCAAGATGTTTGTTCCTCTTCATCTCGGCGGAGGGCGACGGACTCCTCCCCTTCCAGGGTGACGTCCTCTTCCTCAGCGTGTCGGTGTGCCTCGCGATAGCGCGACAGGGCGCGCACGAAGGCGTTGATCATGGCGAGAGCCGGAACGGCAATCAAAGCTCCCACGATACCCGCGAGGATTCCGCCGGTCGTCACCGAGAGGACGATGGCGAGCGGATGGAGTTTCACTGCTCGGCTCATCATCACTGGATGGAGAATGTTCGATTCGATTTGCTGCACCGCGAGGACGATCAAAAGGACGAACAAGGCGTTCCACAGCGGATTGTCCGTTCCGATCAAGGCGACCATGACCGCTACCGAACCCGACACAGTCGCACCGACGATCGGGATGAACCCGCCGAGGAAGACCAACGCGGCGAGCGGCAGCCACAGCGGGATGTCCAGAATCCACAGCCCCAGACCGATACCGAAGGCGTCCACCAGTGCCACGAGCACCATGGTGCGCATGTACTGCACCATCGACGACCAGCCCGCACCACCGGCGTAGCGGGTCGGCTCCACCGCACGGGCCGGCAGCATTCCGGTGAGGAACTCCCAGATCGACCGTCCGTCGCGGAGGAAGAAGTACGTGCAGAACAGGACCAGGAAGAAACCGGTGAGCGTGTAGATGAGACTGGTGGCGACCGAACCGCCGATGTCGAGTGCGCTCTGCGCCAGATCGGTTTGGTTGTCGCTGAACCAGTCGCTAACCGAATCCTCCACGTTCGACAGGTAGGCGGTGACCTGTTGGCCGTCCAAGCCGTAGGGGCCCGACTCCAACCACTTCTGTGCTTCTTTGAGTCCTTCGACCGCCTGTTGACCGAAGTCGGGGACACCTTTGATGAACTGGTCGACCACGAACGTCAAGGTCCCTGCCACGGCGGCGAGCCCGGTGACGAGCACCAACAAGGCGGCGAGCGACTTGTTCCAGCCGTGTTTCATCAACCAGGCCGCCATGGGTTGGAACATGGCCGCCAAAAGAACGGCAACGACCAGGGGAATCACCACGATGCTGGCTTTGGCCAAAAACCACAGGAAAGCGACTACGGCAATACCGATGACGACCATGCGCCACGCCCACGCGGCACCGATCCGCAAGCCGGTGGGAACGCGACCGTCGGCGTCGTCGTCCGCAGACGACGGTCGCGAGGGCGGTGCGGGAGGGTCCTCCTCCAACTCCTTCACCGTGACGCGTGGAGGACGATTCGAACTCTTCCGCTCCGAAGGGTCGTTCGTGCGAAGGCCGATCCACATTCGATGCAGGCGCTCAGTCCATCGTCCCATTCCAGTCACCATTCAACAGTCGTTTCCAGAGGCAGTATTTAGTACAGTACCGGGATACGATCCGAAAGGAAACACTGCGCCCACACCGCCGTCAAGCACTCAGTCCAGACCCGACGGCGACCTTGCGGCACAGCCCGTTGTTTTATACGTCATGTCCAGCCGTCTCAATCGTGCGAAATTCGCAAACGTCCCACCTCTCCGGGTAGCCTGGGGTCACGTGAATGCCGAACCACTAGATTCCGTATCCGGTCTACCCATCCAACTCCTGCACGACCGGCTGCTTGTCCGCGAAGACCCCGATAGCGAACGTCGTTCCAGCGGCGGCATCGTCATCCCCGCGACCGCATCGGTCGGACAACGCCTCGGCTGGGCCGAAGCCGTAGCCGTCGGTCCCTTGGTGCACGCCGTTCAAGCCGGAGACCGCGTCCTGTTCGACCCCGCCGAAAAAGCCGAAGTCGATCTCGGCGGGAAGAGCTATATACTGCTGCGGGAACGCGATATTCACGCAGTCGCCTCCAAACGGGTCGACGACGAGGGAACGGGTCTGTACTTGTAATGCGCGTCGCTGTCTGCGGATTGGGACTCATCGGCGGGTCGATCGTCAAGGCGCTCGCCGACTCACCGCACGAGGTCATCGCTTACGACCCGAATCCGTGGACGCTACGATCGGCTGATTCGTATGCCACGACCACTCCCGACCTGGTAGGCCTGTTCGACTCGGACCTACTGGTGGTGGCCGTACCCTATCCCCATTTGCAAACGACGCTCGAGGACGTGGCGGCCGGCGGTTATCAGGGCATCGTCACCGATACCGGCTCGATCAAAGGACAACCGTGGCAGTGGGCGCGCGGCCGATCCCGCTACGTCGGATCGCACCCCATGGCCGGCAAGGAACGCTCCGGCTGGGAAGCGGCCGAGAAAGGACTGTTCCACGGTCGTACCTGGGTGTCGTGCCTGGAGGAATCCACCGATCTCGACGATTGGACGGCGGTTACCCGCCTGGCACTGGATCTCGGGAGTCGCGTCGTCCCTTTGAGCAGCGCGCACCATGATGCCGCCGTGGCGCGCATCTCCCACGTCGAACACGTGGTCGCCGCCGCCGTTGCACACCTCGCCGCCGATCCCGTCTCACAGACTCTGGCCGCGGGTTCGTATCGCGATACCACTCGCGTTGTGGCCAGCCCGGCGCAGCTGTTCGACGGGATGGTGCAGGGCAATACCGAACGTCTGCGTGACGAGGTCGATCGGCTGTCCGGCTTCCTCTCTCACGTCTCGGCGGGATTGACCGACGACGTGGCCGAACGAGCCGCCGTCACCGAGTGGTTCGAAAGAGCCCAGGACAGCCAACGCCGCTACGCTCAGGCGGACCTGGAAACCGGCACAATGCATCTCCACCACGCTGACCTGCTTAATCTTGGAAAACAGGGCGGATGGATTCAATATATCGACAAAAATATGGTGGCGACCACTAAAACCCCTCATATATCGTCATGACCATGAGCAAAATCGATACCATCGCCGATCAATTCGTCGCCGATTACGTCGCCTCCCACCCGACGGAGGCCACCTTCCTCGGGGACAACACCAATGACGACAAGTGGGACGACTTCTCCCCCGCCGGTCGCGAAGCCGAAATCGAGAAGGTTCGCACCTTCATCGCCGACCTGGAAGCCGTCGAGCCCGCCGACGAACGCGAGCGCGCGGCCAAAGAAGCCATCCTGGAGCGCGTCAAGCTGCAGGTCGAATGCCACGAAGCCGGGGACGCCCATCTGGAATTGAACGTGATCGGGTCCCCCCTCCACGGTGTGCGGATGATCTTCGATCTCATGCCGCAGGAGGGCGAAACCCAGGTTCGCAATATCGCCAAGCGTCTACAGGCCGTTCCCGAGGCCGTCGCCGGGATCATCGAGACCTTCCGCGCCGAGGCCGCCGCCGGACGCATCGCCGCCCACCTCCAGGTCACCGAGGTCGCTCGGCACTGTGACAACTGGAACGGCGCCAACGGCGACGATTTCTGGGAGGGCCTGCTCGGCCGCCTGACGGTCAACGGTAAGGCCCCCACCGGTGAACTCAAAGAAGAGTTGGAAGCCGGAGCAAACGCCGCTCGCCAGGCCACCGCCGATTTCGCGACGTTCCTACGTGAGGAACTGGCCCCGCACGCTCCGAAGAAGGACGCGGCCGGGCGGGAGCGCTACCAGCGCGCCTCACGCTACTTCATCGGTGAGTCCATCGACCTGGACGAGACGTACCAATGGGCTTGGGGCGAACTGGCCCGCATCGAAGCCGAAATGGACGCCACCGCCGACCGCATCAAACCCGGTGGCACCGTCGACGAGGCGATCGCCCATCTCGACCAGGACCCCGAGCAGAACGTTCAGGACAAATACGAGTTCCGTGAGTGGATGCAGGAATTGGCCGACGGAATCGTCGCCGACATGGCCGATAAGCACTTCGACATCCCCGAGCCGATTCGCGCCATCGAATGCATGATCGCCCCGACTGAGGACGGTGCCATCTACTACACGGGCCCGACCGAGGACTTCAGCCGTCCGGGTCGCATGTGGTGGTCGGTGCCGGGGTCGCAGACGAATTTCTCGAAGTGGCGGGAGAAGACCACCGTTTACCACGAAGGTGTACCCGGTCACCACCTGCAGATCGGTCAGACCGTCTACCGCAGCGAATTGCTGAACCGCTTCCAGCGCACGCTCATGTTCAGCTCCGGCCACGCCGAAGGCTGGGCGCTATACGCCGAACGCCTCATGAAGGAGCTGGGTTATTACGACGACGACCCAGCCGGCAAGCTCGGGATGCTCGACGGTCAAGCCATGCGCGCCGCACGCGTCATCGTCGACATCGGTCTGCACTGTGAGATGACGATTCCCGAGGACAACCCCTTCGGATGGCGTCCGGGCGAGCAGTGGGACGCCGACAAGATGTTCGAGTTCATGCGCGCGCACTGCCGTGACGATGAGGGCCGCCTGCGGTTCGAGTGCAACCGTTACTTGGGTTGGCCCGGTCAGGCACCGTCGTACAAGGTCGGCGAGCGCCTGTGGATGAAGGCCCGTGCCGATTACGAGGCCCGCAAGGGTGCCGACTTCAGCCTGCGCCAGTTCCACACCGACGCGCTCAACCTTGGTTCGATGGGTCTGGGACCCTTCGCCGACGCGTTGAAACGTCTGTAGGAATTTCCTCGCAGCTCGGGCTGAGAGGATTTTTTCTCGGCCCGAGCTGACGTTCCGCCCAATTCCCTCGAAAGATTTTCAGTCGTCGGTTATACAAACGCTGGACGTGCGAGCCTTTGCCCGCCACACTGGTTTTATGACTCTTCCTCAAGCGATTCTGCGGCTGACGACGGGGCCGCTCGCAACGCTCAACAATGATCCGGCGTTGTCGTTCGCCTATGCCACGGGAGCGGCCACCCGCGACGACGAGTCAGACGATGCCGTCCTTGTCTGTGTGTGGGATCTGGACACGCGACCTGAATCGGAATCGGATCGTACGATCCATTACACGCTGAACGAGTTCCAGTACCACCTTGACGAGCTGGAGGCCGGGCGCGGATGGGAGTATCCGTCGTCGCAGTCGATCCAGATCATGGCCGCGTTCGCCGAGGGGATTCTCCTGGCCGACGACTCCGGCACGGGGGCCCAGGACCGAGCCCGGGCGATTGAACTGCCCGAGCTGTTGGCACCGAACGCGATCCAGCGCGTCAAGTCCGATACCGACAAGGTCGCCGACGAGCTCGCCTCGCAACGTGACCCGTTCGAGCGTACGGCCCTGCTCCTGGATTCCTGTCACCGCGCTTATGTCGCCCTGTTCGCGGCCAATGGACACTGGTATCCCGGCCCCGCTCAACGGACCGAGTACGCGCACCGGCATCTGTTGAACGAAGAGGTCGGCGTGGCCGAGCGGCAGGTGTGGAAGGCCGCCGCACGGGCCGATGACGGTGGAGACAACGATATCGCGGGTGCCTGGCGCAATTTCATGGAAACGATCCTGGATTAGGGGCCGCGACCTGCCTAAACACACGGAAGCATCCCTATTGTCATGACTCACGGCACAAAAGCACACCCGAGTGCAGAAGCGTTTCCGAAGCGAGTAATATTAAATGCGGCCCTGATCGAGCGGTCGGAAACGACCTCAGGAGCCGGTAACCGCCCTTAGCTCAACGGATAGAGCGTCTGACTACGGATCAGAAGGTTGGGGGTTCGAATCCCTCAGGGCGGGCCAAAACAAAGGCCTCTAACAATGGAAACATTGTTAGAGGCCTTTTTGCTGCCGTTAAAGTGCATCCCCATGGTCCTCTGCACAACCAACCCGCCGATGCGGCTATAAAGCGGAAAGCGCCCGGCTACGGTCGAGCTACTCCGAATATTGCTACCCTCGAGGGGCTCAAGCACATAGCGAGCTGATCGAAAGCGCATGGGACGTCGGTCCTTTGGAGAACTCTTGAGCGGAAAGCGAAGTGAGGTATCGAATGTCCAATCCCCGTCTTCATGCCACCATTGGATGCCTCATCGCGGCTGTGGCCGTTTTGAGCGTCACGATCGACCTACCGTACTTCGCCATTGCAGGATGGACGATGATCGTGGGGTTGCTTATCGCCTGGTTCGGTATCGCGGCTTCGGTCGGTCGACTCACCTTGAGCAGGCGGGTAAAGCAACACGATCGCTGCGACCACCGATCCAACACGTAAGATCCGCCCCGCTTTGAAAGGGAGGGCAGAGGCCCCACGGCGGTGAATGATCAATATGACTGGGCTTTCGCCCAACACCGCGTGTTCATCAAGTCGTCCATGCTGACTTAATGTCGAAAACCGGAATCCGCCAGCGTGCTCATCCATTATGGAGTATCCGGGCTCCAATTTACCTTGCACCACTCATTTCCACGTGTCCATATGACACCCACGAAAGAGGCACTGATCCATGGGACCGCCGACGATACCGACCGCGATACCAAGGACTTTGACATCTACATCCAGGGGCAACAGCTCGAGCATTTGAGTACATGAAGACGGAAAGCCGTGTTCCCCCGCCGCCGACATCAATCCGTCCAGATGCGAAGCGGCACAATACCGACCGCATGTTGCTTTTTATCCAGGACGCGTCCGATGCGTTTGACTTGACGCAATGTGAGCCCACTGCTGAGCACTTCGAGCTCAGTAAAACGTTCGGTCAAGGCCGTCTGTAGATAATGCGTGTCGGAAACCGAGCGCAACCACACCGACAACAACAGATTCGCGGGGCCACCCGTCACCACCGAGCACAGTCGTGCCTCCGGCAAGGCCGCCACCTGCGACGCAACAAGGTCAACCCGTGCCGGCGGGACTCGGCACCACAACGTCGCGCTCACCGGCCACCCCGACAGCGGTTGCGCGATCTCGCAACGGAAGATCAGCTTCTGTGCACCGATCAGCGAGTCCAGTCGCCGACGTACGGTACTGACACTAGAGCCCATCACCTCCGCCAAGCTGCTGTAGGAGGTTCGCGCGTCCTTTTGAAGCTCGCTGAGCAGCGGTTCATCCCGTCTATCAATAGAGCGAGGCACAACCCCGGGCACTCGCGGTAGTTTCGATCGAAGCCGATCCTGCTGATCAGCACTGAGCGAGCGCAGTTTCCACTGACTCCCCTCGACGTGAACACTGGTACCGACATGTGCCCGAGTCGCTTTCACACCGTCGATGGTCCCCAGGGTTTCAAGAAGAATACGAGAGAGATCGCCAAGATCGCTGGTAAATACCGTCACGATCACATCCGCCGAGCCGGTTATGTGATCGATCGACGCGACTTTGGGATCGTCGATCAACTGCCGGGCCACCGTATCCGCCGAACCGGCGACGCATTCTACCTCTATATAGGCCACCAGCACCGACTTGAGTGCGTCTGAACTGGGGTAAACGGTCGTCCACGCCAGTCCGGAATCCGTCAACCGTTTCCACCGACGCGCTGCGGTAACGGGGTCGATCCCCAAAACAGATCCGATCAGGGTCCACGACGCACGCGGATTAATCTGGACGGCGTTGACGATTTCCAACTCAATCTCGTCCAGCATGGCAATTTCCTGCGAATACGTCGCCATAGAAGCAATATACTTCAGATTCTTCTATATCGTGCGACTGCTCGGTACCTTCACGTCCAAGGCACGACCCTCAACCCTCGATGGGTGCCCCATACCGGAAGTCCAGAACCGCGACAGACGATTCAACCGTCGGCTCCCACGACGAGAATCCACTGTCGCCCTAAGAAAGGGGGAACACACATGTCGTTCCGTGACGACGCCCGTGGACTGCAGGATGAACTCGTCGACCTACGACGCCGCCTCCACCGGGAACCGGAGGTAGGTCTCAACCTGCCACGTACGCAAGAAAAGGTTCTCCAATCGATCTCAGACCTCCCCTTGAACATCAGTCTGGGCAACGATCTGAGCTCGGTAACCGCCGTCCTCAAAGGTAACCAACCGGGACCAACGGTTCTACTGCGCGGAGACATGGACGCCCTACCGGTCACGGAACGAACCGGAGCCTCCTACGCCGCTTCTTCCGACAGAATGCACGCCTGTGGGCACGACCTGCACACCGCGATGCTGTCCGGAGCGGCACGGCTTCTCGCCGAAAAGGTCGATTCCCTGCGCGGCGACGTGATCTTCATGTTCCAGCCCGGAGAAGAAGGTTACGACGGTGCCGGACACATGTTGCGAGAAGGAGTACTCGACGCCACCGGCGATAAACCGGTCGCAGCCTATGCGCTGCACGTCACCAGCGCCATCATCCCCGGCGGTCTCTTCGTCACCCGTCACGGCCCCATCATGTCGGCCTCCGACGAGATGTATGTGACGGTACGAGGCGCAGGCGGCCACGGCTCCATGCCGCACCTCGCCCGCGACCCCATGCCGGGCGCCTGCGAAATGGTCCTCGCACTACAAAGCATGGTGACCCGACGATTCGACATACACGACCCCGTCGTCCTCACCGTCGGAAGCTTCCACGGCGGTACGGCGAGTAACGTCATCACCGACGAGGTCACCTTCAAGGCGACGATCCGCACCTATTCCAAGGCGGCGCGTGCCACCGCAAAGGACGAATGCGCTCGCGTCATCAAGAACCTGGCCGCGGCACACGGACTCAGCGTGGACTTCGACTACGACGAAAACTACCCCGTCACGGTCAATTCCGATTCAGAAGCCGACTTTGTCGCCAACAGTGTCAGGGAGAACCTCGGAGAGGAACGGTTCCACTGGTCACCACACCCGTTCCCCGGGTCGGAAGATTTCTCTCGAGTCATCGGTGAGGTGCCGGGGGCCTTCACCATGCTCGGCGCGGTACCTCAAGGTGCTGATCCGATGAAGGCTCCCAACAACCATTCGCCGCTCGCCGAATTCGACGATTCGGTTCTCTCCGACGGAGCGGCGACCTACGCGCAACTCGCATTCGAGCGCTTGGAACGGGAACCGGCGGATCATCACGTCTCGAGTTCCGCCCATTAACGTAATAATAGACCGACAGTCGGCTGAAGCTCGCGACCTGATACGTGGGTCGAACGCTTCAGCCGATTATCGCGTCGTGCCTCCCTGACAATCGCCGGAGTACCCGAGTGGCATTGCCGGCATTAGGGTGGGTTCCCTTTGGACTACCGCCGAAACGGCCGTATAGATCGTTCTCAACGGAACCGTGTATGGGAAACGACATCGAAGTAGCCCTGAGCATTTCCACGGCAGCAGATCTCATTGAAATTGGCTCGAATGGGAGAATGAGTTCATCGAGTACCGGTATCCCAACGGGATTCCGCCCGTCGGAAAGGACTCTATGTTTTGGATCGTCTCCATGATTCAGGTTCTATTGATCCTCACGGCAACCGTTGTCGGTGCCTTCCGCCCAAAAGGTACGAAATTGGAACGCCGACTTGGTTGGTATCTGCTCGATGAGAAATACGTACTTACTCCCTTGATTGCCATCCTGGCCACCGGGCTTTTCCTCGATATTTCCGACCTCGATGTCAACATAGTGCTCATCAGTGGAATCGTCGCGTCGGGAGTAGCGGGGTCATCCGCTACGTTCGTCCTCAATCCGAACTATCATGACTCCGACATCGGGGTCCATCGTCCTGCGACAATCGCTGGTATGGCAATTTCGGCTGCTCTGGCCGTATCCACGATCGTCTTGATATGAACGGCGTCTGCCCGTTCCTTCAAACAGGAAAACTCAGCGGAAGTATCGTCACCTAACGACCGGGTATTATCCCGGATAACAACCTCGCAGAAATCGACGATTCAATCGCGGCCGTTAAGAAGGCCGGACCGACTATGCATCATGAACGCCGCTGCCTCACAACGCCGGAAGGAACTTCTCCATGCCTGACCCATTGCACTCCGTCTCGATGGAAATCGAGGCTCTCCATCGTGATCTCGCCTTCTGGCTCGGCACCGAGGCAGCGCCCGAGGTTCTGGACCGGTTTCTCGCCGCACAGCATGAGGACTTCAGTCTGGTGTCGGTCGACGGCGGCGTTGTGTCGGGACCTGAGCTCGCGGCACAGCTACCGGCAGCCCGCAATGCGCAGCCAGGCCTGAACATCACGATTTCGGACGTGGTCGTCATAGTTCAGAACCAACACGTGAACGTGGTCCGGTTTCGCGAAACTCATTCCGTTGGACGCGATCAGACCAGTCGCCTAGTCACGGCGACGCTTGTGGATTCTCCTGAAGCGGAGCGTGGCTACCGTTGGCTGGCAGTGCACGAAACAGCCGAAGCGTCCTTGGTAGCGTAGCTGGATTCGCACTACATCCACATTCTTACCTAAGTAGGACAAAGATTATTCTCAGTGACTATTGCTCTGTCGCAAGAGAACTGCTATAAGTAACTGAGTGGACACTGATGAGTCACGGCAGAACTCCTCCCTGCCTTGGCACTCGGGTACGCCACTTCAAGGACATACTTACATCAGGACCTCTACATCGATGGAGAACAATGGATACGAACACCGGTAACTCCGGAACTCCCACCCCTACCCACACTCTCTTCGACATCACGACCGCCCCCGAACTCGCTCGTGACCAGATCGTCAGCCTTGCCGCCGGGACGGCATCGGCGCTACAAGTAAAGGAATTCTTCACCCCGCAGGAGTGCGCCGCGATCATCGAGCGCCTCGAGCACTGCGAACTCGGCTCGTACGACGAACAGGTCGTGGTACCTCGGATCATGAAACTCGGTCCGGCGGCGTTCGATTACTACCTGGGCGGTTCCCTGGCCGCCGAATACTGGGATCACGCGAAGCAGTCGAATGAAACGCGGGGCACCCTCCTCGACGGCTCCGACCCCTTGGACGCCGCCCTCGACCGTATCGGGAAGGCCTGGGGCAGTGCGGTCGAGCCGGCCAGGGTCGACGGACAAGCGCTGTTCTCCGGCATGATTCGCGAAATCAATCAGGGCGCGCGGATTCACTTCGATGAGATCGTCCGGGAGTTCCCCGGCGTCATGGACGAGGAGCCGCTCGTCCAACTGGCCTTCAACTGCCACTTGGCAATGCCGGACAGCGGAGGCGAAGCGGTCGTGTACCGGAGGCGCTGGACTCCAGGCGATGAGGACCATCGCGACGGCTACGGTTACGCGCCTTCTCTGATGGAGGACTATCCCGTTTCGTCGGTTCGTCCCTCGGTGGGCGACGCGGTGTTCTTCGATCCACGCAACTACCATAAGGTGGAGCCGAACCAGGGCGACGGTCGTCGAGTGACGCTGTCGTTCTTCGTCGGCATCAATGCAAACGGTCGACTCATAGCGTGGTCATGACAGCTTATTTTACTTTTGCGGGAATTATGTTCCTGGGCGTCGCCTCTCCTGGACCCGATTTCGCCGTCGTCGTGCGAAATTGTGTTTCAGGTGGGCGCCGCAGTGGTTTGTGGACGGCCGTCGGCATCGCCGCCGGAGTGTTCGTATGGGTCACCATCACGGCCTTCGGACTGTCAGCGTTGCTAGCGGCGTCCCCAACCGCTTTCGCGGCGATTCGCTATGCCGGGGCGGCGTATCTCGCCTACCTCGGTATCACCGCGATCATCGCCGCGTTCAAACCACCGGGTTCCTCCGAGGAAGCGGCCCCTTCTGCTCGATTCGGCCCGTGGCAGTCCTTGCGCAGCGGATTGTTGTGCAATCTGCTCAGTCCCAAAGCCGCCGTCTTCTTCGTTGCGTTGATTCCCCAGTTCATTGCCACGGACAGCGGGATGTGGCAAGCTGGTGTGCTCGCCGTTCTGGCGAGCACGATCACGGTCGTGTGGTTCCTTACCTTGGCTGGTTTGGTGGGTGTGCTGCGTCCGGTGTTGGTTCGGCCGGGTGTCAATGCCGCGGTTAATGTCGTTACGGGTCTTATTTTGATTGGGATCGCCGGTGCCGTGGCTTTGGGTTATTGAAGACGGGCATTGTCGCATTCGGCTGTCTACGCTCTGTCAGCGTCGCCTAGTATGTACCTTGGTTGGTCGTTTTCGCTTACGGGCGTTGCCGGTACCGACCAGGCCGATGTGAATTCTGTTGTGAAGCGTGGGAAAGGCGGCTGCCGTGTTGCAGAACAACCTGTATTTGGGCAATACCTATCTTTTTGAGCAGGAGACCAGTGTCGTCGAAGTTCGGGACGGTGCGGACGGGCGCTATATCGTGGTTGCCGACAATATCTTCCATCCCAAGGGCGGTGGGCAACCGTCGGATGTTGGCACGGTGGACGGTGTGGAGGCGGTTCCGTTTAAAGTCGACGGTGAGTCTCTGACGGTGGGTCTGAGTGGGGATTTCGTCCACGCCGAGGGGGCGACGGTGACGACTCGGATCGATGCGGAGGCTCGGCTGCGTCACGCGGCGCTGCATACCTGTGGGCATCTGATTCATGCGATCGTCGCTTCCATGGGATTTGAGTACCGGGGGCATAGCCATAACCCTGGTCAGGCTCGCATCGAGTTTCTTGCGCCGGAGGAACGTCCTGATCTTGAGGCTCTGTCGAGTGAGGTGGTGGAGCGGGTCAACGCGGCCATCGCCGCTGATCACAAGGTACGCGTCCAGGATGGAGCCGATGGTCGTGTGGTGGAGATCGAGGGGCACGGTGAGGAGCTTTGCGGTGGGACGCATGTTTCGTCGCTGGCGGAGTTGTCCGATTTCTCGGTGCGTGGGATAAAGATCAAGCGTGGCGGCATGCGTGTGGGCTACGACGTCGCCTATTCCGATCCGGCCTCCCGCTGATTCCGAGCGTGCTGTCCACGACCGGGGGTGAGGCGAGGTTTTTCTTATGCTCGGTTGTGTGAGCAGCGGATTGGACGGTGGGGCCCTGAGCGCATGCAAGCTCCAGGACCCCATGCCGGTACCGGTCTATTTAGACCAACAGAGGCAGAACGGATGCCCGGCGGGATCGGCATAGACCTGAAAGACGTCCGGCTCGCCGAGGTCTTCGACTTCTTTCAGCACTGTCGCACCCAAAGCCATGACTTCCGCGTGGGCTGTCTCTGGATCGTCGACCCAGAGGTCGAGGTGGATCTGTTGCAGTGTCCCGTTGGGCCATTCGGGCGGGACGTGGTCGGGGGCGAGCTGGAAGGCTAGATACCAGTCGTCCTCGGTGACGAGGGTGTGCCAGTCGTCGGTAGCTTCGACGGTGCCGCCCAGCAGCCCGGCCCAGAATGTGCTCTCGGCGCCCAGGTCCGCCGTGTCGAATACGATTCCTTTTTTACCAATCTTCATAGCGGCCATACTGCCACAGCACTGCCCCGGGTTCACGGCTCACAGTTCTTCGATGGCCGCTTCGGTTTCGGCGGCCAGTTAGGCGAAGGCCCGCAAGGGTTCGTCGATTGGTGCGTCGGTCATGCGGTTAGCAAAGGTCGAGAGAGTATATGCTGCGATTCCGAGGACGACTTCCAGTGCCTGTTGTGGGGTATAGCCGTGGTCGTCGAACGCCACCATGGTCGGTTCGTCGACGTGTCCATGGTTGTCGATCGCGTTGAGGGTGAAGTGGCGGAGTGCCTCCAGGCGTGGGTCGTCCAACGGGTTTCCGTTCCGGAGCGCTCCGATCAATTCGTCGCTTGCCTCGAGCTTTGTCAGTTTGGCCGAATGCATGGCGATGCACAGTCGGCATTCGTACCGGACTGCGACGGTCATTATGACGACTTCGCGTTCTATCGGTTCCAGTGAAACGGTTTCGAACAAGGCACTCATCGTCTGAAAACCTTCCAGAGTGGCGGGAGCGGTCGCCATTCGGGCTACCGCGGCGGGGACGAAGCCCAGCTGTCGTTCAACGCCCTTCATACGTTTCACGGCACCCTCGGGAGCGGTTTCATACGTGTGTTCGTAAAACGTCATCATTTCCTCCTTGAGTAAAATAACTTTACTCAAGTAAGTAAACCCGCTTTACTCATGTGTGTCAAGATGGTTTCATGACCACCTCCGACGTTCAACGATCCGAACTGCTCTTCAAACTTGGAATGTCGTATCAGCTCCTTCTAGCCGAGTTCGTGTCGCGTATGAACGAAGCGGGATACGGCGACCTCCGCCCCATCCACGGCTACACCTTTCAGATCCTCAAAGACGGCGGCATGACCAGCAGTGACTTGGCACAGAAGCTGGGCATCACCAAACAAGGCTCCGGACAGATCGTCGACTATCTCGCGCAACGCGGATACGTGGAGCGTCGCCCACATCCAGGTGGAGGCCGCCGTAAGCTGATCTTTGTGACCGACCGGGGATGGGAGCACCTGCGGACCGCCGGGCGCCTACTCCATGAGCTGGAGGCCGAACTCGCTCAACACGTCGGAACCAGCGCGATGACAGAATTGCGCGCGCAACTCGACACGCTCCTGGACACCCTTGGCGACGACGGCACACAGCCGTTTCGCCCAGGCTGACGACCGGTTGAACCTTCCGTGTCGCCGCACGGTAGGCGCGCCGCTAACCGTCCGGCTTTCCGACTGTCGGACGACATCGTCGACGGTTTTTCCCTTCCGTAGCGCGCCCGCAGCTCAGCGAGGTCACCACGGTGGAGTGTCGACGACAAGCGCACCGGCACTCGTTCCGAATGTCCCTCAGAATCGGTGAGATACAGATGTGGATAAATGACCTTGAGCGTCGCGCCCTCTGGAATATCCACTCGAAATTGCCACGGCCGATAGGGAAATATCAGCGCGTCGCGCGTAATGGCCAGGTACGGGATACGCCAATAGACCAAACCGAGGGCCAAGAGGACTGCGCCGACCGTCAACTGCGCGAACCCGATATTGCGCGACTCGGTGGCAGAAATGACGAAAATACTCATCACAAGATTGAGGAGCCCGGCACTCATCATGAGACCGACCGGAACGAAGGACAGTCGAATATTCATGCCCCCATGTTAGACGGATCATAATCCTGCTCCATACAGCGACAACCTTAAGCACACTCCATACGTGCCCAGGAGTTTTCGACTTTCGACCCGTTCGGATCGAGCACCGTTCTCCCTGCCGACGCGCGGTGTATCAGCGCGTCACAAGCGAATTCAACACCGGGGAAACGTATCCTTAAAAAATCCTTATGTATGTCGCAACCGACCTGGCCCCTGCGGCGTGTCTTTATTGGCGAACATACGAAAACCCTCAATTAACACCCTTTGAGGCTGCGGGGTACGGAGGACCACCTCCGTACCCCGCAGCCTTTTGTAGTGGAGTTTGTGCAATCCCGCCTCGGCTCAAAAAATCGTCGGAAGATCCCCGATCCCGCGATGAATTCTCAAGACTTGGCTCGTCTACCTCCTTAGAACCGCACAATGACACCGTTGACCGCTCCTTGAGCGGCCACAACGGGTCAAACAGTCCAAGGAGTTCACCATGACCAAGATGTTCATCAATCTTCCCGTCGCCGACCTGGACGCGTCCAAGGAGTTCTATCAAAAGCTCGGCTGGGACATCAACCCCATGTTCACCGATGACAATGCCGCGTGCATCGTCATCAAGGAAGACCAGCTCCACCTGATGCTGCTGAAGCCCGAGTTCTTCAAGATGTTCACCAAGCGCACCATCAGCGACACCCAGAGCACCATCGGTGCCACCTACGCGCTCGCACTTGACAGCAAGGAGGAGGTCAACGACATCACGGGGAAGGCGTTGCAGAACGGCGCCACCGAGGAGATCGACGAGGATCGCCGCAAAATGGAGGAGGAAGCGGGCATGTACGGTCGCACCTTCATTGATCCCAATGGGTTCCAATGGGAACTGTTCTACATGCCCACACCGACGCAATAGGAAATTCCCATGGGGATTTTCGATCGGGCCCCGGTCTACTGTAGCCATATTGAGACGCGATGGTATCGGGGCTCGATCGGTCCTTTAAAAAACACATTCGTGGCATTGTTCCTCCTTTTCGCACAAACACAGTTCAACCCCTATCAACTGCACTTTTATCCCCCTATGGGATTATTCCGGTAACAATTCCGGGCTCTTTTCGCATAGTCATCCGTAGTGTCCTTTTCTTCGATAGATTCAGTCCGGGAACCGTACTCGAACGGCCATTCCTAGTTCTGACCTGTGCCTGGCCGTTTTATTCGAGTAAACGCAGACCGAATAAGCGCAAGGCACTGACGGACGGTCTTCCGCAGTGCCGAATGAAGATTCGTGCTCATCAAGGAACTACGGAAAGGAGCTCCTGTGAAGCGTTTGATGCTTTTGGGCGCCAGTTCAATCATGATCGCGTCGGGAATACTCACCGCACCTGCGGCTCAGGCTCAATCGGGCGGCGGAATCCCCGAAAGCCTCGCCGACGGAAAAGAGGACTTTCACAACGCGGCCGTATACGACGACAACCTGGTCGTCCACGGCGACGCCTGTCTCACCGCCGCCACGGAAACCGACCCCGACTCCGCCATACCCGCCTGCGGGGACGACCTGATAGGACCGGTTCCTCGTATCGGCAAGGAACCCGGATATTTGATGCTGACCGACCAGGGCAACAACCGCCGTGGTTCGATTATCCACAATGACCCGATTCCTGCTGAACAGGGAATCGAAGTGACCTTCGCGCAATGGCAGTACAGCGACGAAGGCGCCGACGGCATTTCGTTCTTCCTGACCGACGGTGACACCGATGTGGAGGACGTCGGCGGTTACGGCGGCAGCCTCGGCTATGCGCCGCTGGTGGGCAATCCCGGTATCGAAGGCGGCTTCCTCGGCCTGGGACTCGACGCCTGGGGGAACTTCTCGGCCGACTCCGAAGGTCGCGGCGAAGGCTGCCCGGCCGAATATCAGGCTCCCGACCACCTGTCCGACACCAGTGGACGGGCACCGGAGAACATCGCTCTACGTGGCCCGGGTGACGGACTCGAGGGGTACTGCCTGCTGGACACCACCGCGACCGACGAGGTCGTCGGAGAGGAAGGCGACACCACGCTCTACGGATCGACCCTGCCGCACATGGTGGGGGACTTTACCCGTGACATCGCCAAACGTCTCGTGCGCCTGACCGTCAGCGGCCACGACAATCCGGAGGTCACTGTGGACATGGACTTCCTGGACGGGAACGGCTGGGTGCGCGCACTCGAAGCCACCGTGCCGTTCGAGGCTCCCGACAGTTACAAGTACGGCTTCGCGGCCTCCACCGGTGCGATGACGGATGTGCACCTCATCCGCCACCTGCGCATCGACGCGTACAACTAGAATCGAGTGACTCCGGGACGGCCTCGATCGCCGCGACAGCGGTATCCGCCGCCCCGGAACACCGTCGGTGACTTGGTACCCTTCGCCTCATGTCATCCACAATCTGGTACCTGGAAACGCGGTCTCCCGAACACGTTCGGCCCAAGGAACGGCCGGACGCGGAGGCGGTGGTGCGGCAGAGCCGCATTCCCGTTCCGGAGTTGAACCGTTTCTGCTACATCACGGTCGGCTCCGACTGGCAGTGGACGGATCGCCTGGCCTGGTCGGACGCCGAATGGAGGGAATTCGCCACCGACGGCAATGTGGAGACCTGGTTGCTACACGTCAGCGGAACTCCGGCCGGCTACTGCGAAATGGACGGCAGAATTCCCGGCGAGGTGGAGATAGCCTCGTTCGGACTGTTCCCCGCCTTTCGACGTCGCCGACTCGGTGGCTGGTTTCTCGGTGAATGCCTGTCGGAGGCGTGGAGGTTCTCCGCACGCGGCGAGGGCCGCCCTCGGACCGAACGCGTATGGCTACACACGTGTTCGGAGGACGACCCTCATGCGATGAGCAACTACCAGGCACGTGGAATGCGCTGGTATAGAACCGAAACAACCGAATTATGCAGAGCGGCTCGGGAACGGACGCCTCTCGGCTCCCGTCCCCGATTCGCCGCGCCGACCGACTACCGACGATTGCGGTAGACGACTATTGAGTGGCCACCAGGTAGCGCGCATAGGCGGGCAGAGTGAGGAACGTGGGGTATTCCTCTCCCAGGGCACACTCACGCAAGATCTCCCGGGCATCGTCGAAGCGATCCCCGTCGAAACGATCCAAATACGAGAACTCTTCGCTCAACAGGCGGCTCACCCACTCCAAGGTGACGGGACGGCCGTCCTCGGTGTAGGAGCCGGTATGCAGCCACTGCCAAATCTGTGACCGGGAGATCTCCGCCGTGGCGGCGTCCTCCATCAGATTGTTGATGGCGGCGGCCCCGACACCACGCAGCCACGATTCGATGTAGCGCAATCCAATGGACAAATTGGAACGGATGCCCACCTCGGTGATGGTCCCCTTGACGGTGCTGATGTCGATCAGCGCCTTCGCATCAGGGCGAACGTCCTCGCGGAGGCGATCGATCTGGTTGGGCTTGTCACCCAGAACCTCGTCGAACATCTCCATCGCCACGGGAACCAAATCCGGGTGGGCCACCCATGAACCGTCAAACCCGTCGCCGGCCTCACGCATCTTGTCATTGCGCACGGCCTCAAAGGCCCTGGCATTGGCCTCTGCGTCGCGGCGGTTGGGAATGAAGGCGGCCATACCACCGATTGCGGAGGCACCACGACGGTGGCAGGCACGAACCAATTGCTCGGTGTAAGCCCGCATGAACGGCTGCGTCATCGTGACACTCTGCCGGTCCGGCAGCACGAAACGATTACCGCGATTGCGGAAGTTCTTGATCACCGAGAAAATATAGTCCCACCGGCCCGCGTTCAAACCGGAACTGTGATCGCGCAGTTCATAGAGAATCTCCTCCATCTCGAACGCGGCGGTGATGGTTTCGATCAAAACCGTGGCCCGGATCGTCCCCTGCGGAATCCCCAGAAGGTCTTGCGCCATGACGAAGACCTTGTTCCACAGGCGCGCCTCGGCGGCGGACTCCAGCTTGGGAATGTAGAAGTACGGTCCGCGTCCCTTGTCGAGCAGGCGCTGCGCGTTGTGGAAGAAGTAGAGCCCGAAGTCCACGAGTCCGCCGCTGACGGGAACCCCGTCCACCTCCAGGTGCCGCTCCACCAGGTGCCACCCGCGGGGACGCACGATGATCGTGGCCAGCTCGGTGATGTCGGAGGACTTCAAAGCATAGGTCTTACCGTTCGCGCCGGTAAAGTCGATCTGATTTTCCAAGGCGTCGATCAGGTTCAACTGGCTGTTGATGACGTTTTCCCAGCTGGGACTGGAAGCGTCTTCCATATCGGCCAGCCAGCACTTCGCGCCGGAGTTCAGCGCGTTGATCGTCATCTTCTTCTCACACGGCCCGGTGATCTCCACCCGACGGTCCTCCAGACCGGGAGCGAGTGGCGCTACCTGCCATTCGGTGTCGTCGCGGATGTCGGCGGTGGACGACAGGAACGTCGGGTCTTCGCCGTTGGAAATGCGCTCGCGGCGGCGTTGACGCTCCAGCAACAGCTCGTGCCGCTCCCCCATGAAGGCGCGATGCAGTTGCAATACAAAGTCAAGCGCCTCGGGAGTGAGAATCTCGTCCTGGCGCGCGACGGTCGGCCCACTGATCTTGATCGACGAATTCTGGACTGCGTTCATCTGGACTCCTCAAGTAGGGGTGTCTGTCCGTGTCGGATGGGGGTGAGGGGCCAGGTCGCCCCTCACCTCGGGTCGAACTATTCGAATTGTCCGGCTTCGGTGGAGTTCACCATCGCCAGGGTAGAACCCTTCGGGTTGAGAATCGTGCTGACACGGTCAAAGTACCCGGTACCGACCTCGCGCTGGTGCTTGGTCGCCGTGTAGCCGCGCTCCTCGGCGGCGAACTCGCGTTCCTGCAGGTCCACATAGGCGCTCATGCCCCCGTCGGCGTAGCCGTGGGCCAGGTCGAACATGGAGTAGTTGAGCGCGTGGAAGCCCGCCAGAGTGATGAACTGGAAGGTGTAACCCATCGCGGCCAGTTCCTTCTGGAACTTGGCGATGGTGTCGTCGTCCAGGTTGCGCCGCCAGTTGAACGACGGCGAACAGTTGTAGGCCAGCATTTGATCGGGGAACTCGGCCTTCACTTCCTCGGCGAAGGCACGTGCCACGGTCAGGTCCGGCGTACCGGTCTCCATCCACAGCAGGTCGGCGTAGGGAGCGTAGGATTTGGCGCGAGCGATGCACGGCTCGATGCCCCCACGCACCTGGAAGTATCCTTCCGCGGTGCGGTCGCCGGTGAGGAACGGACGGTCGCGTTCGTCGATGTCCGACGTCATCAGAGTGGCCGCCTCCGCGTCGGTGCGGGCCACCAGCAGGGAAGGAACCCCTTCGACGTCGGCGGCCAACCGGGCGGCGTTCAAGGTGCGGATGTGTTGACTGGTAGGAATGAGAACCTTGCCACCCAGGTGACCACACTTCTTTTCCGAAGCGAGCTGATCTTCCCAGTGCACCGCTGAGGCACCGGAGGCGATCATGCCCTTCATGAGTTCATAGGCGTTCAGCGGTCCACCGAAGCCCGCTTCGGCGTCGGCGACGATGGGAACCAGCCAGTCTTCCACCGACTGCTCGCCCTCCGCGAACTCGATCTGGTCGGCGCGCATCAGTGCGTTGTTGATACGTCGCACGACGGCCGGGACCGAGTTGGCCGGGTAGAGCGATTGGTCGGGGTAGGTGTGACCAGACAGGTTCGCATCGGCGGCGACTTGCCATCCCGACAAGTAAATCGCGCGCAGACCGGCTTTGACCTGCTGGACGGCTTGGTTTCCGCTGAGGGCTCCGAGAGCGTTGGTGTAACCATCGGTCTCGGCCTCAGTCGTCAGCTGCCTCCAGAGCTTCTCAGCCCCGCGACGGGCGAGAGTGTGTTCCTCCTGCACCCGTCCACGCAGGGCAATGACATCTTCAGCGCTGTAGTCACGAGTAATATTCGCCCACCGGGGGTTGGACTCCCAATCGGCACTCAGTTCCTCAGCGGTCTGGACCTTGTCGGAACGGTGATCAGTCATGGTTATCTCCTGCGTCATACTGAGCTAATCGCCACACTGGCGACCATTACTTGCCGGTAATACCAATTTCTCAGGCAAAACAGTGAAAAAGAAGGGCTCAAAGGTGGAAAGAACCGCCGATCTTCACTAATAATAAAGATATGGCGAATAAATCTCCCACAAACCGGTTTCCGAATAAACAGCAACGACCCGACCAGGAACAACCCGCTACCGACCCCGGCCCGTGGGGAGCCACCACCTCCGAAGAACCGACAAATACCGACGACACCGGCCTTGACCTCATCGCTCTGGGTAAGCGCATCCGCTATCTGCGTAAGAAAAGAAATTACACTCTTGACGATCTGAGCGAGTTGATCAATACCGCACCCAGCCAACTGTCACTTATTGAGAACGGGAAAAGAGAACCCAAACTTTCCCTACTGCGTGCTCTGGCGCAGGCGCTTGACGTCTCCACCGACGATCTACTCGGCACCGAGCCGCCGGACCGCCGCGTTGCGCTGGAAATCGAACTCGAACGCGCCCAGCGCGGAGACGGTTACCGGAGTCTGGGCCTGCCGAACGTCAAACCGTCGTCCCGCATCCCCACCGAAGTGCTCGAATCGCTCGTGGGGCTGCACCGGGAGGTGCAACGCCAAACCAATATCCGCGCCGCCACGCCCGAAGAGGCCCGGCAGTCCAACAGCGAGCTACGGCTGCGGATGCGCGATAAGAACAACTACTTCGGGGAGATCGAGCAGGAGGTCCGCAAGCTCCTCCACGAGGTCGGCTACACCAGCGGTCCGCTCAGCCAGCACGCCATTTCCGACCTGGCCAGCCATCTGGGTTTCAGCCTGCATCACGTCAACGACCTGCCGCATTCCACCCGTTCGGTGACCGATCTACGCAATCGCCGTATCTACCTGACTCAGAAGCAGACCAGTTCCCACGACCCGCGCGCCATCCTGCTGCAAGCGCTGGGAAGTTACGTTCTCGGTCATACCGTTCCCACCGACTACTCGGACTTCCTCGCTCAGAGGGTGGAGACGAACTACTTCGCCGCCGCGCTTCTCGTTCCCGAAAGCAGTGCGGTGGACTTTCTCCGCGACGCGATGCGCAACAAGCAGATCGCGGTCGAGGATCTCCGCGACAATTTCGCCGTCTCCTATGAGACCGCCGCGCACCGGTTCACCAACCTCGCCACGCAACACCTGGGCATCCCCACGCACTTCCAGAAGGTCCACAAGTCCGGCATCATCTTCAAAGCCTACGAAAACGACGGAGTCGCCTTCCCCCAAGATCCGACCGGGGCCATCGAGGGTCAGCCCATCTGCCGCTACTGGACGAGTCGACAGGTCTTCGACGTCACCGACAAGTTCAGCGCCTTCAGCCAGTACACCGACACGGCGAACGGAACGTTCTGGTGCACGGCACGCACCGAGAGCGGCCCCGACGGCGAGTTCTCCCTCAGCGTCGGCGTTCCGTACGACCATTCGAAATGGTTCCGTGGTAAGGACACCACCTCGCGTTCCCGCAGCCGCTGTCCGGAACCCGACTGTTGCCGCCGCCCGCCGGCCGACCTGTCGATGACCTGGGCGGGGAACGTCTGGCCGAGTGCGCGCGCCAATTCCTCGCACCTGGCCGCGATGCCCCCCGGGTCGTTTCCGGGCGTCGACGAGACCGAGGTGTACGAGTTTCTGGACAAGCACAACGACGACTGAGGCCGGGTGCGCGGGACGGCGCGCCGAGTAAACGGTCGATCAGTTGTAAAGGATGGTCAGGCTGGAGAGGTCGTCGGTGATGACGAAGTTGTTGCGGAAGAACGCCTGCCGAATGAAGTCGATGAACAGTTCCGGATCGCGGGGATAATCCCGGCGGAGGTATTCGTTCATGTATTTCACCATGGGGAATTCGTCTCCGGCCGAGTTGCGGGCCTCGACCATGCCGTCGCTGTAGAGGTGGATCATGTCGCCGGGGTGGAACGGCGTCTGTCGCACATACGACTCGAAGTTCTGCTGATGTTCGACTCCCAGCGGCGGCAGGGCGGGCAGCGACAGCAGTCGCGCCTCGTCGCGAATCAGCACGGGAGGCGGATGCCCGCAGGTCAAGAAGGTCACGCTGGTGTCCCAGGGACGGAATTCCGCCACCAGGGCCGTCGCAAAACGTTGGTGCCATTCGGACAGTCCAGAGTTGATCGCGACCATGCGTCGGTGCAGCCGTTCGGTCAGTAGGGACAGCGATATGTCGTCTCCGGCGCGCTCCTTGAACGCTCCCATAATGGTATTGGTGATCTGAATGGTCTGCAGGTCATGACCTTGAACGTCGCCCAGGATGAGACGCATGCCGTGAGCGGAGGCCTCCACGTCGAAAAAATCGCCCCCGACGAGGTTGGTGCTTCCCTGCGGCGTGCGCAGCACGGAGGCGATCTCGTAGGGCCCCACGTGGCGGGGCGCTTCGGGCACGATGGCCTGCTGCGTGGTCTCGGCGACCATGGTGATGCCCAGTAGACGGTCGATCAGGCGTCCGCGTGCCCAGGCGAAGAACACCGCGAGCAGGGCGATGATCAGGACGCTGGGGATGTCGATCCACCAGTCGGCTTCCAGCCCGTAGGCCGAAACCGAACGCCCCGAGATATAGGCGGCGACCGACACCATTCCGGCAATCAAGGTGATGATAGGGCCGTTGACCAGGGCAATCATCACCGGAGCTACGACCAGGACATAACGCCCCCGAACCAGTTCGTCGTCAAGATAGTTGACCAGCATGAGCGCGCCGATGACGACGAAAGGCAGGAGCCGAAACCACAGCACGGTGGTACGGTCTCGGGCCACGTACGACCAGAACCGCCCCTCGTCGACGTAACGGCGTACGGACCCCTGCCGTAGCTGTTCGTGCTCGTGTCCTGCCACACGCCGATTCTATGGGCGCGTATGTGCTTCGGAGTCCGAATTTCGGATTCCCCGCCGCACCGCACGAGATACAGCAGCGTCATCGGCCTCGCCGCACTCAGCGCGTCACCTCGGGAAGTTCCGCGGCGTGGAAACAGGCCGTCGTGTGTCCCGTATCGTCGTGAGCTTCCAGAGCGGGCGCCTCTTCCGCGCAGATGGACGTGGCCTTCCAGCAGCGGGTCCGAAACCGACATCCCGACGGCGGATTCAACGGCGAGGGCACGTCGCCGCTGAGGCGGATCTCCTCCCGCTTGCCACGCAGGGTCGGATCGGGAACCGGCACCGACGACAGCAGCGCCTGTGTATAAGGATGGCGAGGGCGTTGGTAGATCTCCTCGCTCGGTCCCTGTTCGGCGATGCGTCCCAGGTACATGACCGCCACCTCGTCGGCGATGTGGCGCACCACCGACAGGTCGTGGGCGATGAACACGTACGACAGGCCGAGTTCGCGTTGCAGCTGCCCCAGCAGGTTGATGACCTGACCTTGGATCGACACGTCCAGGGCGCTCACCGGTTCGTCACATACCAGCACCTTCGGCTGCAGCGCCAGAGCCCGGGCGATACCGATGCGCTGACGCTGACCACCGGAAAACTGGTGCGGATAACGCCGGACGTGTTCCCTGCTGAGCCCTACCACGTCGAGGAGGTCGTGAACGGCCTTGTCGCGCTTGTGCCGCGGCATCACGTCGGGGTGGATGTCGAAGGGTTCGCGGACGATGTCGCCGACGGTCATGCGGGGATTCAGTGAGGTGAAGGGGTCTTGAAAGACCAGCTGTATATCACGACGCAGAGGACGGATACTACGTTGGCTCCGCCCCGCGATCTCCTGGCCCAGCACCTTAATGGACCCGGAGGTCGCCGGTTCGAGTCCCACCATCATTTTGGCGAGGGTGGATTTGCCGCACCCCGACTCACCGACCACTCCGAGAATCTTGCCTTTGTCGAGCCGCAGTGAAACGCCGTCGACCGCTTTGACATTGTCGACGGTTTTCTTGAATACCACGCCTTTCTTCACCGGGAAGTGTTTGACGAGACCGTTTACTTCCAAGACCGGTTCCGGCCGAGACTGTTCGTCACTCATTGGCATAGACCTCCGGGGCGAAATGGCAGGTGGACGTATGACCTTCCGATACCGTTAGGGGTTGCGGCACGTCACTGGAACACCGTTGTTCCGCACGCCGACACCGTGGGTGGAAGGCGCACCCGGGCGGCAGTGCCTGCGGATTGGGCGGCAATCCGCTGATGACCTCCAAATCCCTCCCCACCGCGTCCACGCGAGGAATGGCACGTAGCAACGCTTCGGTGTAGGGATGGGCCGGACGGGCAAAGAGGTCGTAGATGTTGACGCGCTCCACCACATTGCCCGCGTACATGACGGCCACTTCGTCGGCGACGTCGGCGACCACCCCGAGATCGTGGGTGATGAGGATCAGACCCATGTCCCGTTCGACCTGAATCTCGCGCAGCAAACGCATGATCTGCGCCTGCACGGTGACGTCGAGGGCCGTGGTCGGCTCATCGGCAATGAGCACCTCCGGATCGAGCGCCAAGGCCATGGCGATCATGGCGCGTTGTCGCATTCCGCCGGAGAATTCATGCGGATAGTGCCGCACTCGACCGGCCGCGTCGGGAATGCCGACCATATCCAGGAGTTCGACCGCCCGCTTATAGGAGTCGCTCCTGCTCATCCCCCGATGCACCCGGAACAACTCGGCGATCTGAAAACCGACGGTCCACAGTGGGTTGAGCGCCGACAGGGCGTCCTGAAAGACGATGGAGATGTGATTGGACCGCACCTGTCGCCGAACGTCCTCGCTCTGCCGCAACAGGTCGACCCCTTGGAACACCACCTCCCCGTTGGAAATGAAACCAGGCGGCGAGTCGATGATTCCCATGATCGCCTGGGCCGTCACCGACTTGCCCGAGCCCGACTCGCCGACCACGGCCAGAGTCCGACCTCGGTCCAGGGTGAAATTCACGCCCTTGACGACCGAAAAACGCCGTTTGCGGACATTGAACTCCACCTCAAGATCCTTCACCTCCAGCAGAGGACGCCGTGTATCGAACCCCGGCAAGGTCTCGGTTATATCGGTAGATGTGCGGGCCATGGTCCTCACCTCAGCTTCGGATCGAGAGCGTCGCGGAGCGCATCGCCGATGGTGGCGAAGGCGTAAACGGTAATGACCAGCAGTGACAACGGCCAGAGGAAGAGATACGTGTATCCACCACCGGCCCAGTTGGTACCCTCCGCCAACAGAATGCCCCAACTGGTCTCCGGCGGTTTGATCCCCACCCCGAGGACGGCCAACGCCGACTCGGTCACCACGATATTGGCCAAAGTGGTCGGAACGACGGCCGTGATCGGCACGATCGCATTGGGCAGCACGTGCCGGAACATGATGCGTCCGTCCTTGGCGCCCAGACACCGCGCAGCGGCAACGTAATCGAGGCTCTTGGTCTCGATCGTCGCCGCACGTGCGTAACGACAGAACTCCATCCAGCCGAACAGGGTCAATGCCAAGGCCGCCGGAAGAATCGCTTTGACGACACCACCGCCGGTCCCTCCCATATCGCGGAAGAGACTGAGGATCAGAATGGCCCCCAACAGCAACGGCACCACGATGAACACCTCAAGGGTGCGCGAGACGCCGACGTCGACCCACCGGCCGTAATAACCCGCCACGATACCGAGAAACAGCCCGATCACAATCGACGCGATAATGACGGTGAAAGCCAACAAGAGCGTCGGACGAGTACCGTGCACCAGTTTCGCGGCGAAGTCACAGCCGAACGCGTCCATCCCCAGCGGATGATCTCCCGACAGCCACGAATCGGGCCGCTGCCGCGCCTGCATCCCGTCACAAGACTTGGGATCGGCGCTGGTGAAGAGACGTGGAAACGCGGCCATCATCACCACGAACACTAGAATGGCCAACGACAGGAGAACATCCACCCGTCGCCGCATCGTACGGAAGGCGTCCCGCCACAGGGAAACCTGAGCATCGGGAGAAACGGGAGCTTCAGTCATATCGGATCCTCGGATCTAGAACGGCATACAGCAGGTCGACGAGCAAGGTCACCAGAATGACCACCACCGCGCTCACAGTGAGACCAACGATCACCACGTTCGTGTCCTGACGCTGTACGCCCACGAAAATCAAGCGCCCCATGCCGGGAATACTCATGACCCCTTCGGTGAGAACCGCCCCGGCCAACATGTAGGCAAAAAGATAGCCGACCCCCGTGACGATGGGAATCAACGAATTCCGTAGCACGTGGACGATCGTGATACGCATCTTCTTCAGCCCCTTGGCATCAGCGGTCTTCACGAACTCCGCGTTGTAGTTCTCCAACTGGCTGGCCCTCACCAGGCGCGTCAACGTCGCCAGCCCGACGAAACCCAGCAAAATCCCTGGAACGATGATCGTCACCCACGGATAATCGGCACTGTACGACGGTCGGAACAGCTGCCCCATGAACGAATCCGAACCCCAGATGTCCCGAGCCCAATTCGTCAACGGAACCGCCAGAACGTAAACGTAGAACAGCAAAATCAAAAACACCGGAACGGCGTCGATGAGAATCGTGGTCACTCGGACCGAATGATCACGGAACTTGCCGTGATGGCGGGCCGCCCACGTGCCCAACACCAACGCCAAAACCACCAAGGTGATGGTGGAAAAGAGAAACAGCCGCAAAGTATTGGGAATGGCCAGCGCCAGTTGCTCACTGACCTGCTGATTTCCATTGATCGTGGTACCGAAATCCCCCTGAAGATAGTTCCCCAGGCGAGTAAAGAACGGACCGATGCACGGATCACCCGTGCGCTCATAACAGGCGTTGTCGAGCCCGTACATCCGCTCCACCTGCGCGCGCATCGCCGGATCGACGTGTCGATCACCCCCGAAGAACAGCAAGGCGGGATTACCGCGAATCTGAACCGACAGGGCCATCAGATAATGCAGGATAAAAAGAACGGCACCCAACGTGAGGAACGATTGCAACAACCGTCGGAGACAATATCGCCCCATGCGATTAACCCAATCTAATGATTGACATCCAAAGTGCGGGGTGCGCGACCGGATTCCAGCCGCACACCCCTAGTGGAATAGCCGATGTCTATTCGTTGATCACGATGTCGCGAAGTTCCGCGTCACCGCCGGTTCCTGAGTAAATCGGATGCACGATAACGTTGTCCACGCGCTCGCTGTAGAAGAAGTTGACCTGTTCGACCCAGATCGGCGCGCTGGGCATTTCTTCGGCCAGAATCTCCTCGGCCGCCGCGTAGAGTTCGACGGACTCTTCGAGCGTATCGGCACCGTTGGCCTTCTTGATGGCCTCGTTGTACTCCTCGCTCTCAAAGCCCTGGTCGTTCATGTCGGCGCCACCGCCATAGATGGGCTCGAGGTAGTTTTCATTCAAGTTGTAGTCCGGTCCCCAGCCCGAACGGAACGGACCGTCCAGAGTGTGTTGCTCACGGCTGCTGAGCATTTCGGTCCACTCCATCGGAACGATCTCGTATTCGATGTCGAGGGTGTTGGAGATCGAATCTCCGACCGCGCGGAACACGTCCAGGTTGTCCATGCGGTCGTCGACCCACAGCTTCAGCGGCTCGCCCTCGGGCCAGCCACCGGCCTCCTTCAACAGCTCCTGAGCGGTGTCCGGGTCGTGTTCACAGTAATCGCACGCACCTTGTCCGCCACCGAGAATCGACGCCGGGACCCAGGAGTCGAGCGGCTTGGCGCGGTCCTCACCGATGACGTTGATGACTCCCTCGCGGTCAATGGCCGCCGACAGGGCACGACGAATGTTGACGTCTTGGTAGAGCTCTTCGTACATGGGGTAGGCCATCATAAGGACGCTGGTGTTGTCCTGCTGGATGCGCCGTTCGACCAGATCGGGATCGTTGATCGCCTGCTCGTAGTCGGCCGCGGTCGGAGCGCAGACGTCGATGTCGCCGGTCAGGTAGTCCGCCCAGCAGTCCGAGCCGTCCACGTACACGTGCCAGCGCACGCCACCGATATTGGGCTTCTCCCCCTGATACTCGTCCCAGGCGACGGCGGTGCCGCCGGTATTGACATCGTATCCGTCCTCGAACATGAAGGGGCCGTTACCGATGGGTTGCTTTTCGCACTTCTCCTCATCGGCGAGGCACGCTTCCGCGATCGGGAAGAACGCCTCATACCCCAGCATGGTGGGGAATCCGATGAACGGTTCCGACAGCGACACCTGCAGGGTGTGCTCGTCGACGGCCTCCAGGCCGGAGAGCTCGTCGGCCTGCGCTTCCTCGAACTCGGGAGTGTCCGGGTCCTCCCACTCGTCCTCGGGAAGCTCCTCCGGGTTCATATCGCCGTAGCCCTCAATGGGTGCCATGAAGTAGTTCAGCGGCAGGGCGTTGGGGCCGTATGCCGTCCGGTTCCAGGAGCGAATGAAGGACTCCGCGTTGACCGGTTCACCATTGTGGAAGGAGTAGCCTTCCTTGATCTTGATCGTCCACACCTGATTGTCGTCGGAGGTGATTTCCTCCGCCATCAGGTTTTCCGGATCTCCCGTCTCGGCGTCGTAATACACCAGGCCGTCGTAGATGTTTCGGATGACCCTGAAACCCTCGACTTCTCCGGAGCCGCCGGGAATGAGGCTGCGTACCTCTCCGATGTGCATGTTGAGGGTGCCACCCTCAAGTTCCTCTTCTTCCGAGCCTCCGCCCGAACAGGCGCTGAGAACCAACCCCGCTGCCGCGACCGCAGCGGTGGCCTTCCACATTCGCCCCATTCCAACACCTCCATTGGACTAATTTATTTGGATATCCATGGAGCTCAGGCTAATCTTGCGTGTCGCTTATCACTAGTGGGCGTTGCAAAAACGTTATTACAGAATGTGTAAGTTGTTATATATCGTCTATTGTCGATAGAGATGATGAAGGTACTCAACGCAATCCCAGCAGCGGCGGCTCGGACTCACGCCGTTACACGAGTCCGAGCCGCTGAATCGTTGGAATTTACTGTTGACGAGTTCGTTTGGTGTAATAGAGGACCGCGACACCGGTCAAGCCGAGAACCGCCGCCAGACCAACGGCACCGACCAGGGACCGCCCGGTCACCGCCAGTCCGTCATTGTCCGAAGGAATCGATGGAGACGACGTCGCCGTACTCGGTTGATCGGTTGTCGGCCCGTCGGTCGGTGACGTCGTTGGATCGTCGGTCGGCGACGGGCCGTCCGTTGGAGACGGTGAGTGAGTGGGGTCGTCCTCGGCTGACGTCGGTTCTGTCGGCGACGGTGTCGGATCGATCTCGTCGCACTCGGGCAAATCCCCATCGAACGGATAACTGTGAAGTTCGGTGCCCGTCATTCCCGATGACGTATGCGTCAATGAACCGGCCGTATAGAACCGCCCGTTCACGCCTGGCACCGACACCGTCGTCGTGGAGTCCGGATTGCCGACGAGTACACTCCCCTCGAATTGGGAGGTACCGGTTAGGTTGACCGAACTCGCATCCGGGAAATTCCACAGAGTCCGCTGGCGGAACGGAATCGCGCTCGGGGCGAATTGCGAGGTGTCGATGGTGACGTCATCACCGAAAACGTTGATGAGAACCGTCGCGTTCTCCGGAATGTTCTCGTACTCAATGTAGGCGTTGTTCGGAAGCTGCTCATTAATATTGAAGACCTGCAGTTCGGACGTACCGTCCCCACTGAACATCACCCGGTCCGGCTGAGTCACCACTACGTCGCCGGTGGCCGTTCTCTGATCCCCGTCCTCCCGGGCGTAGCAGTCGGAGGCGATCTCAAGCTGTTCCCGTAGGTCTCGGTACGGATCGACGGCTGCGGAATCCTGTCTCGGGCTCTGCTCCGGCTCAACTTCGCCGTCCAAGGTTCCGCCGTATAGCACCTCTCCCCAGTGGTCGCCTTCCTCCGCTTTAATGCTCTGCCCCGGAGCCGTGGAGATGTCCTCACCCACAATCAGATAGGGAGATTCGTCCGGCGGCGGCACACGGGAGCCGACACCCACGATGCCGACGTTATAGATCGAACTGCCCCCTGGGTCTTTATTGAGATCAAAACTCCCCAAGGTCACGATGCGGCCTTCCGCCTCGGCGGCCGAACCGCGGACGTCGTAGTCCCCACCCACAAAGATGTTGACGTTCTCGTCGTATCCGGAGACGGTGCCGTTGTTCGGGTCCGGCCAGGTATCCGGACACTCGTCCCCCAGACACGGCCCCAGTCCACCCGGCAGGCCGGCGGCCCCGGCGGAGGGTGCGAAAAGGGTCATTCCGGCTGCCACTGCCGCGACCACAATCGACGCCACCACCAAATACGTAAACGGCCACCCCAGGTGTCGCGTTGTTCGCGCATGATTACTTTCTGTATCCACACGATGATCGTAGATCGTCTGCTTCCTACGGTCTGTCATTTCCGTCGTGAAGCAACCACACGATGGACGGACATGGTCGTTATTACGATTGCCGCACTGCCGTTACGACTAATAACAATGCACTCCTTTAACCATGTAGTCACGATCAGCGTGTGTGCGAACATGATTCACGGTACAGACCGATTCTCTACCTACATTGAATTATGCAACCATTAAGGAGCCCAACGTGACCGGTCCAGGTGATTTCTATGGAACATGCGCGGTCGAGGACGTCATCGACGGAGACACCTTCCGTACCACGATTAAACGCAAGAACATCAAGGTACGCATCATGGGCATCAACACCCCCGAATCCGGCGGATACCGCGAGGAAGAAGCATGGGGCCAAGAGGCCAAAATCTACGCAAAGGAGAAATTGCAAGGTCGATTCGTCCACCTGTACACCGATCCCGGCGACCCGATGTGGGACCAGTACCACCGACTACTCGCCCATGTGGTCATCGACGACGGTGGCATCAACTACGGGGTGCAGGCCGTAGCCGACGGCATGGCTCACGCCTACATCATGCCGCACCAGGATTTGACCATCGGCGATACCCTTCGTAAAGCCGAGCGCCTGGCTAAGGACGAAAAGCGCGGCATGTGGCGGGACTTGGACTAGAACCGACTGAAGTCAGCCGTGTCCCACACAGGTAACCACCACCCGTGACGGACACGGCTCAGTACGAGTCAATCGTCGCCATGACGAATCGACTTTTCGACTAATCGTCGTAGAGCGGATTCGCCCCTGTCACGCGTTCATCATCGGGCACAGGACCCGGGGCCGTTCCTTCCCCGAACGGGCTGCCTCCCAAGCTTTCCCGTCCATGCTCGGACAGCCAGTTCCACAGGTCCGGACCTTGCGGAACGACCTGCGTTGGATTGATGTCCTCGTGGACGACGTAATAGTGCCGTTTGATCTGGTCGAAGTCCGCCGTGTCGCCGAATCCCGGGGTTTGGAACAGATCCCTGGCGTATCCCCACAGGTTCGGCATCTCCGTGAGCTTGTTGCGATTGCATTTGAAGTGACCGTGATAAACGGGGTCAAACCGCAAGAGGGTCGTGAACAAGCGGATGTCGGCCTCGGTGATGGTGTCTCCCATCAGATACCGGCGGTCGGCAAGGCGCTCTTCCAGCCAGTCCAGCGCTTCGAACAGTCGGCGATAGGCATCGTTGTACGCGTCCTGGCCTCCCGCGAATCCCGCTCGGTAGACCCCGTTGTTGACCTCGGTAAAGATCCGCTTGATAACCGGAAGCATGTCCTCGACCTGATCCTGCGGAATCAGGTCGGGAGCGCCTTCACGGTGGTATTCGCTCCATTGTGTGGAGAAGTCAAACGTCAACTGTGGATAGTTGTTGGTCACCACCGCACCGGACGGGATGTCTACGAGCGCGGGAACGGTAATCCCCCGTGGATAGTCGGGGAAACGTTTGAAATAGTTCTCCTGCAAGCGCTCGGTGCCGAGCACCGGGTCACGACCATCGTCGTTCAGATCGAACGTCCAGGACCGAACGTCGTGGGTCGGTCCCGGAGTGGCCAGCGAAATGACGTTCTCCAGGCCCAACAGGCGCCGAATGATGATAGAACGATGTGCCCACGGGCACGCCCGCGCGGCGACCAAGCGGTACCGTCCCGGCTCGACCGGCCAGGCCTCCGCCCCTTCGGTAAGACCGGCAATACGCGGATCACCGATCTTCGACGACGGTTCGGTGGGTGCCGATTCAACCGCCGCGACATCGGCGACCACGCGGTCTTCAATGTAGTTGGTGTCCCGGGTGAATTCGCCGCCGGTCACATACGCACCCTTGGTGGAATATTCGGTGCCCGCCGTCTTCTGCGGTGTATCACTCTCGGAGCGATCATTCTGATTCTCAGCCATGGTTCCAGACTACGCATTCCCAATGCGTAGTCACCTGCGAATTGACCCACACACCGCGCCGAGAAGATCAGGGCCCGGTTCAACGCGGGTTCCGGCACTCGATGATCCCCGGATGGCTCGTCACGGTAAACGTCTCATGGGTTTCAAAATGTCGCTTGAGCAACGCTTCAATCCGATCCATGACGCTGTCGAACTCATCGTCGGACAACGTGGAATGAAACGAACGACCCGATCGGTAATAATCGAACAACGGTTCGGGGGCTGACAGGACAATGCGCCCCTGCAAGTGGCGTACCGTCACCGACCAGAACCGTTCGCGAGCCTTCGATACCCCGATGTCCAGGGAGAATCTCTCCATGACGTCGTCCCGGAAGGTACGGCGGTCGTCGTCCAGAACGTCGCACTGGGCACGCAGGAACAGGTCCTCGTATTCGACGAAGTTGTCCGCCGCCATCGTGGACATAAACAGGATGCCATCTGACCTCGTCACACGCACGAGCTCATCAAGCGCGGCATCGACGTCGTCCGCGTGATACAGCATGTGCATCGCGAGCGCGACATCCGCATAGCCGTCCGGAAACGGCAGGTTCTCCACATTGGCGACCATCGTCGGCTCGTCCAAGTCGTCGACCATACCCGGAGAAAGGTCGATCCCGATGACCTCGGCATGCGGGTGTTCCTTGCGAAGTCGCCGGGTGTACCGGCCGGTTCCACTGCCAACGTCAACGATCGTTCTCGCATTAAAGTCGATCGCATTGGACACGATTCCGTCCAAGTCGTATTGAGGGTATTTGTAGTCGTACAGGGAAATACGCGCTTCGAGGTTGTCCTGTGTCCGGTAGTTGTCGAGCTCAGACATCAAGGGCTCCTTGCTTGTCAGGGGTGGCCGGGTCCGTTCTACCGATACCCTGGATCACGAGCATTTTACGGTTTCGCTAATCCCATATGCGGTTGAGGTGTCACGATCACGCCTTGCCTTGGGATACTCCCGTCCACATCTTCCACAGTTGAGAGTAGTGTCCGCCCGCGGTCAGCAGTTCCTCGTGCGATCCGTCTTCTATGATGCGCCCCTTGTCCATTACCAGGACACGATCCGCGTCGCGAGCGGAGCTCAACCGGTGAGCGACCGTAATGACGGTGCGTCCTTCGGTCGCCGCGTTGAAACGCCGTTCCACCGCCACCGCGTCACGTCCGCTCAACAACGCCGTGGCCTCGTCCAGAACCAGGATCGACGATCGCGACAACAAAATCCGGGCGAGCGCGATGCGCTGCGCGACCGTATCGTCCACGTTGTGGCCCGCTGTTCCCACTCGGGTGTCGAGCCCGTCGCTGAGACTGTCAAGCCAGGTGTCGGCTCCTGTAGTTCGCAGCGCGGCAATCAGGTCGTCATCGGAGGCCTCTGGCGCGCCCAGCATGAGATTGTCGCGCACGGTTCCGGAGAAGACATGGTGTTCTTGGTTGACCAGCAGAGCACGACGCCGGTGCTGTTGATGGGACAGACCACGCGCTTCCTCCCCGCCGATGAACACGTCGCCCGAATCGGCCGAAAGCGTTCCCGTTATCAATCTGGCAAGAGTGGTTTTACCCGAACCGGAGGCACCTACGACCGCGACACGGCTGCCCGGCGTGATGTCGAGATTGAGGAAGTCGAGTGTCGGTTTCCCCGGTTGATAGGCGAATGAGGTGTCCTTAAGTCGAACGCGTCCCGGTTCAGACTCAACGATCTCACTGTCGTCGCCTTTTTCGGTCGCTTCCGAGACTCCGACGATGCGGGAGAACGACGCGATGCCGACCAATACGCCCTGAAAGCTGATCAACAGCTTCGCGAGCGGCTCGCCCACCAACCGCAGCAAGAGCAGACTGGTCACGATCTCGCCAAGTGTGGCGTATCCACCGGAATAGGCGACCGTGCCGAGTACGATGCCCGCCGCTATCGCCACGTTCTTACCGATGTCGATCGCAGGGAAGAATATGCAACGGACCTTCAACAGATACAACGTGGTCGCCCAACGCCGTCCAATCGCCTTCTCCAACACCGACTTACGTACACCATCGAGCCCGTGGCCCTCGATAAACCCGGCACCGTGGATGTTTTCGCTCGTCGCGTCGGTAACGTCTCCCACCGCTCGACGCTGCCGCAGCGCGGCCGAATAGCTACGCCGCCATGTCCATATCGACGCCGGTATCGCCAATATCACGCCGATCAAGAGCGCCAACGACATGAACGGACTGATTATCAACAACGCCGCTGCGATGACGACGATGGTCAACGATTCCACGACCGAGACGGGGATCGCGAACATGACCGATCGCCCCAGCATCGTCACGTCGATGGTCGCGCGGGAGGTAATGTCACCGACCGCCGTGTTGTCCAATCGACGCGGCGGCATGTCCACCAGATCGTCCACAAACCGCACGCGCAGTGCGTGCATGGCCTCCTGCCCCCACGTCCACACCGAACGACGAGCAAAGAAGATAACCACGGCCTGACCGATGACGAACGCCGCCGCCACCGCGATCCAACTCGCGATCTCGGCGACCGAGGAATCGCCGTAGGTGTCCACCAGCTTTCCCAAAACCCAGTTCGGTACCACGGCAAACGCCGCCGCTGCGATATAGAGGACGACAATGACCGTCATTTGTCCTCGAGTCGACGTCAGCAGCTTCTTGGCCGCCGACCAGGAAGTGGAGTTCGACGCGATGGGAAGTAGATCGTCAGTCACATTGATCTCCTGGAGTCAGACGCCCACGCGAGCGATCGCGTCGGCGAATTCGGGGTAGGCGGAGGCGAGTTCATCAACCGAACCCGCAACGGCAGCACCAGAATCCGAGAGGAAGACCACCCGGTCGGCTGCGTCGAGCCACATTGGGGAGGTAGAGACAACCACCGTGGTGGCGCGCTCGCGGTACCTGGTGACGGCTTCGACGACCGCCTGTTCGGTGTAGGCGTCGAGCGCCGATGTCGGTTCGACGGCGAGCAGGAATTCCGGATTGTGCACCAGGCTGCGTGCCAGGCGCAAACGTGCTCGCTGCCCTCCAGACACATTGCTGCCGTTCTTGCGGAGTATTCCGTCGAGGCCGCCGAGTGAGTCGACCGCGTCGTGGGCCGTCGCGGCGGCAAGTGCGGAGTTCAGAACTTCGTCGTCGTGACGGCCGTGAGGGTCGAGGTTGGCGCGCAGGGTATCGGTGAAGAGAATATGGTCGGATCGCAGCTGAACGACGTTCTCTCTGAGTTCCCGGGCCGCGATGTCGGTGATGGGGACGTCGTCGATTCGAGCGTCGCCGTCGGACTGTCCGGTGAGGCGATTGGCAGCTTCGTCCATGCGTCGCGGATTGCTTGCGACTATGACGGTGAGTGCGCCGGGGGTGAGGGAGAGCCCGGTGTCGGCGTCGCTCCATTGCCCAGGCCGGAACGGGCTGTTGACACCGCTGAGGGTGTATTCCGGTGTTGTTTCCAGAAACGCGCCGAGGTGCTTGGCGGAGGCGAGCGCTTGGGGGATGTTTCGAAACAGGGCCGCGATGTTTTCCATTGGCATGATGAGGAAGCTCGACAGACCGAAGATCGCGACAACGTCACCTTCGCTGATGTCTCCGGTGACCGCCTTTGAGATGGCGAGTGCGAGGACGCCGATGCCAAGGAATGCGGGCATGGCGACGGTGAGCATTTCCAACAAGGCGTCGGGAACGGCGATGCGATATCCTTCGTTCCGCAGATCTCGCGAGCGACGCCCGAAACGTTCCCGAATCCGGTCCTCGCCGCCGATCGCACGTAGTGGTCGAATCCCTGTCACGATGTCCACGGTGTCGTCGGCAACGTAACCGAGCCTCTTACGGTATCCGCTTATTCGGTTTTCCAGGGGTTTGGATAGGCGGCTGAGGACGATGATGTGAACGACGACGGCGATAATGACGACCGTTCCGACTAGCACGTCATAGCTGAGAAGCAGTACCGCCACCACTGGCGTGATCAGAGCCGAGCCGAAACTTTGCACGTCTCCGCCGAAACTGAATTGAAGTTGTTCGGCATCGGAATTGGCGGCGGATACGATTTCGCCGTCTCGACCGTCACGGTTGATCGCTCCGCCCACGTGCGCGACGTGGGCGTTGACCAAGCGGGTGGCGCGAATCGAGGCGATCATGCCGCAGTGGTTCCCCGCCACCTCACGTGCGACGGTCAATATCGCCACCAACAGGGTGAGGCCGATCAGGCCGAGTACCCACCACAGCAGTCCTTCTCCGTCGACGATGACCGTGTCTATGGCAACCCCGAAGACGACCGGCAGTAGAGCGATGGTGGACAACCAGACGACGCGAACGATGAAGGTGGTGAACAACGCCGCCTTCTGGTGTCGCGCCAACCAGAGAAGAATCCCCCAGCCGGAGGTATGGGTAGGTTGTTCGGCGGGAAGGGGTTTCATGTAGGGGTTCTGCGGCATCCGCACGTTTCGCTCCAGCCCGATCACTAACACGACGACCGTATTCCAAGGGATAACGGTTGTCGGGAATCCATTGCAGACTATTACGATAAGCGGGTCACAGGAGTTAAGCAAACCTTTTTAACAGTCGCGGTATTGCTTGACTGGTACATCGCCCTATTAAGCCACTCACGATAATTCAGAGACTTTTGGTAAGCCTGGCTCGAGCGACGAAAAGCATTGTCAGATCCCCGATAAAAACAGATTGACCTGCGCGCTGTTCTTACACTCGCAGACATTTCTTATTGTCGATTATTCCCATTGGTAACCGTTCTCCTCCATGATGAGAGGGGATCGCCTCCTATCGGCAAAGACCGCACTGGAGGAATCCGTCGATCCCGTGCCGCCCAGTGCGGAGCGGGAGCTTCCGTCGAGCGACGGGTGCCCATGTCCACCACGACCACTTGCCCCGCCACTGACGACGAGAACGACGGGAACGACGGGAACGACGGGAACGACGGGAACGACACCAACATGCCAAGTTCACCGTTCGGCCAGAACCACATCGGTGTTTTACTTCGCAGTATTGCCAGGAGGAGTACTTATGAACTGGATGAGATCGAAGCAACGGCGCCTACTCGCGCTGATGTCGGCGGTATTGATGGGTGTTGCGGTGGGGTTTGCCGCAGTCTCACCCGCACAAGCCGCCACAGCACGCAACGGCGTCTGTGAGCCGGGCGAATTCTGCCTGTACTACAACAGCAACACTCAGGGGTCGGTGAGCGATCACGCGGGCTCTATCAGCAACTACGGTGCCTCGCAACCCTCCTGCTACGAATACAAAGGTCCGGGTTCTGGGAAGGGGCAGTGCGTCAAGAATAACGCCGCCTCAGCCTGGAACCGGACCGGTAAGTACGTCACCGTCTTCTACAACAGTTCCTATAAAGGGCCGATCGACAACTTCAGTCCGGGAGCGTCAGCAAACCTCCGCTCCTACCTGAAAAACGACAACGCCGGACACCGCATTGGAGTGAGCGGCAACGCTGGCAAAAACCTGGAATATGGGCTGTACCATTCCTCCAATGCGAGGGTCACCGCCTACTTCGACGGTTACGTCAACACGTCAGGTCGCCATGAAGGTGTTGACATCACCCGGTATACCGGCGCTTCGGTCTACTCACTGACTTCCGGGACGGTCACCAACAAGACGGAGGGTTACCGGGGCTCTGGGGGTCTCTCGACTCTCGCGATCTACAACTCAAACCTCAATAAGACCATCGTTTACCTGCACCTCAATCCGCTGAACGGCATTAGCCAGGGAGATCATATTTCTAGAGGTCAGAAGATCGGTGTTGAGGATTGGCGAGGCGTTAGCTCATCCAGCGCCGCTCATACGCACTTCGAAATGCGTCCGGGATGGAAGACCCACGCAGCCCCAAGCGTTGGCGATCCGAACCTGACCAACCCGATCCCAACGAACTTCTGGATGAACCGAGGCTACAACATCTGCTGCCGTTACAGCTGAATCTGACAACCCACACGATAAGTAGTCCGCATTGTTCCATCGCGAGCGATGTGGACTACTTTGCTCTAGTCGACACGCACCATTCGGTCCGACGAGATCAACCGATAGTGAACAACATTGAAGGACTAGCGATGTAGTGGACACTCTCCTAACTGGAGAGAGGATATAGATAAAGATGGCGAAGAAGGGTCCCTACAGCGAGGCATACCGGGAAAAGGCCGTCGCGTTGTCGTATTTGCCCGGGCGGTCCTTGGTTAGTGTCGCCCGTGACCTGGGTATCAGTACGGCTTCCCTGATGAACTGGCGTCGGCAGGCACAGCAGAATGGCACCGTGCCTACCAACGATAAGACGCCCGACCTCCCCCCGGAAGTCGTTACTGAACTGCGAGAACTCCGTAAAAAGGTCCGTGATCTGGAACAGGACAACGAAATTCTGGGAAAAGCGATGGGCTGGTTCGCGAACCGAAATCGCGGCGATTCGCACTAATCGCCCACATTGACGACGAGAACCAGTCACGACCTCGCCGTTCACGACTGTCCATCCGGCGTTCCTGCGAGCTCATGCAGGTCAGCCACCAGGGTTATTATGCGTGGCGGCGACGAGGAACCTCCCAGCGCGCCCAGGACGACGCTGAACTCGGCGCTCGTGTGAAAAAGCTTCACGAGGCCGTTAAACGCCGCTACGGCATTCGACGGCTCACCGCCGGGCTGGCCCGCGAGGGGCGATATCACTCCGAACGGCGCATTCGACGGCTGGCCCGCCAACAGGGCCTCGCCTGCATCACAACCGACCACCACCACTCGAGGCAGGGAGACCGAAGGCCTGGTCGACTTCATTGGCCGCGATTTCGTCCCCGATCAACCCGGAGAGGTCTTGTATACCGACATCACCTATGTTGCAACACAACAGGACGGCTGGGCGTACGTCGTTCTGTTCACGGATGCCTGTTCTCGGCGTATCGTTTCGTGGGAGATCGGCCCTACCATGGACACCACGTTCGTCCTGCACGCGTTGGAAACAGCACTCGTGGATCTCGCACCAGATCCCGGTCGGCTCGTTGTGCACTCCGATCGCGGTAGCCAATACACATCGAAGGCCTTCCGGGACAGGTGCTTTGAGGCCGGTGTTATTCCTTCGGTCGGGCGCACAGGATCGTGCTACGACAAAGCTCAGGCGGAGAGCACGAATGCAACGATCAAGAAAGAGCTTATCAACCTGCGGAAATGGAAGAACCTGGACGAAGTTCGTCTCGCTATGTTCGAATTTATCGAAGCTGATTACAACCGGGGCAGAATTCAGAAAGCCTTGGGGTTCCTCACACCTGAGGAGTTCGAGGCACAACACCGGGTAAACTTGACCCAAGCCGCATAATACACATGCGAGAGTGTCTACTTTTTCGAACGTCCTCCAGTTCTGGGGAGTAGTACGCGGTCATGCGTTCGGCACCGAAAACCACTGCCTCGCTTTGTTGTGCAGAGGAGCCGTATTGAACCAGCCCTAGGTAGTCATCAACAGTACAAGCACGTCCGTAGTCATCCCAGTCCGATATATTGTGCGGTGGGTCTACATCAATTGGTACGCTGCCCCAGAGGGACGCATACTTGGAATCAAGAAGAATGATAGGACCACCATCGGTGATCATCATATTGGAATCATCCTCAAAAGAAAACATGCAGCAACTCTAATCAAAGCCTCTGACATTCAGGTCGCCACCTGCACATTACCCCGCAGGGCAATCTATATCCCCACTGCAGTATCCGGACTGACCATACCAACTAGTAGATCATGGTCATCTCTAGAACGATTCATGTGCTGCGTTAGCGCATACCAGTCAGGATAGGCCAAGACTAAAACAGTCCGAGGCGCATCGAGGAATTGTTCAAATTCGCGGTGCAGTCTTCGGTTATCCAAGACGTTCCGGTTCTTTAGACTGACGTCGCTCTCCAAGCCGCATTGAACAGATAAACGACAGCATAACGACCAGCCCTGAACAGGTAGCGAAGACGAGCACTGGGATTACCGTACCCCAACCGGGCTCCCTAACGAACTCGGCAGCTACACCAAAGAATCCTAGAACCAGACCGGCATAGAACGCCGATCGCCATCGCATTCCTCTGCTGTCCCACATAAACAAGACTCCGACTACGAATGCACCTAGGTACACGGCACCAATCAGCAAGATCGACATGGTAGTGGAAATATCGTTGAGATATTGGCCTACAACCCACTCGCCAAGCCGCCACGTGAGTATCGCAGTGAGATTAAGTACTGTCAATTTATATATATCATTCCACTTCACTGACGCCCCCACATCCTCGGAACTCGATATCTAGACCCGCGCCCAGCTCGGATGAGTTCCAATTAGCAGCACACGATCGCAAGCCTCCCCTTTCATTCAGGTGGGATATTCTCGCATCCATCAACAACACTCATCATCGCAGTCCACATAACAATGACAAAGATAGGGTTCTTCAAATTACTGAGACATCGAATGCAGGCCGAATCGGCACGACACTGTTCTCGTATAGCTCCATTGTCCTCACTTGAATTCGCTGTGCAGCATGGGGAACAACCTTTCGACCAGGCGATCTGTCAGTGGCTTGCCGACCACGCTGGCGAAGCCCAGCCTTCAGACCTCGATTCCGACTGCCCAGACGGGAACAACGATCGCCCGCAAGGATTGGCAGTGGATGGAAAACGCAGGAGGGATCACCCCGACGCGACCAGCCCCACCGCCACCGGCTACGGCAGACGCGAGTTCCGATCGAGCAAGGTCGCCGCCGTCGATAAAAAGCTCGATTCCTTACACCACCACGGCGCCACAGTCGCCGACGGCTACACCGCCGCCGCAATCAAGAAAACAGGAAAGAGCAGAGGATCGTATATGCCGTCTCCAACCTCCCGCTACGGGAGGCTACGGCGAAAAACGTCAACCACTACATGCGCGGACAATGGTCCATAGAGAATCGCTCGCACCATATCCGCGACCACGTCCTGGGCGAGGACGTGTCCACCGTCTCCATCGGTAGCTCTCCGCGCGTCATAGCCGGCATCCGCAACCTCGCCATCGGAGCACTGCGCCTCAGCGGCGCAGCCAACATTGCTGCCACAATACGCTACAATGCCAAAAACCCACTCCAAGCCCTACCGACCTTCGGAATCACCACGTAACCACAACTCGCACACACCCAGCAGGCGACAACTGCCGCATGTCCATGCCGGGAGAATCATTCATATCAAGGACTAACGAATGAGGAACGATCAAGTTCCGCCTCAATAGGATTGGGTCTGTCAATCTATGTTGAGTTACCATTGATATCATTATTCTCCGTACGTGTAATTTCTGGAATTAATAGTATATTGAATATTCTTTTAGTTAATTACAGTGAGTGGCAATAATATAGGATATTGAATTCCATAATCTCAGAAGATAATGATGGTAGTTCTAAATAGATTGCATATATGTAAACCGAGGTTTCGTATTGAATTGAAGTAACTGCATTGACGGAATGAAATTATCCTGTATTGGTAATACATATTTGATTTAGGGAATGGAATGAGTGTATTTAACCGAGAAATGGACCGACTCAAGCGTGAACTCAGAAGTACGCGAGAGATTTATCTGTCCAATTTTGATATTGGAGAGTGTATCCCATGGCGATTGCTTGCTGAATCTGGTGTTACTCATCTTAATCTCATGGGATATGAAATGGATAGCATTTCGGACGACATCAGATTGCTGAAGTATACATTGGTAAATCTTGAAATCGGTGGAGCTTTTTTGTCAGATCTTCCAGATGGGTTTTATGAACTTGAGAATCTTAGGGAGTTTATGCTGGAGAGCAATTCTGAGTTTCTCACTATTTCGAGTCAGATTGTCCGACTTACTAATTTGCTGAAACTGGATATTTCGCTAACACGGCAATATGATTTGTATTGGATTAATCTCCTCAACGGGTTGAAGTATCTTGCTTGCTTCGAAGTGTCTTATGTTAGTAGTGATGACTTTGCTTTCCCGTTTGACTTTAGATTCCCATCATCCCTTGTAGAATTGGATGCAAATGGTTGTGACTTGTCAAAAATGGGAGATAATTGGCTCACTGAAATGACAGAATTGGAAACACTAGATATAGGCAAGTCAGAATTGCAGTGCATACCAGGAGATTTGGCTAAATTGAAGAAACTTCGTAAATTGAATATAGCGAATAATCCTTCGATACGAGAACTGCCATATTCTTTGTTGGAATTGAAGAATCTTGAGGAGTTGGATATTTCGGATAACAACTTTTACAGTTGGCCAAGCGATTTCAGTTCTCTGACAAATCTTAAGTATGTCAAGGCTATTGACGTTGATCCTGAGTTGCAGGACGCATTGGCTGGCTTGCCAAGTGTTAAATATTGTGAAACGACAAGGCCAGTGTTTTAACAGGACTGTCCTAGTCTTATATTGTGTGGCGAACTGGGGGTAGTTCCTTTTGCGGAAACACGTGAGGTTGTACGGACGTTACTGTTTGACCTGTCATACGGCGAGAACATAGTGTTTGTCTTTAGATATGCCCTGGTAAAGGCGTTGTTGTTCTGCCGCAACTTGATGTTTCCAGAAGGTGCTGAATTCGTTGTAGAGGCACGTGGCGCGGAGCAACAACATGGCATGTACTCCGGGGAGACTCCATCGTGCTCCTGTCACATTCAAACGGTCTTTCACGGGGTAGCGGCAAGCCCTCTCAATCACTCCGGTGGCGATGGACCACCCGTTATTCATCGCAAGTGAGCTTGAATGGTGCGGCATCTCGATATCGACTCATCGTGCTATCGGACTTTCTTTTTTCAGATGCTTCACATTCGCACGCGGCTCTCTGGAGACCGGAATGCATTGTGAAGCTCTCAGCTCCGATCCTTGAATGGGATACCACGCTCATCAGATATATATAACCTTGCGCCCCACTAGATAATGATATTGCTACATTCGAAACTGGATGCTACTCTGAGTTCCCCCCAAGTCATCTAACTCAATATTCTTTCACTGCAGCACTTTTGCTGTCTTTAGAATGATGCAGAATGGATTGACACACATGCATACATCGGCACATCATTATCCCCAAATTCAAGAAGGTAGTAATCAATCTAGTGCGGCTAGAGTCGCTCGCAGAGTCCTAGCCGTCACTTTGGCGCTGCTATGCGCCCTCGTTCTATCACCGGTCGTTCCGGCGTCCGCTCAGGATCTCACCGACGGTGGGCCCGGAAAGTGGCACGACGAGACGTTGGGAGGCAAGAAGCCTGGTGGCGCCAAACCCAATACCCAGGCGTGGTACTACGAACAGCAGATTAAAGGCGATAGACCAGGGAAAGCCTACTGGGTGCCTTACCCAGAGACTCGAGAAAAGCCGGGATTTGACTTGCGCAAGTGGGTTCCAAGCCGGCTTCCCGACGGTAGTTTCGACGGCGTCGCCTTTGACGGATGGGACCGGCAGAAGAAAGAGCTTCTCGATGCCAAGGGAGCTCGTTACGCATACCTACTTGACGAAAAGAACGCTAAATGGTCCAAAGCCGCAGATCAGCTAAAAGACGAAGCTAAACGACAACAATCAGCTGCTAAAGGAACTGGGGCCTCAATTCGATGGCATTTTGCCGAGACGGCAGCGGAACAACGTATGAAGAGATCGCTTAAAGCGTTCGGTGTAAAAACCAGCTTCACCGAACCTAAACACCCGTCGCTGTTCAGTGCACCTGGAAGTCCCTCCGACAAGTCGGGGAAAAGTCGCCAAACCGGAGCTGCTCCACGTGCCAAGTCGGGCGGAATCGACTTTTCCACTCTACAACTGCAATATCTATCGGAATCCAATACCGATGAAGGCTCCGGTGTATCGTATTCATTTAAAAACTCCATCGGTCCGAACGGTAGTGACTTGGAGAGCGCACGCCTGGCGTCAGACGCTTTTTTCGTCTGGCTGGAACTGGATCCCTCACGGTTCTGGGTAAACCTTCATCCGGATCAACCCGATAGAATCATAGACCCCGAGCTAGCGCGCACCGATGTTGGTAAAATCTTGCTTGAGGCGGATGTTGAACTGAAACGATCGATGATCGCAGCCATGGACCCCGAAACCGATACCGGATACGAATTCTGGGAAAGGATTTTCACCGGCCCGGACGATGACACCTGTTTCTGGGTTCGCAACTGGATCAGTCCTGAACCGGCGAGTGTACGGGTCTCCGGAGATGAACTCCACATCCTGGACGCACCGTTGAAGGTTGAGACGGCGACGCAAGACGATATCGATGACGTCTGTCCAGGACAGACTAAAGAACGCCAAGAGTACAACGAAGCGGCGATCAATGAGCTGATCCTGCCGGAGGTTGAGGAGATGGTCAACAATGATCCTGAGTACGCTGACCTCCGTCGCGTCTATCTAAGTCGAGTCGCCGCTGAATGGTATAAAGACCTTAGCGCCGAGCAAGACACGCACTTCGGAGAGTTGATCGGTGAAGAAATCATTGGCCCGTGGGAATCACGTGAACCTTGGGACCCGATGGATTCGTTCAACGAGATGCTTGAGCTGCTCGATTCCGCTGAAGGTTCAATCGTCATCGACGGTGTGACATACCATTTCACCCATGGCGGAGTCGATTTTTCGCAATCTCCCTCGACTCGTATGTCCGAACAACGGTTCAATGACGACCATCCGAATTTGCCGGAAACGGTACAGAATTCACTGAATGAACCTACGGTTGACGCGGACGACGACGATTGGATTTGGTTGGGCGGTCATTCAATCGTGGCAGACGCCCCGGAGGCGGAGGATCCCTCCAAGGACACAGGTCAAGGCGATACGAAGCTGCCGGTTACCGGACTAATGACCTGGCAGGTGACGGCTATCGGGCTCGCCGCCTTCACCGCCGGGTTCGTCGTACTGTTTTTCCTCCGTCGACGCAAGTCGGGGCCAACTGAGATATCCGGTAGAGCTGGAGGCAAAGCCTAATGGAAACGGACAACCCGACATCCAGTGCCGACTGGACCGATGGTATCGACCTGTCTACGGACAATTGGTTGCTACAAGCGCAATGGAAAGCTCGTGCGTGTGACGACCTGAATCGTTGTACATTTCGCCTAGCAGAATGTATGAATGCACTGGCTACATTGTCCCCCAGTCTAACAGAATGGTATTGGAATGATCAGCATGTTCCGATTTCGGAATCCATTCTGAAGGAGTGGCTCAGCCGGAACTGGGACTCCGAGGGTCCTCATGGTCAGCTGGGCACCACCCTCTCGCTCTGGAACGGCGTCAAGGACGATCAGGGAATTGCGAGTTTTTCCGTGACCTGCGGTTCAACAACTGATACCTTTCAGCCAGGTTTCGATTTCAAGCCTCCGGTTCCGGCGGCGTGGCCTGGTTTGTATCGGGTGGACGCGATGTTGCAGGTATTTGAGATTCTGCTGTCAGCATGGGAACCGGCATGGAGTCGGATACAACCCCTTAGCCTTGACGACGCCAGTGAAGGCGAGATGATCAACGCACTGGCATCATGGATCATATACCTAGAGCCAGACGTATATTCACAGACCGGAACCTTGCCCGAAGAAGTGCAGGTCGTAGACAGCACCAACGGTAGAGGTTCGTTCTTTATCCTGGCACCCACTCCTGAACAGATCCATTTGAGCACGGTAGAACGTCTTCGTGAATGCCTGGTGTTTCCCGAAGATTGGGCTCTCCTCCGATAGATATTATCGCCTAACGCGGTTCAATCTGCTCGGGATCCCAACGGTCCATCGGGACGTCGAAGTTCGGGTGGCGTTGCGGGCCGCCACGGTAGTGCTTGAGCAACAAACACTTAGCTGTGAAGTTCTCTCCCCCATTCCGGGCGGCACCGCTTGCCACCGACATCCAGGACACTCCGAGGCGTACATTTCAACATTCCACGCCAACCCTTTAGGCTTTGTCGCGATCTCCGTCAGCTGTATAGGGATCGCCGGTAACGAACGCGAATCCCGCCAGATCAGGACAAGTGGCGCAACGGTTCTAGCCGAAAGGCTGCGCCTCAGGCCGGCTGCGCGACCACGGCTTCGTGTGCGGTGTCGACGAAGGCCCGCACCAAGGCGTTAGTCCGGTCGCGATGCCAAACCAGGGAATATCGGGAGTCCGGAAGTCCGTCGACGGGAATGAACGAGATGTCGTCTCGCCGGGTCTGATGGGAAAAATTCCGGCAGAAGACCATCACTCCCCGGTTGGTGGCGATCTGCGAGAGCACTTCCTGTTGTGTACGAGCTACCGGGCCGCGCGGTATCGACCGCCCTCCGGGAGTCTCCTGCGGGGATGAGCGTGCCCGCCATTCTCGGGGAGCGGGTCCGTCGATGTCGATCATGCGGCACTCGGCCATTTCCTCGGCCGATATCCGGGCTCGGGTGGCGAAAGGGTGCGCCGAAGCGACTCCCAGCACCACGGGCACGGTGGCGAGCACAGGGCCGGCGGAAAGTTCGGGGCTGTGCAACGGCAGGCAAGCGAAGGCAAGGTCTATGTCTCCGCGATGCAGCGGACCGAAGGGGTCGGACAACGTCAACTCGTGCATCTTCAGGTCGCAGCCGGGGTAACGCTCCGCGAAGAGTGGCACCGTGTGCAACAGGCCGGTGTCAGCAGCACCCACAAACCCGAGGTGGAGATGTCCGTCCAGTCCTCGCGCACGGGATCGCGCCGCCTCAAACGCCGCGTTCAGCCGCTCATAGGCGGGGCCCGCTTCGGCGCGGAAGCGTTCGCCCAAGTCGGTCAGCGCGACCCGGCGGCTGGTACGTTCGAAGAGCCTGCCACCGATGCGGCCCTCCAGGTTCCGCAGTAGTTGGCTAACCCGCCCCTGAGACAGATAAAGACTCTTCGCCGTCTGTCCGAAATGGAGTTCTTTGCTCAGGGTGAGGAACACCTCCATCTCGTCGCGCTCCACGCCGCTCATGCCAGGTCCTTTCCGATCGATTAGTCTCACTGATGGAACGATTGATACTTCGCCGTTGTTCCCCGTCGGCAACGTGGCGAGACTGGTGCCATGACAAGCACAACCGTCTCCACTCCGCCCGAGACCCGACGCCACCCGGCCCTGGCCTGGATCGCCGTGGTCGCCGTGGCATGCGGAACCTTCTCCATCGTCACCACCGAAATGCTGCCGGTTGGCCTGCTGACGCTCATCGGTCCCGACATCGGCGTCTCCACCGGAGCCAGCGGCCAGCTGATGACCACCGCTTCGGTGGCCGCCGTGATCTCGGCGTTGACAATCATGATCGTGGCCGGACGCGTGGACCGGCGAATCCTTCTGGTGGGCATGATGACCGTCCTTCTGACGGCGAACGTCGTGACGGCTATCGTCGACTCCTACGCACTACTATTGGCCGCCAGGATATTGGTGGGCTTCGCCATCGGCGGTTTCTGGGCCATCGGGGCCAGCCTGGCCGTCCGGCTCGTCCCTGAGGAGTCCGTGGCCCGGGCGAGCGCGATCATCATCAGCGGCATCTCGATCGCCTCGGTAGTGGGTGTCCCCGCCGGAACGTTTATCGGGGACCATTCCGGCTGGCGCGCCGCTTTCGTTTCCATGGCGGGTCTGTCCCTGTTGGTCTTGATCGCTCTGGCGTTCTTTCTCCCGAAATTGCCTTCGTCGGGGAGTCTACGGGTCTCCGATCTGACCGACCTGCTACGTCGGAGTCCGGTCCGTGCCGGACTGCTGAGCCTGTTGCTCATTGTGGTCGGTCATTTCGCCGCCTACACGTATGTCACGCCTGTTTTGAGCGCCTCGGCCGGTCTTGAGGGTCCGACCGTGGCCGTCCTGCTGTTGGTTTACGGCGTCGCGGGAATCGCCGGTACTTTCATCGCCGGCGCCTTGGCCGGTCGGTATTTGCAGGCCGTGGTTGTGGGCAGTGCGGTGTTCTTGGTGGCGGCGATGGCCGCCGTTCCGACCGTGGCTGACGGCTCCTTCACCGCTGCGGTCGTGCTGGTGGTGTGGGGTCTGGGCTACGGCGCGGTTCCGGTCGGTCTCCAGGTCTGGACACTGCGGTCGGCTCCGGAGGCCCCTGAGGGTGTTTCGGTGCTTTTCGTGGCCTGTTTTCAGGTGGCGATCGGCACCGGTGCCGTCCTCGGTGGACTGGCGGTGGACCGGATCGGGGTCACCGCTCCGATGTGGCTGGGGGCCTTGGCTGCCGCCGTTGCGGTGGCCCTGGTATTGGGGACGGCTCGGAGTGTTGTGACGAGAGATTGATCCGAGTCGTCCGGCTCGTGGGTCGAGCATTGAGTTCGGGGAGGGCGAACGGCTCTCCCCGAATCGCGAGCGCAACGCGTTCGTTCCACCCGTTACGCTGCTGACCGGTTTTATCGCGCACTCGGCTCAGTGGATTCGCCGGGAATGTCGTGGGATCGCCCGAATGACGGACCGCTCTGTCCGGTTATTGCCACGGCCGCTGCGATTCGGGTTGTGGGACAGGGCCTCCAGAGTAGGTCTTGCAGGTGCGGGCTGGTATTCGGTATCCTGCGGTGCGGTGTGAGGTCCGCCCGTCGGGTCGCTATTGTGTGGGGATGACAGATCCCTTTATTCGCACGATTCACAGCACCGAATCCGACTCCCACGCGACGGGCCCGCTGGCCGGTCTACGGCTGGCGGTCAAGGATTTGTATGACATAGCGGGAATTCCGACGGGGGCCGGTAATCCGCGCTGGCTGGAAACCCACGACATACCGACCTCCGATGCCACGGCGGTCGCGCGTCTCAAGGACGCCGGCGCCACCGTCGTCGGCAAGACCATCACCGATGAGCTTGCCTGGAGTTTGAACGGCACCAACTTCCATTACGGCACCCCAACCAATCCGGCCGCGCCGGGGCGAGTGCCCGGAGGTTCGTCCTCGGGGTCGGCTTCGGCGGTTGCGCTGGAAGCCGCCGACATCGCTCTCGGCACTGACACCGGCGGTTCGGTGCGTGTCCCCGCTTCGTACTGCGGCCTATACGGGTTGCGTCCCACTCATGGCCGCATCCCCATGGACGGCGTGGTTCCTTTGGCACCCTCACTCGATACGGCGGGCCTCTTCGCTCGCGACGCTTCTACCCTCCGCACGGCTATGGACGTCCTCTATCAGTCGGCCAATCCAACGTCGCCCATCACGACGCTCATCGCTCCTGCGGACATCTGGGACTCCGTCGATCCCGCTGTGCGCGAAGCGCTTTATCCTGCCATCGAGGGGTTTGGGCTCGAGATCGACCGCACGCCCCTGCTGGACGACATCGCCGAACTTGAGACGGCTCGACAGACCTACGCGACGATCCTGGCGTGGGAGGCGTGGCAGCAGCACGGCACCTGGATCGAGCAGGCTCGGCCTGAGTTCGGCCCCGGTGTAGGTGCTCGGTTTGCCAACGCCGCCAAGCTCACCCAGGACGACGTCACACCCGCCGAGCAACACCGCGAACGCATCACCACGCTGATAAGAGAACATTTGACCGATGGAGCGGTATTGGCGATTCCGGCCGCCCCCGGGCCCGCCCCGAAGCCGGACGCTCCGTTCGATCGCGAGGCGCTGGTGCGAATGACCTGTCTGTCCGGCCTTTCCGGCGCTCCCGCCATATCCCTACCGCTGGGCCGGGTCGACGGTCTACCGGTCAATCTGCAGGTCATTGCCGCCCACGACACCGACGAATCGCTCCTGAAACTGGCGGAGCAGTCGTAATTACCCGGCCAAGGGGAAAGGCGACGTCAGTCGAGGTGCCGGGGCACTCGACGCAGGTCCCGGCACGTCACGCTGGACCACGCATCGGTCTCGGGGCGTACACGGCGAATGCGCAATTGCGACGCGAGCTCGTCGACGTCACTCCCTGTGGCGCACAGGCTTAGGCGGAAGTCCTCCGCGTCCGCCGAATAAGTGAGCACGTCCCGTGCCGCGAGCGTGTCCACCTCATGCGGCGGGGTCGACAAGCCGCGACCGCTCCGTTTCACTATGGCCTCCTTGCGAGTCCACAGTGCACTCAAATCGTCTGCCGTAACCAAACGATCCCGCAGACCCCACTCACTCGAGGCCACCATCGATTTGAAGAGGTCCGCGTCAAAAGGCACGCGCGACTGCACATCCACCCCCACCGATACCGATGCCAATGCGCAGACGCAGATCCAGGAATCGTGGGACAGGTTGAAATGCCATCCGGACTCCGCAAATCGAGGCTTCCCCAACCGGTCACGAACAATCGGCGGCAGCGGACCCTCGCCATACTCCGCCCAGAGGCCTTGCAGTAGAGAGAAGGACACCACACTGGCGAACCGGTCGAGACGCCGATAATGCCGATCCGCCTTGCGCTGCCGATAGGCCGGTACGCTCGCGCGGAGACGCTCATACGTCGATTCGTCCAGACCGTCGGTACGGGCGACAGCGAGCGCGATCATTCGCCCGGGCGGTCGATGACCAGACAGGCGTTGTGACCGCCGAAGCCGAGTGACAAGGAAACGGACCGGGTCAGGGGCGCGGAGCGGGATTCGCCGCGCACGACGTCGATGTGCATGTCGTCGTCGATGTCGGTGGTGCCTGCCGTGGGAGGGGCTTCTCCGCGTTGTAGTGCCATGACTCCGGCGATCGCCTCAACGGCTCCGGCGGCCCCGAGTAGGTGCCCGGTCATGGATTTGGTGGAGGACACGAGGGCCTTGTCGCCGAATACGCGGGCGATGGCGGCGGCTTCGACTGCGTCGTTCTTGGCCGTTCCGGTGCCGTGGGCGTTGACGTATACGGTCTCGTCGCGCTCGCCGGCGTCCGATAGGGCGTCGGTGATGGCCCGGTCGATGGCTTCGCCTTCGTCGTCGGGGGCGGTGATGTGGGAGGCGTCGCTGGTGAGTCCGTAGCCGGAGACTTCCGCGAGGATGGTGGCGCCTCGGGCGCGGGCGTGGGTTTCGCTTTCCAGCACAACGGCACCGCCGCCTTCACCCATGACGAATCCTTTTCGTTCTTTGTCGAAGGGGATGCTCGCGCGGTCGGGGTCGTCTGATGTGGAGAGGGCCCTGAGGCTTTGGAAGCCCGCCATGATGAGTTTCTGGGTGGCGGCGTCGGCTCCGCCGCAGATCATGGCGTCGACGTAGCCGTGGCGGATGGCGCGCATGCCTTCTCCGATGCTGACCGTTCCTGCCGCGCATGCGGTGGAGTGGGAGGTCGACGGTCCGCGTGCACCCAGGTCGATGGCGACGAGTCCGGCGGACATGTTGGGGGCGAATTTTGGGATCAGCATGGGGGTGACACGGCGGGGGCCTTTGTTTTGCATGGTGAGGTGGGTGTCGATGAAGGTGTCGACGCCTCCGAGTCCGGTGCTCAGGTTGACTCCGATCCGGAAGGGATCGATGGCGTCGAGGATGCCGGATTCCTTGGCCGCTTCGCGGGCTGAGATGAGGGCGAAGAGGCTGTGTCGGTCGAGTCGGCGTGCTTCGCGGGGTGGGAAGTGGGTGTTGATGTCGAGGTCTGTGACCGGGGCGTAAACGTTGACGGCCATGTCGGTCGTGTCGAAGTGGTCGCAGGGCACGATTCCGTGGCGGCCCGCGAAGAGGTTTTTCTCGAATTCGGGGATGGTGTTGCCGATTGGGCTGACGGCTCCCATTCCGGTGATGACGGCCTTTTCCATGATTCTCCGTAAATTTGCAACTGTGTATTTTCTGGTCAAACGTGTTGTCCGCGCAAGGGGGGCGTCGGTCGGCGGTGGCGGATAAGCGGGCCCGCCACCGCCGACCGACCATTCAACTGGACGTCGAATGAGTTTGTTTAGGCTTTCTGCCGTTCCGCCGCGTCTTGGACGCAGTCGAAGAGGTCCTGGACGCTGGCGATCTCGTCGGTGACGTCGACGCCCTGTGGCCCGATCACGTCTTCGATCTTCATCATGAACTCGAACAGCGCGATCGAGTCGGCGCCGATTTCGGCGAGGTCATCGGTCATGTCGAGTTCGTCGGCTTTTTTATCGGTGAATTCTTCCAGGGCTTCCCGGAAATCCGTTTCGTTCATCGTTTACTCCTTGTATTAAAATCCCTTTTTGCTCAGCCACGCGAACATGTCGTCTTCACGTTGTGCGGCCTTGTCGTCGCTCCACTTGCCCATTTCGTAGCTGTCGACCAGCAGGCCGTCACGGAGATAGACGACCCGGTCGGCCCGGGCGGCACACACGGGATCGTGGGTGACCATGACGACGGTGGTGCCGTCGGTGTTGACGTCGGTGAGTGCGTCCATGACCTCGCTGGACATGCTGCTGTTCAACGCTCCGGTGGGTTCGTCGGCGAACAGGATGCCCGGTTGGCCCGCCAAGGCACGGCAGATGGAGGCGCGCTGAAGCTGTCCACCGGACACTTGCGTGATGCCGTGCCACTTGACGTGATCGATGCCGAACCGCTCCAGAAGCGTGTCGACGCGGGCCGTCGCGGCGGACTTGTCCTTCGGCGCGGCTTTGAAGGCCGGGAGAAGGATGTTGTCCTGGACGTTGAGGTTGCTCAGGAAATAGGGCTGTTGGAATACGAAACCCATCCTGGTCAGCCGGACCCGGCTGAGCTCGGTATCCTTCAGACTGGTGATCTCTTGGCCTTCGAGAAGCACGTCACCGCCGGTCGGGCGGTCCATCCCGCTGATGTTGTACAGCAGGGTGGACTTCCCCGACCCGGACGCTCCCATCACCACGAGGAACTCGCCCGTGTCGACGGTCAGGTTGATTCCATTGAGGACCTGAGTGGCGGGTTCGGTGGAATAGTACGTCTTGGTGAGACTCGTGCACTCCAGCATGGCCTGGTCTTCATTTGTCATTGGTACTCTCCTAGTCATCCTCTGAGCCACGAGCTCTTATCGGCACCGCGTAGGCGAGCGGTGAGGAATACGGCGCCGAGGTATCCGGCGGCGGTCAGAATCAACGGGTAGGCCACATAGACGAGCCAGGGATTCGGTAGGAACGACAGGTCCGCGATCCCCAGTCCCGCCAGTGCGATAAAGGAGCCGACGAAGGACTCTCCGACCGTGGCGGTGAAGGCCACTCCCAGGACGGTTCCCACGGCGACGGTGAGCAGGGTCTTCCCTCTCACTTGGGCGATGATCTCGCCGGTCGAGAAGCCGATGGCCGAGAGCATTCCCATCTTGGTGCGGTCCCTCGTCAGCCGCAGTTTGAGGAACAGGCACGTAATGAGTACGGCGACGCCGAGCCCGAAGGCGAACGAGAGGACGGCGGCACTGCGGAAGGCCCCGGTGACATATGACAGGGTCTGTTCCACATACTCGCGCATGGGGATCACCGATGCGGTCGGATAGTCCGTGCCGTATTCGTCGGCGACGGCGGCGGCGTCGGTGTCGCCCGCGAGGTTCGCGTAGATCACGTACCCGGTCGCGTCGCCGGTCACCTCGCCCTGCATCTTGGCGGTGTATCCGCCGGAGGTGACGTCCTGATAGACGCCGCTGACGGCGACGGTCTCGGTCTCCTCGCCGTGGCGAATGTCCAGATCGTCGCCCGGAGACAGGTCGTACTTCTCGGAGTTCAACACGGAGACGGCGATTTCACCGGCTTCGGGGAGTCCCCCGTCGACGAACTCGATGCCGCTAGAGGAGTAATCCCCCACTTCCACGCGGAAGGTCTCCCAGCCTTCTTCCCCTTCGGTCTCGTACAGCACGTTGGCGAACGAGCGGACCTCGGCCAGCCGGTCGTCGGAGCGCATGTCGGCGTACATGTCCTCCCGGACCGTGTCGACGTCCTCCGAGAACTGCAGGTCCGCCCGCAGGTCGCTTTCCGACGCTCCCATGTAGGTGACGAACTTGGGGCTCTCGAAGGTGTTGAGGAGGTTCAGCGGGAGCGCCATGAGCACATAGGCGAGAGCGAACACCGTCGGAACCAACAGCCACTGCCCGGCTTCGGCTCGCAGATCGAGCAAGGTCAGGCGGCGGTTGACATTGCTTCCCCGGTACGAGGCGAGACTGCTCTTGCGGCTGCGGCGTGCCTGCCGTTTGGCGCGGCGCGCGGTCTGCCGATCGTCGAGAGTGCTGCCGTGGACCAGAGCGTTGACGACCTGAATCTTGCGAACCTTGCGGAAGACCCGACGGCAGATTCCCACCACGAACAGGTACACCAGCGCCAAGGCCACGACCGGTACCACGAACGTCGTCCAGCCCACTGGAGCGTCGGCGTAGTTGACCTGAATGGTCTGTGTCAACAGATCCGTCGCCACGATCGCCAGCAAACCGCCGACCACGCAGGCCAGCAAGGTCATCGCCCGGTACTTCGACAGGTACAGACCCGAGATGGATTTGTCGGGCAGGCCGATGGCCTTCATGGCCCCGATCTCCCGGACCTGATCCTCCATGGTTCCGCGAATCACG